>JBKPDW010000215.1:0-14845 GCA_046728115.1 Acidobacteriota bacterium | reverse complement strand
CGACAACACCATACACACCCACGACCGCCAGACCGACAGCGAGGGCCGCGAATGACGTCAGCAGAATCAGCTCGAACTGTCGCTGCGACATGGACGTCGACAGTACCTCGTCGAGCGTTTTCACGTTGGTCAGCGGCTGATCCGGATCGATCGCCCAGACCGCACGCTCGATGGCCGCCACGAGGATGTGTGGATCGCCGGCGGCGCGCACGGCGACGTCTGCGATTCGGACGGGATACACGTCCGTTTGCGCGGCCGACAGGTACACTTCGGGCTGCATCACGGCGCTCCTGCCTCCACGCCGTACGTCGCTGACAACGCCGACAATCGTGATCGTGGGTGCGCCGGGGCCGTCTCGACGGAAGGTCTGGCCAACCGGATCGCGATCGCCGAGCAGTTTGCGGACGAACGCCTGGCTCACGACCGCCACGTGCTGCGTGCCCGCACGATCGTCATCGGTCAGCAGGCGGCCCCGGACCAGCGGGATCCCGAGCGTGGCGAAATATCCGGGGCTGACGGCCTGGAATTCGGCGTCGCGCTGACCTGTATCAATTCCGTCCAGGACGAAGCCGCTGCTCCATCCCCCGCGCATCGGCAGACGATTAGCGAATGCGACCGCCTCGACGCCAGGAAGACGCTTCACGCGGCCGGCAAACTCCTCGAAGAATCGCAGCCGCGCATTCGCATCTGCATAGCGCGCCTCGGGCAGCACGATATTCGCCGCAAGGACGCGTTCGGTCTGGAAACCAAGATCGACGCGGTTCAATGTCAAGAGACTCTTGATCAGCAGTCCCGCGGCCACACCGAGGACAACCGCCGCCGCCACCTCTCCTGCCATCAGCATGCCTCGCCACCGCAGAATGGCGCCCGCACGAGACACCGTCGGTTCGGTCACCTTCAATGCCGGAGCTGGGTCGGTCCGCGATGCCTGCCACGCGGGCAGCACGCTGGCAATGATGCCGGTCAGCATCGAGAGCGCAATGGTGGTGACGAGCACTCGGCTATTCAGCTCCAGATGCTCGAGGCGCGGAATGGACGTCGGGGCGATTCCGACGAGCCCATCACGGATCCATGTACCGAAGAGCAGGCCCGCCGCACCACCCAGAATGCCGAGCACGAGCCCGCGCGTCATCATGTCCGCGACGATCTGCCGACGCGACGCACCAATCGCCAGACGGATGGCGACTTCGCGTCGCTGTCCGACAGCGCGAACAATCATCAGATTCGCAACGTTGATACACGCAACGAGCAGCATCAGGCCGACCGCGCCGACCAGAAGCAGCAGCGACGTGCGGACGTCGCGCGCGATTTCGCTCGCCAGCGACGATGTCACCGTGAGCAGGTTGCCCGCTGTGCTCGGATACCGCTCCGCAAGACGGCCCGCGATCGCGGTCAGGTCCGCTTGCGCCTGCCCGATCGACACGCCCGGCTTGAGCCGGCCGACGACATTGATTTCATGATCGCCGTGATTGGCGAGCAAATCATCCGGGTAGGCCGCGGGAACGACGAACGCGACCGGCGTACTCGACCCGAACTGCGTCAGCGGTTCAAACGCCGGCGGCGTGACACCGACAACACTGTACGACTCGCCGTTCAACACGATCGACCGCCCGACGATCGACGGATCCGCGCCGAAACGGCTCCGCCACAACGAATCGGTCAGGATCACCACATGCGGTCGACCGGGACGGTCTTCCTCGGGCAGGAACGGCCGGCCGAGCCCGGGCAGGACGCCGAGCGTCGCGAAATAGTTCCACGTGATGGCCTCGCCGATCAGTTGTTCGGGCGGTCCGCTGCGCGTGAGGCTCATCGAGCTTCTCGCGTAGCCGGCGAGGCTCTCGAACGATCGGTTTTCCCGACTGTAGTCCACCAGATTAGCCGGCGCCACGGCAGACGATGAGCCATGCGTCACGTCGGTACTGACGCTTCGATTCGAACGTCCTTCCCGTACGATCACCAGCCGATCGGGATCGAAATACGGCAGCGGCTTCAACATCACGGCATCGACGACGCTGAACACGGCAGTGTTGGCACCGATGCCGAGCGCAAGGGTCGACACGGTCACGGCCGTGAAGCCGGGAGCGGTCCGGAGCAGTCGAAGCGTGTGCCGGAGGTTTTGGAAGAGCATCGTGGAGAGCTTAGCCAGCGGCGTGCCAGGCGACCTGCTCGCCGAAAGGCTCGCGTTTCACGCAGAGGCCGGGGGCCGAGACGTTCAGGACCGAACAGCGCAGTCCCACAATCGGACGATAATAGATTGAATGGAGTCGTCCTGGCGTCTCGATGAACGAGGGGTTGTTGCCGCGTGTTCGTCTTGCGGCCAGAAAAACAGACTGCTTTACGAAAACCTTTCGGCGATGGTGCGCTGTGCCCATTGCAAGACGCCCATCTCGCCTCCGAACGTCCCAATCGACGTCCCCTCCTCGGCGGTGTTCGATCGACTCGTGGCAAGCGCCTCGATTCCGGTCGTCGTCGACTACTGGGCGCCGTGGTGCGGCCCGTGCCGGATGGTGACGCCGGAACTGCAGAAGGTCGCCGCGCGGCAGGCCGGGCACGCACTCGTCGTCAAAGTGAATACCGACGTCCTCACGGATCTCGGCGAACGATTCGGCATCCGCTCCATTCCCACCCTCACGATATTCGTCGGCGGTCGAGCCGCCAAGAGCGTGGTCGGCGTTCGCCCGGCAGAGCAGATCGAAGCGCTCATCGCCGACGCCGCGCCGCCTGTCCACTCCCGTCACGCGTGAGATCGCGGAGCCTGCGGAGATCCCTCCGCGTCCTCTATCATTTCGGGATGCGCCGAATCCTGCTCACGGTCGCCTTGCTTGCCGCCGCGACGCTCGCGGCGCAGTCGCCCGCTCGACCGACGTTCGACCTCGAAGAAGCAACGATCCGCGATCTGCAGGATCGCATGGGCTCGGGACATGACACCGCGCGATCGCTCGCCGAGAAATACCTCGTACGGATCGAAGCGGTCGATCGCGGCGGTCCGACTCTGCGAAGCATCATCGAAATCAACCCCGATGCGCTCACGATCGCGGATCGCCTCGATGCCGAGCGACGGGCCGGCCGGGTTCGCGGACCGTTGCATGGCATTCCCGTTCTGCTCAAGGACAACATCGCGACCGCCGACCGCATGATGACCACGGCCGGGTCGCTTGCGCTGGCCGGTGTCACTCCGCCCAGAGACGCCTTCATCGTCGATCGGCTGCGCGCAGCCGGCGTGGTGATCCTCGGCAAGACGAATCTGAGCGAGTGGGCAAATTTCCGGTCGACGCACTCGAGCAGCGGCTGGAGCGGACGAGGCGGGCAGACGAAAAATCCGTACGCGCTCGACAGGAATCCATCCGGCTCGAGCTCTGGCTCCGGCGCGGCGATCGCGGCCAACCTCGCCGCTGCAGCGGTGGGCACCGAGACCGACGGCTCCATCGTGTCGCCGTCGAATAACAACTCGCTCGTCGGCATCAAGCCGACGCTGGGGCTGCTCAGCCGGACGGGCATCGTGCCGATTGCCCACAGCCAGGACACTGCAGGGCCGATGGCGCGCACGGTCGCAGACGCGGCGACGCTTCTCGGCGCAATGGCCGGCGCGGACGCCGACGATCCGATCACCCGGACGGGCGCGCGGCGAGGATCGCCGGATTACACGAAGTTCCTCGACGTGCAGGCGCTGCGGGGCGCACGAATCGGCGTCATTCGCAATCGGCTGTTTGGCTACAGCGTCGCCGCTGATCGCTTGGCGACCGAGGCGATCGCCGAGATGAAAAAACAGGGCGCGGTCGTCATCGATCCGGTGCAAATCCCGACGCTGGGAAAATTCGACGACAGCGAATTCGATGTCCTGCTGTACGAGTTCAAGGCAGATCTCGACAAGTACCTCAAATGGCTCGGCCCCGCATCGCCGGTGCATTCCCTGAAAGACATCATCGCATTCAACGACGCCCACGCTGAACAGGAGCTCACATATTTCGGCCAGGAGATCATGCTGATGGCCGAGAAGAAAGGCCGCCTCACCGAGGCGAAGTACCGTGGCGACCTTGCGAAAAACCGTCTGATGGCGCGGACGCAAGGCATCGACGCGGCGATGACAGCACACAAGCTCGACGCTCTCGTCGCGCCGACGGGCGGTCCTGCGTGGTTGATCGATCTCGTGAACGGCGACGGCGGCACGGGCTCGGCGCCCGGCCCCTCAACCGTCGCAGCGGTCGCGGGCTACCCGCACATCACCGTCCCTGCCGGATTTTTTCGTGGTTTGCCCGTGGGAATTTCGTTCGTTGGCCGTGCATGGAGCGAGCCGACGTTGATCAAGCTCGCGTACGCGTACGAGCAGGCCACCCGCCATCGACGACCGCCGACGTTTGCGGTAACGGCGGATACGGACCGCGAAGACCGCAAAGACAGGTGAGTTCTTTGCGGCCTCGGGGTCTTCGCGGTCAAGAGTCGCTCTGCCAGATTGCCCGGCCCACGAAGAAGGGACCCAATCGTTCCAGGTAGAGCGCCGTCTGCTGCGTCTTGCGCATCGCCTGAACAATGGCCGACAACGGATAGAGGTCCTTCCCCAGCAGGCCGACGATGAAGTCGTTGTCGTCCTTGTCGAGGCCGTGGCAGGCCAGACGGATGTCGTGTGCGAAGTCGGCGGCGCCGAACGACATGCCGATGCTGCCGTGCTCCGCCAGGATCACACGCTGCTCGTCGGCTGGGAGCTGCGCGAACCTGCCGCTGCGTCGCAGCGGGTACCACACCGCCCACTTCCAGTCCGGGTTGAGCACCGTGCGGCGGGGCCGGTGCAGCAGGACTTCCTCCAGATCCGGTTCGTATCCGATCGAGTAGGTCCGCCCGAGCATCGTGTACTCCGGCTTCTGGATCATCGGGCGGAACGCCGGACCGTTGAGCATCGGCCGGACGCGATCGAGGAACGAAGCCGGATCTTCGGTCACGGTCAGCAGCCCGATGCCTCGCGGATCGTTCACGTCCTCGTACAGAGCGCCTGTGATTCCTGCAGCGGCGGCGATATCGATGAGCGGCCGCACATGTTCGCAGCCGCCGAACGCCAGGAATTGCATGAAGAGTCGCCGATCGCTCCGCTGCGGTTCGCCGTTCTTGATGCCGCCTTTTTCGCTGAGGTCCGGCGGCTCCGGACCGCGTCGCGGTTCTGCCACGTCGCGATTATACTCACTGAAACTGTCGCGAAATCTGTCAAGGAGCGCGCCAACAGGGAGGACCGTTGATTGTGTTCAGAACGTAATCGTCCTATCTCCGGTGTGTCCTGCGCGGAGGAGAGCTTCGGCACCACGCGATCAACGAGAATGACCTATCGCATCAGATCGGCGACATCGAACGACGTCGAACATCTCGTGCATCATCGGATCGCGATGTTCTCCGATATGGGCCTCGAATTCGACGCGCCGGCGCTCGACGGTGCGTTTCGAGCGTGGCTTTCGGCGATGATGCCCGCGGGCACGTACCGCGCATGGGTGGTCGAGGATGCAGATGGCGCCATCGTCGCCGGGGGCGGGATCAGTGTGCTGCCGTGGCCGCCAGGCCCGAACTACATGGGAGACCGGATCGCGGTCGCATATAACGTCTACACGGAGCCGGCCCATCGCCGGCGCGGGCTGGCGCGCCTGATCATGGAGACGATTCACGCCTGGTGCCGCGAGTCGGGCGTCTCGTCGGTTGCGCTCAACGCCAGCCACGACGGCAGACCGCTCTACGAATCCATGGGGTATCAGCTTTCGCCGAGCCCGATGATGTTTTTGCCGATTGTCAGGGTATAATTCGCCGGTTAAGCCAACGGCGGATATTACGCACAGTTACGGAGATACGCGAGTATGCCCTTTATCATCACCGATCCGTGCATTGAAACGAAGGACACGGCCTGCGTTGACGTCTGTCCGGTGGATTGCATCCACCCGCGCAAGGACGAGCCCGAGTTCGCGCAGACCACGATGCTCTACATCCATCCGGAGGAGTGCATCGACTGCGGCGCCTGCGTGCCTGCGTGCCCGGTCGCGGCGATCTACGAGAGCATCGACGCCACTCCGTCAAATCAGAAGGATCTGGTCGAGGCCAACGCTGTCTATCGCAATGGCGATGCGGACGCGATCGCGCAAGCCGAAGCCATCGTCAAGGCCCACATCGAAGCCCACGCCGACATCATGGCGGTCCCGGCCGCGGAGCGCCAGGCCGCGCACGCGCGACTCTGACGCAGGTTATTGCTGATTGCAGAGTGCAGATTGCAAATTGATTCCCAAATCAACTAGGCAATTTGCAATCTGCAATTGGCAATGTTGAAGTTAGCGACCTGGAACGTCAACGGCATCCGGGCACGTCAGGCGCAGGTCCAGGAATGGATCGCGCGCGAGCGCCCGGACGTTGTCTGCCTGCAGGAAATCAAGGCCACTTCCGACCAGGTGCCCACTGCTCTCTGCGAGATGGAAGGCTATTGGTGCTACTGGCACGGCGGCAAGGGATATTCGGGAGTTGCGCTGCATGTCTACAAGGGCGTGGCGCCCGATCGGCCCACGTTCGTTCATCCAGCCTTCGATTACGAGAGTCGCATCGTCACGGTTGATATCGGCGACGTAACCATTGCGTCCGTCTACGTGCCGAACGGCGGCAAGGACTTCCCGGCCAAGATGCAGTTCCTCGAGGCGATGGACGGGTACGCGAAATCGGTGCACGCGAGCGGCCGACAGCTGGCGCTGCTCGGCGACATGAACGTGGCACGCACCGACCGCGACGTGCACCCGAAGGAACGTAAGCCGCGCGCGATCGGACAACTTCCCGAAGAACGCGCGATGATCGAGCGGCTGTTGAGCCGCGGCCTCATGGATCTTGGACGCGCCGTCGACCCCGACAATGACGGACTGTTCACATGGTGGGCACCGTGGCGCAACCTGCGTCAGCGCAACATCGGATGGCGGCTCGATTACGTGTTCGTCACCGAATCGCTCGGCGCTCGCGCGACGTCGTGCCCAGTGCAGAAGGACGTTGGAACCAGCGATCACGCGCCGGTCGTCGCGACCTTTGCGGATCAGGCATAGGAGAGCGATGCAAAATCCTGCCGACACCCTCGCTGGGGACACGGAGAACAGAAGGCGAGTGTTCCTCCGTATCGCCTGTGTCCTCTGTGGTTGAGAGCTCGAAGAGTAGGCCTGTAATGTCGATCGTCGTCCAGAAGTACGGTGGCTCCAGTGTCGCCGACGTGACGCGGCTTCGTCAGGTGGCCGAGCGCGTCATGCGGACACGGCACACGGGCCACGATGTAGTCATCGTCGTCTCCGCCATGGGCGACACGACCGACGAACTGCTCTCGCTCGCGAAGCAGGTGTCGCCGAACCCGGATCGTCGCGAGCTGGACATGCTGCTCACGGCAGGCGAGCGCATCTCGATGGCGCTGCTGTCGATGGCCATCCGGGAACTTGGCGGCGATGCCATCAGCTTCACGGGGAGCCAATCCGGCATCATCACGAACGATCGGCACGTCGACGCGCGCATCATCGAAGTGCGGCCGTTCCGCGTTCAGGACGAGCTGGCGCGCGGCCGGGTCGTCGTCGTCGCCGGGTACCAGGGCGTGTCGTACCGGCGAGAGGTCACCACGCTCGGCCGCGGCGGCAGCGATACGACAGCAGTCGCGATGGCGGCCGCGCTTGGCGCCGAATACTGCGAAATCTGCTCCGACGTGGACGGCATCTATACCGCCGACCCCCGGGTCGTTCCCGGTGCGCGCCGAATCGGCACACTGTCTTACGAAGAAACTCAGGAGCTGGCGGAATCGGGCGCGAAGGTTCTGAACGCGCAAGCTGTGGAGTTCGCCAAGCAGCAAAGCATCGCAATCTACGCGCGCGCAACGGCCTCGCCGTTGCCTGGCGCCGACCCATCGGCCGACGGGACCGTCGTTCGCCGGCATGCCCCACGCATGCCCGGCACGGTGGCGGGCGTCGCGAGCGAGCGCGATGTCCTCGTCTTGCGTGCCGACGCGACCACCGGCGACGTCCTCGTCTTCCTGGACGAGTACCAGGTCGCCGGCAAGCAGTTGCACGTCGCGGGCGATCGCCTCAGCCTGGTGGTGTCGCGCGAGAACCTGCACGAGGAAGAACGCGTACGAGCGGATCTGGCCTCACGTTTCGGAGACCGGGTCCGTATCGTCGACCGCTTCGGCGCCGTCAGCATCGTAGGCGCGGGCATCAACGCGTCGTTCGACAACGTCCGGCGCGGATCGCGAGCGATGCTGGACGCCGGCATTGCAATCGACGGCGTCTCGACGTCATCGTTCCGCACGACATGGATGATCGACAGCGCCCGGCTCGACGAAGCGGTGCGTTTGTTGCACAAGACGTTCGTTGAGGCGCAATCGCTGCCGGTTCCCTGAACCCCCGTTTCCTCCGCATCCACCGCGGCGTCGTCCTCTGATTTCTGACCTCGTCCTTCCGACCCTGCCTTCTGCCTTCGTACTTCTGCCTTCTGCCTTCCCACTTTCAACAGCCCCCTCCCCACACATTCATCACGACCTCGACGGCTTTGGGATTCAGTTCGACGATGGTGTACCGTTCGTGATCCCAGCCCGAGAACTGCGCGATCCAGAACAAGCGGTTCTGCGCCCGCACGACGCCCAACGGCAGCATGTAGCTTGCGCCAGTGCGATCGCAGCGCAACATGTCGACGAACATCAGGAGCGGCCTCACATCGCTGCCCTCGCGCACGAACCAGCCCGTGCCGAAGGCCAGTGCAGAGCAATCGCCAGGGTCTCCTGTTTGGCCGTGTGGTCGAATCGCTTCGACGTAGTAGAAGCGCGGGGAGCCGCCGAACGCATGCACGGCCTCGATTGTCGGCTCGACGTCCTCAGGCGACTTTCGATCGACGGGATACTTTGTTCGACTCAAGGTCTGGCGTTCAGCGCGATTGAAGGCGTCGCGAAGAACTGACGCGACCGGGCGTGCGGCTGGATCGGCGGACGACAGAATCTCCACGTTCTCAATCGGGTGCGGCGGCGAGACCACCAGTCCGTCCTTCGGGTATGGTTGCTGATTCTCAGGCGGCGGGACGAGATCGGCGCTATAGTCCGTCTTCAACGCCACGCGCTGCTGGCAGTGCACCGCAACCCACTCGGGCTGCGTCACGTGAACGTCATGCTCGGTTCCAGCGATCCACGCCTGCCAGATATCTCGACGTCCCAGCGGGCCCCACCATTTTTTCGGCACATTGCTGAGGTTTATGGGTACGGTCACGCTCGGACTCGGAGCCGGCCAATCGTTGCGCCAGCGCCGCCCGTCGAACGTTGCGACGGGAATCACTTCGCCGTCCCGGCGAAGCACGCCGATGCCGAACGCGTCGGGCGGTGCGTCGGCGGCACCCAGCGCGACAATCACAGCCGCACTCAGCAGCGCTCGACGGACCGGCGCGGTCATGAGACACCGGGAGTATACTCCCCGCCATGGCTACACCAGCAGCCATGACCCGCGCGGATTTCGAGTTTTTCATCGAGCGGCATCTGGCCTCGCTGGCACGTCACGACCCAGTAGCGCTCGCCGCCGATCACAGCGCCGAAGGCATCCTCGAGAGCCCGATGTTCGCCCTGGTTCAGGGGCGGACGGCCATCGCAGAGTCCTATCGGGCGCTGTTCAAATCGTTTCCGGATTTGATCGCCACCGCCAACGTCGTGCTCGTCGACGCGCCGAACGTCGCCGTGTTCAGCACGATCAACTCGACACACATGAATGACTTTCTTGGATTGGCTGGCACGCAGCGGCGCGTGGAATTTGAAATGGTGCTGCTCTACACGTTCGAGGAAGGGCTGATCGCGCGCGAGAAGCGCATCTACGACTTCACCGGCTTCCTCTTGCAGTTGGGCGTCCTGCGCGCCAGGCCGGCTAAGCCTTAAGCAAGTTACAGGTCTGAAGTCTCAAGCCTCTAACTTCCAATTTCAGACTTCAGACTTCTGACTTCTGACTTCTGACTTCTAACGTTTTCTATTGCTTCTCTGCGCTGGGGGCTGCGGGCGCGGGGTCGATGCTGAACGTCAGCCCCGTGTACATCATTTCTTCCCAGGTCTGATCGCCCCACCACACATCCTTCGCGGGGTCGGGATTCGACTTGTTCCTTGTCGAGTTGTCATACCACGCCATCGCGTGAAGCTTGGTGCCCTTGGGGAGCTTCAGAGGCTGCTTGAAGATGTAGTCGGTCTGCCAGTTGAAGTCGTACTTCGGCACCGATAGCACCGTGGCGCTCCTGCCGTCGGGATAGATCGCCTCGTACAGCCAGCGGATCCCGCGAACGTGCGTGTGCGGCAGCATGCTCCACATCGTGATGTTCTGGTTGATCGTCATCTCGGCGTCCACACGATGTTCGGCCGCGCCGGCGGGAATGTGCAGGCCGCCGTTGACCAGCGACGCGAACCGCACCTCTGTGGCCGGCTTCGACTTCGTGAACTTGACGCCCACTCGTGTGCGATCCGTCGTCGCCTTGCCCGTCGACGTGTAATGCATCTGGAAGATCAACTTGGTCCCGGCCGGGATCTTCATGCCGGTGCCGTCCTGATAGACGCGTACGAACTGACCTGGCGCAAAACCGCCAATGGCCGGACCCATGCGGCGCGGCGCGGGCCGATCGTTGGGTCCCGGCTCCTTACGCTGGTCGGGCGGAAGCGGCGGGCCACCGGTTTGTCCGGCAGGAATCCGGGTCATCGCTTCGTCGGCGAACGAGAACAACGGCTGCGGGCGCTGCGCGGGCTGACCACCCTGCTGCGCTGCCGGTCCGGCAGCCTCGGCTCCCTGGCCCGGGGGCGTGGGAGGCGCAGGCAGCTGCGCATACACGATCACGTGATGGAGCACAGCGGGATTTCCAGCGCGTACTTCCATCGCCTGAATCCACTTGTCTTCCGTCAGGCCGGTCGGCACGAGGAAATACTGATACGCAATCGTGCCCTCCGCGGGGATCGCGTAGTCCTCCTGCATGCTGAACACCGCATCGGGCTTTCCCAGCATCCACTCCGATTCATACGCTGGCGGCGCGGGCAAATCAGCGCGGTCGCCCTCTGGTGCGCCGCCAGTCGCCCATGCAACGAGCGTCGCCTTGTCGCGGTCGTTCAGGTGGCGATCGTTCAACCACTCGCCGTTCGCCGGATCGGCGTGCCATGGCGGCATCGATCCGTTTTCAACCTGCGTGGCGATGGACTTGGCCCACGGCCTCGCATCGTTGAAAGTCAGCAGCGACATCGGCGCGATCTCGCCCGGCCTGTGACAGTTCGTGCAGTTTTTGTACAGGATGGGCGCGACGTCCTTGCTGAACGTCGGCGTCGGGGAGGCTGGCGCCTGCGCGCCCATTGGCGACGCGAACAACGCGCCGAACACCCCCAGCACAGTGGCAGTTGCAACGGACTTTATCATGTTGAGGCTTCCTCGAGCGTAAATGGTACGGGTGCTTCCTCTTGAGGTCAAGAGCTCATCACATCATTTACGTCGCCGGCGGCAGGAAGGTTCACCGGCTGCGGCGCCACCTCGCGCCCCGATGGGCGCCATTCGCGGTCGTCCTGACCGGATCCGTGCAGGGGGCCGACATCTCGGCGACGTGTGACGCGAGTCGGGGACCTCGATGAAACGCATCCAGCAGCGCGCGATCGCGCCAGCCTCTGGCGTCTTCGGTCGAGAGCACCCTCCAGTGCGTCTTGCGAGCATGGCGCGTGATATGGACGCTCGCGCGTCAGCGCATCGAATACATCGACGATGCTGACGATCTGAACGAGCAGCGGAACAGAGTAGTTCTGGGAGTAATCTTGAAGTGGAGGTTTCGATGCATGCACGACTGGACAGATCTCGGTGTCTGGTGGCTCCGCTCGCCGTGCTGTTCACTGCCACCGCAGCGAGAGCGGACATTTCAACCGCAGAATCGCGACGGATCCGCGACGCGGCCACGGTACTCAGGGAGATTCATGCGACTCCGGATAAGGATGTCCCGCAGGAACTGTGGAACATGGCCGAGTGCGTGATCGTCGTGCCCGGACTAAAAAAAGCGGCGTTCGTCCTCGGCGGCGAGTACGGCAAGGGGTTAATGAGCTGCCGGCACGACGGCGTGTGGAGCGGTCCCATCTTCATGCGGATCGAGAAGGGCAGCTGGGGCTTTCAACTCGGGGCGCAATCGATCGACCTGGTAATGCTGGTGATGAATTCCAGCGGCATGGAAAAAATGCTGCGCAACAAGGTATCGCTCGGCGCCGAAGCTTCGGTGGCTGCAGGACCGGTCGGTCGCGATGCACGCGCCGCGACCGATGCGCAGATGAAAGCGGAGATTCTGTCGTACTCGCGCACGCAGGGTTTATTCGCCGGCATCAATGTCTCGGGCGGCGTGCTGAGAGCCGATCAGGAAGATAACGTCGATCTGTATGGCGCCAACACGTCGCCACGCGACGTCGTCATGGGCAGCAGCATTGCGCCGCCGGCGGTTACTCAGCCGTTCATCGACGCGCTGAAGCGCTGAGGTAACCGCCACGTCGGCTACGCATCAGCTTTCTCCCGCTGTTGCCATCGGCACAAACCATGCACCAGCTCACAACGGCGCGGACGAGGTTTCGCGCGCTGGAGAAGTCAGGAGGCAGACTCATGCGTGGAATCAAGAGTGTGTGCGGTGCAATGGCTCTGGCGGCGATGCTCGTTCCGAGCGCGCACGCCGACGACTGGAACAAGAAGACGTTCTTTACCTTCAGTGCACCGGTCCAAGTGCCGGGGACGACTCTCGCTGCCGGCACCTATACGTTCAAGCTCGCTGACCTGAGCGGCAACCGCCACGTGATTCAGATCTTCGACAAGAGCGAGAGGAAGATCTACGCGACGCTGATGGCGATTCCCGATCAGCGGATGCAGCCCAGCGACAATCCACTCGTGCTGTTCGCCGAGCGCCCGGCCGGATCACCGGTGGCCGTAAAGGCCTGGTTCTATCCGGGGGAAACGATCGGCAACGAATTCATCTATCCGAGAAAGCAGGCGGTCGCCATCGCCAAGAGGACGCACGAATCAGTTCTCGCGTCGAAGTCCGAGAAAGTTGAAAAGACCGAGAGCGTCGGGCATGTGAACGAGAGCGACCAAATGACCCCGTCGGGTGGGAACACTGTGGTTGTAACGCCACCGCCCGCATCAACAGCCGACACGTCGGCCAGCGCGTCCCGCACGACATCCGCCCGGACGGTCGGCACGAGCGGTCGAACCGCATTGCCGTCGACGGCGAGCGAGCTGCCGCTGCTTGGCTTGCTGAGCGGGCTCTCGATCGCTGCCGGCTTCGGTGTCCGTCGTGTGCGGCGGCGTCTGCAGGACGCGGCGTAGTGAACGGCCCAGGATGCGCGGGAAGGGCTGGACAGGCAAGGAAGCGGAGTCAGCACGAGGGCAGGATGGGTGGGAACGGCTGGGAGAAGACAACCGCGGTCAAGGCGGTTTGCGGTGCGCTTTGTATCTCCGCCATCTCCGTCTACCCTGACTTTCCTGCCTTCCGCGGCCATCCTGCCTTTCCGGCCCCTCCTGGCCTGGCCGCCCAACCTGCTCAAGAAGTCTTTCACAGCGCCTCCGCGGAACTGGTCGTCCTTCCGATCGTGGTCAAGGACAAACAAGGACGCTATGTCGCGGACCTACCGCGCGAAAGATTCGTCGTGTACGACAACGCCCGACGCGTGCCGATAGAGCTTTTCACGGCGGAAGACACGCCGGTGACGATCGGTTTGATCGTCGACGGCAGCGGGAGCATGCGGACGAAACTCGGCGAGGTGATCGCGGCGACGCTGCGATTTGCGAAGGCGAGCAACCCCAACGACGAGTTGTTCGCGATCCGGTTCAACGACGATGTGCGCGAGGTGCTCGAACACAGGCAATTCCTCCTCGCGGAGGACGCCATGGATCTCGAAGCCGCGATGTCGTCGATCGTTCCGGAGGGCCGGACGGCGCTGTATGACGCGCTCATCGCAGGTCTGGATCATCTCAACCAGGGCACTCGGCCGCGCAAAGCGCTGATCGTGATCAGCGATGGCGGCGACAATGCCAGCCGCACGTCGCTCGACGCCGTGCTCGCGCGCGCGCGCAAGTCGAACGCCACGATTTACACCATCGGCATATTCGACGACGACGATCCCGACAGGAACCCGGGCGTCTTGAAGTCGCTCGCGCGGGAAACGGGCGGTGAACGGTTCCTTCCGCGGTCAGCGGGCGCGCTGCTCCAGGTCTGCGAGCGGATGGCACGGGAAATTCGCAGCGGCTACACGGTCGGGTACGTCCCGCCCGATCGCGACGGCCTCTTCCACCGCGTGCGGGTCGATATCGCGCCGGCTGTTCAACACTTCGAGATTCGAACGCGTCCCGGTTACTTCGCGGCGGGTCGCGCGGGTTCGCAGCCATGACGCAAGGGATCGCCCTTCGCTGGTTCGAACGCGGCCTTCTGACCGCGGGCGCCGTGCTGGCCGCCTGGTGCGCGGGGGTCTTGATCCAGGCGCACCGTACGCAGACGATGCCGATTCCCCCGCCGTCCACATCCGCACCGGCGACGCCGTCCACATCCGCACCGGCGACGCCGTCCACATCCGCACCGGCGACGCCGTCCACGTCCGCACCGGCGACGCGGACGCTGCCGGCCGACGACACCGCGACGCCGGCGCCGCGTCCCGCCGCTGCGGGTACATGGCTGGCGCGGCTCGAAGCGCCGTCCGTGAAGATGACCGCCACTGTCCTGGAAGGGAGTGACGCTGGGACGCTGAGGCGCGGGGCCGGGCATCTCGAGGACACGCCGCTGCCCGGTCAGCCCGGCAACATCGGGATTGCGGGCCATCGCGACGGAATCTTTCGACCGCTGCGTCGGATCCAGGTCGGCGATCCTC
>JBKPDW010000214.1:0-8900 GCA_046728115.1 Acidobacteriota bacterium | reverse complement strand
CGCTTGTACTCACCGGTGTCGGCGTCGTAGACGATCACGCGGTGATTGCCGTAGCCGTCGGCGACGTACACCTCGTTCGTCGCGCTGTCGACGAAGGTTTTGGCGGGCAGTCGAAGATTGGCGGTGTCGTTGCTCCCCTTGCTCTGACCGGGCTTGCCGATCTGCATCAGGAACTTTCCGCTCTGAGTGAACTTCAGCACCATGCTGTCGTGAAAGTAGCCCTGAACGCCACCGGCCTGCGATTCGTCGAGCACCTGCTCGGCCCGTCCAGGACCGCGTCCACGAGCGGCCCCGCCAGCGGCGCCGCCGGGTGGCTGGCCGCGGCCGTTGCCGCCGATCCAGACGTTACCTTTGTGGTCCACCGTCACGCCGTGGTTCGACTCCGGCCAGTCGTAGCCCTGCCCGGGACCGCCCCAATGCCCGATGAGCGTGCCGTCTTGCGCGAACTCGAGAATCGGCGGCGCCGGGGCGCAGCATTGCGCGATCGGCGGGTTCGTAGTCGCGTGCTGCTCGCCCGGTTCGAGCGAGCCGGCACGGTGGATGATCCAGATGTGATCCTGGCCGTCGACCGAGACGCCGATCGTCTGGCCCAGGATCCAGTGATTGGGCAGCGGCTTGGGCCAGAACGGATCGACCTCGAATCGCGGGGCCGTGACACCGGCCGCCTGCACGCGGCGGTCCGCGATGCGCTGTCCCACTCCGAGCGCCGTCAGCACTGCCAGAAGCGTCGCGCCGATCGAGATTGTGCGTGTCATGCGGCGCATTGTAGTTGGGGTCGGACCCCAATTTTTGGCCGTGACCACCAAATCGGGCTCCGACCCCATTTTCGGGGCGACCCGCCAGATTGGGGTCTGACCCCAATGGCACAGGTTTCGGGCCAGATAGTACAGTGTCTCCACAGATGACCTTCGACCTGGCCGCCTTCGTGCGCGGATGCACGTTCGACGACTTCCTGCTGACGCCGCAGTACGGTGTCCTGCCGCGACGCGATCCCGAAACGGTTGACCTCTCCGCGCGATTCTCCGAGCGGCTGACGCTCAAGCGGCCCATCGTGTCGGCCAACATGGATACCGTCACGCGATCCGCCATGGCCGTCGTCCTCGCCGAGGAGGGCGGACTCGGCGTCATCGATCGAGGTTTTCGCGCCGGCGACATCGAACCGCAGGTGACCGAAATCGCGGCGGTCAAGCGCACGCAGCACGGCATCATCGGCGATCCGCACACGATTCTGGACCGGCAGCCGCTGACCGATGCGATCCGGCTGATGCAACGGACGGGTGTCGGCACGCTCGTCGTCGTGGATGCCAGTCGGCGCCTCGCCGGCCTGCTGACGGAGCGAGACGTTCGCTTCGTTCCGGGCGAGACGCTCGTCGCCGACCGGATGACGCCGCGCGATCGCCTCATCCTGCACACCGGCACGATCTCGCTCGCCGACGCCGAACGGCTGATGGTGGCGAACAAGATCAAGAAGCTCCCGCTCGTGAATTCGGACGGCACGCTGCTCGGCCTGATCACCGCGAAGGATCTGCTGAAACACCAGCGCCATCCATTCGCAACGCGCGATGGCGATGGGCGCTTGCGCGTGGGCGCGGCCGTCGGCGCGACCGGCGACTATCTCGAACGCGCTGTGGACGTCATCCGCGCCGGCGCGGACGTGATCGTCGTCGATATCGCACACGGTCACACCGTGGTGATGGCCAGGGCGCTGGAGCAGATTCGCAGGCGATGCGGCGACGTCGATCTCGTCGCCGGGAATGTGGCGACGGCCGAGGGCGCCGTATTTCTGAGGGATCGCGGCGTGAACGGCATCAAGGTCGGCATCGGGCCGGGCGGCGGGTGTTCGACACGCCTCACGACGAACTTCGGCATTCCGCAGGTGGAGGCGATCGTCCGGTGCCGGCTGGCGATCGGCGATCAGATCCCCCTCATCGCGGACGGTGGCGTGAGGCGCGATGGCAGTATCGCGGAAGCATTGATGTTCGGCGCCGAAACCGTAATGCTCGGCAGCGCGTTCGCGGGCACCGAGGAAACGCCTGGCGAGGTCGTCAACAAGTCGGTGCTCGTCCCCGAATCCCAGAAGATCGTGCAGGTGCCGTTCAAGGTGTTCCGCGGCATGGCCTCGATCGGCGCCATTCGCGATCGGCTGGATCTCGAGGACGCCGACGCGCCCGAACTGGAGGCCCTGGGCGCAGAAGGCCTGGAGGTGAGCGTCCCCGCGCGCGGTTCCGTGCGGACGGTCATCCAGAACATGCTCAAACATCTCTGCTCTGCGGTGAGCTACAGTGGCGCGCGCAGCCTGCAGGAGATGCGGCACACGTTCTGGGCTGACCCTCAGCGTTTTCTGATCAAGCTGTCGGACGCCGCGCGGACCGAGTCGTTTCAGCGTTGAGCGTCGCGGAAGGCTTCTGGTAGCGTGAGATCGCTATGACCGAAGATGCGGATCTGATCGCGCGGCTCGTGGCGCACCGTACGATCGGCAAGGCGCCTCGCGAGGAACTCGCCCGGCTGGCCGCCCACGGTGCACTCATGGCTTTCGATCGAGGGGCACTGTTTCCTCAGCACCCTGGAATACTCGCGGGCCTCACAATCCTGTTCTCAGGGCGCTTTGCCATCTACGTCGATCACGGTGCCGGCCGGCACAAGGTCATGGAATGGACTGGCGGCGACGTGACCGGCCTCCTGCCGTATTCCCGGATGACCAAACCGGTCGGCGACGTGTTCGTCGACGAACCGGGCGAAGCGTTCCATGTGCATCGCGGCTATTTTCAAGAAATGATCCGAGAGTGCCCGACGGTGATGACCCTGCTCGTGCACATCATGGTGGACCGCGCACGAAGCTTTCGGTCGAGCGAGCTGCAGGACGAGAAGATGTTGTCGCTCGGCAGGCTGTCCGCGGGACTCGCGCACGAGTTGAACAATCCCGCGTCGGCGGCGGCACGCAGCGCGAAGCTGCTGGTCGAGGGACTCGGCGAGGCCGAGGAGGCGGCACGCGCACTCGGCGCCGCGCGGCTCAGCGACGCCCAGCTCGCCGTGATCGATCGCGCCCGGCACGCCTGTGCGAACGCGACGCCATCGGCGCTCGACCCGATCGAGCGGGCCGATCGCGAAGAAGCCATCGCGGATTGGCTCGTGAAGCATGGCGGCGACGCAGGCGCTGCAGGCGCGCTGGCCGACACGTCCGTCACCATCGACGGGCTCGACGGGATGGCGGCGACGCTCGACGCCGGGACGCTCAACGTCGCGCTGCGGTGGGTCGCCGCTGGCTGCACCACGCGCGTGCTGGCATCGGAGATCGAACGGGCGGCCGTCCGCATTCACAAGCTGGTTGGCGCGATGAAGCGCTCCTCATATATGGACCGCGCGCAGGTTGCGGAACCGGTCGATCTCGTCGAAAGCCTGAACGACTCGGTGACGCTGCTCCTGCACAAGGCGCGAAAGAAATCCGTCGGCGTCGATCTCGACATCGAAGCCGGGCTGCCGCCGGCACGCGCCATCGGCGGCGATCTCAATCAGGTGTGGACGAACCTCATCGACAACGCGATCGATGCTGTCTCGGACGGCGGTCATGTGCGGATCTCCGCGAACCGCCAGCTCGATTTCATCATCGTCCGGATCGTCGACGACGGGCATGGGGTTCCCGCGGACATGCGCGAACGAATCTTCGATCCGTTCGTCACCACGAAACCGGTGGGACAGGGCACCGGACTCGGCCTCGACATCGCGCGCCAGCTGATTCGGCGGAACAGCGGAGACATCGAGTTCGAGTCGCAACCGGGACGGACCGAGTTCCGCGTCACGCTGCCCGTCGCGTCCGAGGCCGCTCCCACTGCCGGGGCGTGACCTCACAGGCCAGACTCATGGCGAAGCCCGTCATTCTGGTGGTTGACGACGAACCGGAAGTGCTCAATGCGATCGAGCGCGATCTCCGTCATCACTTCATGCCCAAGTACCGCCTCATCAAAGCCGGATCGGGAACCCAGGCGCTCGATGCCACCCGTCAGCTGAAGAAGCGCGGCGCGCAAGTCGCCTTGTTTCTCGTCGACGAGCGGATGCCCGGCATGACGGGCACGCAGTTTCTCGTCGAAGCCATCAAGCTCTATCCGGACGCGCGCCGCGTGCTGCTGACTGCCTACGCCGACACGCAAACGGCGATCAACGGCATCAACACGGTGGGCCTCGACTATTACCTGCTCAAGCCGTGGGAGCCGCCCGAGCAGCGGCTGTACCCCGCACTCGACGATGTGCTGTCGGACTGGCTCGCGAAGGTGCGGCCGCCGCTCGACGGACTGCGGGTTGCCGGCACCGCGCTGTCGCCATCCAGCTTCGCGCTGAAGGATTTCCTGTCGCGCAATCAGGTGCCGTATCAGTGGGTGGATCTCGACGTCCATGCGGCCACGCGCGAGTTGATTTTGTCGCTGCCCGAGGGCATGTCACGCTTGCCCGTCGTGTTCTTCGAAGATGGCACGACAATGGTGCAGCCGACGGCGCGCGAGGTGGCCGAGAAAATCGGCTTGCAGACCCGTCCCACCGATCCCTTTTACGACCTCGTCGTCATTGGAGGGGGGCCGGCGGGCCTCGCTGCGGCGCTCTACGGCGCGTCGGAAGGATTGCACACGGTGCTGGTCGAACGCGACGCGCCCGGCGGTCAGGCAGGCACGAGCTCGCGGATCGACAACTATCTGGGATTTCCCAACGGCGTCAGCGGCGCCGATCTCGCCCGCCGCGCGACGGACCAGGCGAAGCGGTTTGGCGTTCAGTTCATCGCCGCGCAGGACGTCATCGAGATCCGCCGCAAGGATCCGTATCGTATCGCGGTGCTGACTGACGGATCGGAGCTTCCCACGCATGCGATCGTGATTGCGTCCGGGATGGAGGTGCGGCGGCTCGAGGCGCCGGGCGTGGCCGATCATACGGGCGCGGGCGTGTATTACGGCACCGCGCTGAGCGAGACGGCGCTGTACCAGGACAAGAATCTCTTCGTGGTCGGCGGCGCGAACTCCGCGGGTCAGGGCGCGCTGTTCCTGTCACGGTACGCCCGGCACGTCACGATCCTCGTGCGCGGGAAGGAATTGAAGGCGTCGATGTCGCGGTATCTGATCGATCGGATCAAGGAAACGAAGAACATCGACGTGCTCACGCACACCGTGGTCGCTTCCGTCGGCGGCAACGGACGTCTCGAGACGATCACGCTCGCCGACACCGAGACCGACGACACGCGCGAAGTCGAGGGCGACGGCATGTTCGTCTTCATCGGATCCGCGCCCCGAACCGAGATGGTCGCTGGGCTGGTCGAACGCGATCCGCAGGGTTTCATCCTGACCGGCCGCGATCTGCTCGTCGACGGCAAACGGCCGACGACCTGGCCGCTGGAACGCGATCCCTTTCTGTTCGAGACGAGCGTTCCGGGTATCTTCGCGGCTGGCGACGCCCGCTACGGGTCGGGCAAGCGCGTTGCGGCGGCGGTGGGCGAGGGCTCGGCTGCGGTCAGCGTCGTGCACCAATACCTTGCGACCGATCTGGGACTCTGAAATCCGCCTTTAACGCTGAAATCAGCCTGAATTCTGAAATTAACTCCGAAATTAGCCTGAATTCTGAAATCATGAAATCAATCTGAACTCTGAAATCTGAACTCTGAAATGTCTTGGTCCCCGTCGCCCTCTTTTGTATTCTGTCAATGAAGGTTCAGCCCGCGCGCGCGCGTGGTGTCGAAGGAGTGTGTCATGCGTTCTGGCAGCACGGTGGATTGGAGAGTGAACTTCGGTATTGCCGGTCTCATGCTTGCGTGTCTGGGCATCGGCACGCCTGCCGGCGTCGGCGCGCAGCAGACGGCGGTTTCCGAAGTGACCTTCACGAAGCAGATTGCGCCGATCTTGCAGCGCAGCTGTCAGAACTGTCATCGCCCGGATGGCGTGGCGCCGATGTCGCTCATCGCCTACGAGGACGTGCGTCCGTGGGCCCGGGCCATCAAGCAGCGCACCGGGATCGGTCCGCACGCGGGCGTCATGCCGCCGTGGTACGTCGAGAAGAACCTCGGCATCCAGAAATTCCAGAACGATCCATCGCTGAGCGACGAGGAAATCGCGATGATCGCGAAGTGGGCCGACAGCGGCGCGCCGCGCGGTAACCCTGCCGATATGCCGCCGCCGAAGGAATGGCCCGATCCGCGCGCCTGGGCGATCGGCACGCCCGATCTGATCGTCAAGACGAAGGAGATCCTGGTGAAGGGCGACGCGCCGGATTGGTGGGGCGAGATCCCAAGCGTTCCGACGGGCCTGACCGAAGACCGCTACGTCGCCGCGCTCGAGATCAAAGAGGTCAACGACGTCGATACCCACGCCGCCGGCGGCCGGGCGACGGTCGGCGGACGCTTCGTCTTCCATCACATGATCTGGCGCACGCAGGTGCTGAAAGAGGGCGACGAGAACCAGCCGCCCGATCCCTTGGCGATCTTCAACGACGAAGAAGCTGTGAACTGGCCGGTTCATGAGGTGGGACGCAACGCGGACTTCTTCGATCCGAAGTCGGCGCGGCTGCTGAAGGCAGGGTCGTACATCGTCTCCGATTCGATCCACCTCCATTCGAACGGCCGCGATACGAAAGCGCATCTCGAGATCGGCTTCAAGTTCCAGCCGAAAGGCTACGTGCCGACGTACAAGCGCGCGGTGTTCGGTCTGGGCAACGGCGTGGACATCGACATCAAGGCGATGGAAGCCAACCAGCAGCTCCACGCGTACACCGTGCTTCAGCAGAACACCAAGATCATCTCGTTCGAGCCGCACCTGCACGCGCCCGGCGCGCGGATGTGCTTCGAAGCCATCTGGGGCTACAACATCCAGACGCTCAACTGCGTCGGCTACGACCACAACTGGGTCCGCGGCTACGACTACACGGACGATTCCGCACCGCTGCTGCCGAGGGGCACGATCCTTCACATCATCGGGTACATGGACAATTCGCCTTCGAACAAGAACGTTCCGGATCCGCGCAACTGGCAGGGATCCGGAAATCGCTCCGTGGCGAACATGTTCATCGACCTCGGGATGCGCGTCGCGCTCAACGACGAGCAGTTCCAGGAAGAGATGGCGAAGCGCCGCGAACGTCTCCACCTGACGAAGAACGACGTCGTCATCGGCTGCCCGCTGTGCATGGTCGTCCCGCCCGCCGCGATGAAGCCTTCGGGAGGGCAGGAGCGGTGATCGTTCGAAGAAATGCAACCACGAAGCGGCGGAGGCACGAAAAAGTAAACAAATCTCTTCTTCGCGGCTTCGTGCTGTCGTGGTTGCATGTGTCGTGGATGGCGGCCTTTGTGCCGCTAATGGCCTCCGCTCTCATCGCGCAGTCCCTCACTTACACGAACGGTCAGAACGTTGCTCCGGCGTATGAAGGCTGGGAACAGGCGCCAGACGGAACGAAGTACTTCCTGTTCGGGTACATGAACCGCAACTGGGAAGAGGAAATCGACGTTCCCATTGGTCCAGACAACGGCTTCAACGTCGGCGGCGTCGATCAGGGACAGCCGACCCATTTCCTCCCGCGTCGAAATCGTTTCGCCTTCCGCGTTCGCGTTCCAAGCAGTTTCGGTCCGAAGGATGAGCTCATCTGGACGCTGACCACGCATGGCAAAACCGAAAAGGCGTACGCCTCGCTCAGGCCGGATTACATCCTCGATGACGTGGTGAAGGCGTCGGAGACGGGAGCGCTGGGCGCTGGCACGAGCAGCCCCGAAGTGCGATCGAACAAGCCGCCGACCCTGCATGTCGAAGAGGTCAAGACGCGCGGCGTGAAGGCGGGCGACTGGCTCACGCTCGTCAGCGAGGTCAAAGACGACGGCATTCCGAAACCGCGTAACCTGGCGCGCGTGGCGGCTGCGCAGGCGCGCGCTGCAGAGCAGTCGACCGGAACGCAACCGGCCGCAGCGCCAGCCGCGCCGGCTAGGAATCCCGCGATGGTGCCGCCGACGCGTATCACTGTCGGCAAGAACCTGGGCTTGCACGTGTCGTGGTTCCAGTACCGGGGACCCGGGAAAGTGACCTTCGACCCACCGCAGGTCAAAGCATGGGAAGACACGCGCGCCGGCGCCAACTCGCCCTGGGCGCCGCTCTGGAGCGCACCACCGCTGCCAGCCGACGGTAAGCAGGAGGTGCATGTCTCCTTCAGCGAGCCGGGGACCTACATCCTTCGCTGCCGCGCCGACGACGGCGCGCTGGTCGCGGACGAAGAAATTACCATCACAGTTGTCCGGTAATTCGATAAGGTGATCCTGCAGGTTCACCCGGTTCACGCGGCTCGCTCTGACGCTCGGCGAGGTTCTCGGGCGATGCTTCGAGCGACACCTTTCGCTTCTTCTTTCGGCGTCCGTTTCTCCAAGCGTGGTCGTCTAACGTGCAGATGTGTAAAATAGGGATCATCCGATGAGCGCGAACAACGCCGACGGATTGGCGGCGCTCATGCGCCTGGAAGTTTCGTAATTTGAATTGACGAATGACCCCAGTCTACGCTGCAACGGCAGTCATGCTCGTCAGTGTGGCCGCGAAGATTGCCCGGCGGACGGCTCCGCTCAGCGTGGTGCTCGTGCGTTTATCCGTGCTGATAACGTTTGGCCTGCTGATGGGCGGCGCGTTCGGGGCGCTCGCGAGCTTCAGTCTTGCCGAGTTGTTTTAGCGGTCGGGGCGGCGAATCAGTCTCACCTCGACGTTGATTGCCGTAAAATGCCTGTCGATGGGACGAAAGACGCAGGTAGATTTCTCAAGCTTCCGCGGCGAGGCGTTCAGGCGCGTCGACGATCGCCGCGAGGTCGCGTCCGTACGGTGTTGCCCGCGTGCGGTTGATCGCCGCTGAGAGTTCCTCTTCGAGCAGGAGCGCCGCTGCCGCCGGTTCCGACGCCACACGCTGTGCATAGA
>JBKPDW010000213.1:0-9851 GCA_046728115.1 Acidobacteriota bacterium | reverse complement strand
ACCGCGGCCGACATTCGAAGGTTCGCCGGAGGGCGAAGGAGCTGAAGTCTCGCGAGCTTCGCCACACACTCAAATGGAGCCCAGGTGTTTCTGGGCGGTTTGAGGCGAAGCTTCGCTGCTAGGCGTACTTGAAGGCGCTCGGGTGCTCGGACATCGCGTTTATCAAGCGCGACAGCAAAAAGACTCCTGATCTCCGCGCGGTTCTCGACGGTCGACGCATGCTCTGCGAGGTAAAGACCATCAACGTCTCTCAGGACGAAGCCGACCGCCGAGAGCGAATCCACCGCGGGGAGATGTTTGCGACGGAGGTCGCAACGACGGTCACGTCAGAGCTGTTGGACAAGGTGATCGGTACCCTGGCGCACGCGATGGAACAACTTGATCACGAAGATCCGGAGCGGACCGCCCGACGCATCATCTTTACCGTGCTGCACTTCGATGACTGGGTCGGCGATTATCAAACCGAGTACATCGCGCAACTCGACGCTCACCTGGCGGCCGCTCCTATAGACGGTGCTGAACTAGCTTTCTCTCCCGCCAGCAATTTGTTCGATCGTCGCTTTGTGATGCGGTCGGCCACCGTCGTAGAAATCTAGGCGAGCCCGCGACCAATTGAACAACTAGATCGCCGCGGTGCGTCGGCTAGAACGGCCGAACTCACAATCGCTATCCAGCGGTGCGCCCCACCGCGCTGATCCCGAGCGTGAGGTCTTGCGAATCGAGACTGCCGGATTTTCCGGCAGCGTTCGGATTCGGTTACCCTCCGTCCCAGGATCGAGCAAGGCTCTCCGATCAGTCGAATCATCATTGCGGCAGGAGCGCAGTTGCAGGCAGATTGGACGCCTGAGTTTGGTATGCACCTTGCTCCGCAGAGTGTGTCCCACCCTGAGGAGCCGACATTATGTGGCTGGATTTCCGCTACGCATTGCGTGCCCTTCGGCGGTCGCCCGGGTTCAGTCTGGTAGCGATTTTCTCCTTGGCGCTCGCGATTGGCGCCAACGGCGCCATCTTCAGTCTGATCGATGGCTTATGGTTTCGGCCCCCTGGCATCCCGTCACCGGGATCCCTCGTGCGGATCTTCGCCACGTCAGCAACGACACAACGAGACGATTTTTCCTTCCAGGAATATCAGGATCTTCGCGATCGGACCACATCATTTTCCGGCGTCGTCGCGTACGGGCGGCGCGGTGCGTTGCTGCGCAACGACGGAACGCCGCCGGAGTTGCTCCTCGTCAATGTGGTTTCCTCAAACTTCTTCAGCGTTCTCGGTGTGAAGGCTGGATTGGGTCGACTCTTCACGCCGATGGACGAATCGAGCCTGGAGAAGGAGCCCGGCGTCGTCCTCGGAAACGCGTTCTGGCGGCGGCGGTTCGGGGCCGATCCTTTGGTTGTGGGCAGGTCGCTTCCGCTCGGGCGCGAGACGCCAGTCTACGTCACGGTGCTTGGCGTGCTACCGCCAACGTTGCGAGACCTGGACGCCTCAATGGACAAAGACCTCTGGATGCCCCCGCAAACATGGATGCGGCTCGCGGGTAGAAACGAATTCCAGCAACGAGATGCCCGATGGCTCAGCATCTTAGCAAGGCTCCAGCCCGGCATATCTGCAGCGCGCGCCGTATCCGAAGTCGGCGTGTTCGCACAATCGCTCGCCAGTACCTATTCCGCGACGAATAGCGGTCGAGGCGCAACGGTCATCACCGATCGCGCGTATCGGCTGGAGTCGGGCGGTGTCAGTGCGCTTGCCTTGATCGGGGTCGTGCTCCTCGTCGTACTCATCACCTGCGTGAACATCGCCAATCTGTTGCTCGCACGCGCCGCATCGCGCGGGCGCAAAATCGGCGTTCGTCTGGCTCTTGGCGCGAGTCGGTTGCGAGTGGCTTGTCAGTTGATGATCGAAAGCGTGCTCCTCGGCGCCTTTGGCGCAGCCGCCGGCGTACTTGTTTCCGCATGGCTGATTGGTGCGCTTCCAGCACTGCTGGTCCAAGCGCCAGGATTCCCATCATTCCTGACATTCGCGGCCGATCAACGGATGCTGATGTTCACACTCGTCGTCTCCGTCTCGACGACTGTGCTCTTTGGGGTCATCCCGAGCTGGCTGGGTAGTCGTGTCGAGCTCTCACCGTTGATCAAGGGCGAGCTTGGAATGGCGTCAACGCCACGGCGATACCGAAACGTACGCGGTGCGCTGGTCGTCGGCCAAGTGGCCCTCTCCATGGCATTGATGAGCAGCGCCGTCGTCCTCGGGAGGAGCTTCCTTGAGACCCGCAGATCGGATCTCGGATTCCAGCGAAAGCCGATGCTCACGGCGTTGTCGAGCTTTCCGGAATTGACACCGGCCCAAGAAAGCGTAGCTGTGTCGCAATTGCGCGCGCTGCCAGGCGTCAGTGACGTCGCCCTCGCTCTTCGGGCGCCGCTGAGCCTCTCGGGTGGAGGGCTGGCACAGCCCGTCACATTCCGCGATCGCTCTCCGGACTCGGTGGCCGCTCCGCCCGCGATCAAGTTCAACGCGGTAAGCCCGACGTACTTTCGAGTAATGGGAGCGCGTGTCTTGCGTGGACGCATCTTCAGCGAGGACGACCGGACCTCTGCGCTCGTCGTAATCAGCGAGAGGTTCGCAGCGCAATTTTTCGCCAACGCTGATCCTGTTGGCAAGACCATCGGTCTGAAGGGCGTTGACCACCGCATCATCGGCGTCGTTCAGGATACGGTCATCAATCGGATTGGCGAACTGCCCGAGGCGTACTTCTATCTGCCCTTTTCTCCCCGTCTCGGCCAGGTAACGTTCATGGTCGCGTCACAGCGCGACGCCGCGTCCCTTGCAGCGCCCGTCCGCGAGGTGCTGCGGAAGGTCGATGAACGGCTGGCGCCGCGCATGATGGTCACAATGTCGGAGTTGATCGACTTCTCGGCGCGCGATTACCAAATGACGGCCACACTGGTGGGTGCGCTCGGTGCCATCGGCTTATTGCTGATGGCCCTCGGTATCTACGGCGTTGTCGCCTACAACGCAACACAGCGAACGAAGGAGATTGGAATCCGTTCTGCGGTGGGCGCGACTCGCGGGAAACTGATGCGTCTCGTTCTGGGAGGCGGACTTCGTCTTGCATTGCTCGGCGTCGCGTGCGGCCTACCGCTGGCGATGGTCGCGACCCGTCTTTTGGCTTCTTTCCTATTCGACACCGCACCGTGGCATGTTCCGAGCTTCTTGCTTGCCGCGCTCGTCGTGACTGTGGCGACGGCATTGGCAAGCGCTATTCCCGCAATGCGCGCGAGCAGAGTTGATGTGATTGCAGCCTTGCGCGAAAACTAGCCTGAGCTGAACGAGACTTGACGAGGTCAATTCCGGGCGACGGAGCCTATGAAGCTCGCCTGAGGCTCTCGACTTGCTGCAACCACCTCCCTACGCGGTTCCAACTGGCGAATGGCGAATGGTTGGGGTCAACAGTCTAAAACCCCTGGGTACGCCGTAGCGTTCAGCAATGTGGCGCGCCTCGCGCAAATCCTCGGACTTCTTGCGGAGGATAGTCGGCGTCGTGTTTACGGGGGTGAACTCGAAGTGCGCCCACCAGGTGCGCCCACCACTCAGCCGGATATAGAGGAGCTCGGCGGTCGGACCAGCGGTGAGCGGTCGGGACTGATTCGAGGACAGAAATGGCACCAGGTATCGGTCGGGATGGGTTCGATTCCGGTGCAGCTCACCAGCATTCGCTCTCACACCGACAACCAACTTACCGTCGTCAATCGCACGATCCCAAACCTGATCGCGAACGCGCGGACATCCGGGGTCGCACATGGAGCCGCTCAGGTGTCAGCCGTGCTTGAACTGAGCGCTATGGGAAGAGCTGCGGTCCGCCACCTTCATTGATGCACAGTGACGGCCTCCTTGTCGACGGAGGCAGTTGAACGGCGGACCTAAACCGGAGCGTGACCTATCGGATTGACGAACCTGCTTAGTCGGCTCGGATGGCCCCGATCGGATCGATTCTCGCGGCCCGTACGGCGGGAATGGCCGCCACCGCACAGGCGACCGCGCCAAATCCCGCGACGGCAAACGCCAGCGTCGCCGTGTCCAGCGGACTCACGCCAAAGAGCACTGCGGTGAGCACACGAGTGCCGGCGAACGTGAGCACCAGTCCCAGCGCAATCCCGGTCGCCACTAACCGGCCCGCGCCGGCGGCGACCAGGCCTAGCACCTGCGCGGGGGCCGCGCCGAGCGCCATGCGCACGCCGAGTTCGCGGGTCCGCTCAGACACGAGCAACATCAACAGGCTATAGAGACCCAGCGATGCCAGCACGATGGCCGCCGCGGCAAACAACGAGAGCATGCGCGCGTTGAGCCGCGGCTGCTCGAAGCTGGCCGCGATGAGCGCGTCGACCGGCTGTACGCCGAACACTGCGCGATTCGAATCGAGGCGGCGGACAATTTCACGAACGGCGGCCATCAGTGCGCGGGCGTCGCCCCGGGTCCGCACGACATATTCCGGATCGGGCCAGGCTCCAGCCGTCGCGCAGAGATAAACATAGGGGGCCGGCGCCGCACGGGCGCCGTCCTCGATCACATCGCCGACGACGCCGACGATCTCGTGGCTGCCGGGCATCTGGTCGAACGTGAAATGCCGGCCGATGAGATCCGGCCCGTACCGATCGGCGAACGCCCGGTTTACCATCGCTCTCAATGGCGCCTTGAAGTCTCGACGCAGGGGCGGGCACCACGAGCCTGCGATGAGCGGCACCGAGAGGGCGCGCAGGTAACCGGCACTCACGGTTCGGTCGCCGACGGTGATTCTCCCGTTGTCGTCCGCCGTGGCGAGACCCTCGAGCGTCACTTGGTATCGCAACGTCGCGCCCGTCGCCGGCAGGAAGTTCGTCAGTCCGGCGTCAACGACCTCGGGGCGTTGCTGCAGTGATGAGACCAGCTGCTCCTGCAAATCGCCCACGCGGTTCCGATCTTCATCCCACGCGGCCCCGACGTGAAATGTGACGGTGCGGTCCGTACTGAAGCCGGCCTCCACATGCGTGAGGCTATAGTAGCTGCGCAGCATCAATCCTGCCGACGCGGCCAGAAGAATCCCGAGTGCGATCTGCCCGACCACCAACCCCTGCTGCAATCGATGCCCCCCGGCCGAGACACGCGAACCCGCTTGGGCGATCAGGGGCGCGAGTTCGCGTCGCGTGGCATGGAGCGCTGGCCAGAGGCCGAACACGAGCACGGCGGCGCCGACGGCGATTCCGGTGAAGGCGAGCGCCCGCCAGTCGAGTGCGAGCTCGTTCATCCGCGGCACGGTCGCAAACGTGGCCGCAAAGATTCGCCCGAGCCACGCTGACGCCGCGGCGCCGGCCACCAGCCCCGCACTGGCGATCAGCGCCACTTCGCGCATCACCGCCGTCACGACCTGCGCGCGGGATCCGCCGATGGCCTGTCGGATTGCGAGTTCGCGCGCCCGCCGATGCAATTCCACCAGCATCAGGCCAGCGATGTTGGCAATGGCAATCGCCAGCAGCAGCGCGACTGCGGCGAAGACCAACCAGAGCGCCTGGCGGTACATCCCGACGCCCCCGACGCCTCCGACGCCCCCTTCTTTCATGTCCCACACGGAGACCGACCATCCTTTGTCGGACGCCGAAAACCGCTCACCGAGCGACTGCTGCACGCGCACCAGGTCGGCCGTCGCCTGAGCGATCGTCAGGCCAGGTTTCATTCGGCCGACGCCGCTCAAGAACCGGGCCTCTCGCACGCGCAGCAGGCCAGGTGGCGTCTGGGCCGGCAGCCAGACGTCGATCGGCGCGCTCGTGAACACCTTCGGCATGACGCCGATAACGGTGTAGGCCGCGCTGCCGAGCACGAGTTCCCGTCCGACTATGTCGACTGCCCGTCCGTACCGGCGCGCCCACAAGCCCTCACTGATGACGGCCGCGCGGGGCCCGCCGAAGCGCTCCTCATCCCGCGAAAATGTTCGGCCCACAAGCGGCTGCATGCCATACACGTCGAAGTACCGCGGCGCGACGCGGCGGCCAGCCAACCGCTCGGGTTCGTCGCCGCTCGTGTCCGTCACGTTCTCCGTATAGACGCCGGACAGTGCCACAAATGCGCGATTCTCGCGATTCCAGTCCTCAAGCCGCCCCGGCGCGACCAGGCTGGTCGTCTGGTGTTTCGCCGGGTTGGCCTCCATCACCGTGACGAGCCGGCTTCCGTCGGGGAACGGCAAAGGCTTGACCAGGACCGTATCGACGACAGAAAACATCGTCGTCGTGACGCTGATGCCCAACGCGAGCGTCACCGCGACGGTCAGAGTGAATGCCGGCCGGCGAGCCAGCGAACGCAGTGCAATCCTGAAGGCGTTCATGTGCACTTCTAGAAGCCGCCACGTTAGACGGTGCGACCAGCCGTACCGTTGGCGACGAATCAGGACTGACGACCGGCTCCGTCAGTCAGTCGTACAAATGGCGCAGGATGCGGTCGTGGATCTCGGAGGATCTCCGGCCCACGGCTTCGTGGGTGTCGATTCCTGGGACGCTTCGCCGCAGCTGGAGCTGGCGATGCCACCCGGCCCTTCGACGGCTGGGAGCAGACCGCGCGCACCCAAAGCTACTGAGACCTTCGAACAACGGTCCACTGGCGCTCAGCTCGCACCATTCCTCGATCTTTTTGCGGCGGATAGTTGGCGTAATGTTTATGCGGCTGAACTCGAGGTGCGCCCACCAGGTGCGCCCACCACCTGACCGGGACAGGGAACGTTCAGGCCCGCCGTATGCCAACTGTCCGCTGGGTCAACGGCAGCCAGTTCCCCCTTAGGCATAATGCCTTTCGGAAATTCGCGACGTGAGAATCCCCTTGTACTTCTTGCGGCAAATCGGTACTTCGCTGGGAATGGCGAGACATTCCCGATCGCGAACACGTGGGGCCACTCCCGCGCTCGATGCGCTCACCCACGCTCAGGTCCCGGCCGGATTTCTCGGAGCCTGGAATCGACTGGTCGCCAACTGGGATGTGCCCGCACTTCCGCACCGGCGCGGCCGCAAGCCGCGGGTGCCGCTGCGCGACCTGCTGCCGGCGCTGACCTATCACGTGCTGAGCGGGGCCGGGTCCGTGCGGATGAGTTCGTGAAACCAATGAGATGTTGACATATTCCTACACAGGAATATGATTTGGTGGTGCCGCGGGCCGCAACGACCTCCGACGTGTTCAACGCCATCGCCGAACCGCAACGGCGCGCCATCCTCGATCTCTTGGCCCGGGAAGAGCGCTCGGTCAATGACGTCGTCAGTGTGCTTGGACTGGCGCAGCCGTCCATCTCGAAGCATCTTCGAGTCCTTCGCGAGGTCGGTCTCGTAAACGCCCGGCGCGACGGTCGGCAGGTCTGGTATCGCACCAACGCGCAGGCCATTAAGCCCCTGTACGAGTGGGCCGGCAGATTCGAACGCTTCTGGAGTGAGCAGCTCCGTCGAATCAAGGAACGGGCCGAATCAAGTCAGCCCCCTGCGCGACAAGAGGGCATTCGGTTTCGGAAGCCTTAGAGACTGCATCACCTGAGAGGTCCGTTTGAGATAGCTCTCAAGCACAGGAACGAAGGAGGAGACATGGCGACCACCGCTTCAACCCTCGACGAACTGACGTTGAATATCACGCAAGAGATCCAGGTCAAGGCCCCGCTTGAAGCGACGTTCGCTGCGGTACTCGAGGAGATGGGGCCGCACAGTGCGGACCGCAACGGGACGCCGATGCCGATGACGATTGAGGCGAAGCCCGGTGGACGGTGGTATCGCGATCTGGGTGACGACGACGGCCATCTCTGGGGACATGTGCAGGCCATCAAGCGACCCGCACTTCTCGAGATCATGGGACCGATGTTCATGTCATACCCCGTGGTCTCGAATATTCAGTATCGGTTGACACCAGTCGACGGTGGCACGCTCATCACGTTCAGGCACACGGCGATGGGACTGATCTCGGAGGAGCACCGGACCGGTCTCGCGACCGGCTGGACGCTGAAGTTGGAGCGTATTCGCGAGACCGCGGAAAGCAGCGCTCGCGCGTGAGTCGGAGGCGTCTGGCGCGAAGCGCGTATCAGTCAGGGCCATTATTCAATCCGCACAGGAACCCGTCATGAAGAGGATCGTTCTCCTCGCCACGGTATTGACGATTGTCGTGTCTATACCTGGCGCGGCGCAACGGCGCGCGCCTGAGATCGACACGCTGCTCCGCACCGCGGTGGACCAGAAGCGCGTACCGCTGGTTGTTGCTCTGGTGGCGGACTCGCGCGGCATCGTCTACGAACAGGCGGTCGGTGCGGACAAGGACGCCATCTTCGCGATCGCGTCGATGACCAAACCCGTAACCTCTGTCGCCGTCATGCAGCTCGTCGAAGCGGGCCGCGTCAAGCTCGATGAACCCGCGGCTACCTACCTTCCCGAGCTCGCGGGAGTGCGCGTGCGGGACGGCGAAACGTTGCGTCCACCGAAAACGCCAATCAGGGTCCGCCATCTCCTGACGCACACGTCAGGATTTGGTTACGAGTTTCTCAACAAGGACCTGTTCGAGCTGGTGGCGAAGAAGGAACTCCCCAGCCTGATGGCTGGCGGCGACGGATTCTTGAAGGCGCCGCTCGTCTTCGACCCCGGCGCCCGATGGGAATACGGGATCAGCACTGATTGGCTTGGTCGGCTCGTGGAGCGCGTCAGCGGCCAATCGCTCGAGGATTATTTCCGCCAGAAGATTTTCGATCCGCTTGGGATGCCCGACACGTTCTTCAACGTGCCGGCCGACAAACGGTCGCGCATTGTGGCCACGTTTGCGCGCGCCCAGGACGGAAGCCTCGTCGCACAACCGGCACCACCGGCAACGGTAGTGGAATTCTTCTCCGGAGGCGTGGGCTTATTCTCGACTGCACCTGATTACATGAAACTGGTGCGCGCGTTAATGGCCGGCGGCCGACTGGGCGAGCGGCGGATTCTATCTGCTGAGTCGGTCGCAATGATGGGGACGAATCAGATTGGGCAGTTGATGCTCCGTCCGATGCCGAGCATGCTTCCGCCATTTGCGGTTGACAGGGCGGTCCTTCCAGGAAACGCCGAAAAATTTGGCCTGGGGTTCGCCCTCAACCTCAAAGCAACCCCGAGCGGCCGCGGCGCACGCACGATGGCGTGGGCCGGAATCTACAACACCTTCTTTTGGATTCGATCGAGAGAAGCAGGTCGGAGCCGTGCTCTTGTCGCAGATGCTGCCATACCTCGATCCGGGTGCGACGAAGCTGCTCGACGATTTCGACGCGGCGGTGTACGCGTCACGCCTCATTTCCCGCTAAACCGCAGACGTGATTAGCGGAAACGAAGAAAACTATGACGGACGACGGGAGCCTACGGTCGACGCACAGGCGCCGCGCCTTCCTCATCGGTACCGTACAAGGTCGTGCTCATCATCGGCGCGACTACCGCGACTGGGAAAAGGAGAACCGCCGTGAACGAATTGACCGCTCAACAAGCCCTCTTGTTTCTCCACCATGTCCTGCTGGGCGTCCTGACGATCGAAAGTCGTAAGACGAAGTCGGTGATTGCGGCCGTCCCGAACCGCAATCTGGACTATCGGCCGGACCCTCACGCCAAAACAGCGAATGAACTGCTTCGCCATATTGCCGCTGCGGACAATTTCTATCTGAGGTCCGTAATCGACGGTGTCTTCGTTCCTGGAACCGTAACCATTCCGGAATCTACCAGGAGCCCGGTGGAGGTAGCTGAGTGGTATGAGCACACCTACGCTAACAATTTCGAAGCGCTTTCAAAATTGCCATCGGACAATCTGGTGAAGGTGCTCGATTACCGCGGTCTGCTCCAGGCGCCCGCATACACATTCATCC
>JBKPDW010000212.1:0-19607 GCA_046728115.1 Acidobacteriota bacterium | reverse complement strand
CTGAGCGCAGGCAATGGACAGACGCTGCACGTCGCGTTCACGCCGAACGACACCGCGAACTACAACGGCGCGACCAAGGACGTGACGATCAACGTGCTCAAGGCGACGCCGGTCATTACCTGGAGCAATCCGGCGGACATCGTGTATGGGACGCCGTTGAGCGCGGCACAGCTGAATGCAACCACTAGCGTCCTTGGAAACTTTGTGTACACCCCAGCGAGCGGGACGGTGCTGGGTGTCGGTGGTGGCCAGACGCTCCACGCAGCGTTCACACCAAATGACACAAGCAACTACACTGTCGCCTCGAAGGACGTCATCATCAATGTCAAGTATCGCTGGGACGGTTTCCTCCAGCCGATCAACGACACGGCGCACCAGATCGGGCTGGCGCAAAGCAGGTTCAAGCTGGGACAGACGATTCCGGTGAAGTTCGATCTCAAGGACGTGAACGGAGCGGTCGTGACCCAGACCGGCAATCCGGCGTTCTCGCGTAGCGGATATCTCGGTGCGTGTGATGAAACAGGGGCTACGGCAAGCGTCGATCCCATTTCGGACTCGACGGTGCCGGTGTTCATCTGGACCGGTGGTCACTATCAGTACAACTGGAGCACGAAGGGTCTCACGTCGGGCAGGTACCGGATCTACGCGAATATCGGAGACGCAACCTCGCCGTATGTCGATATCTGCCTTACGAAGTAAACAGACGCGCACACGACGTTAAAACGACCAAGGGGGAGCCACAGCGCTCCCCCTGAATTTTCTCGTTGCGACGGCAACCGGGCCAGGACCCGAGGACGGCTGCCCTCGTGATCAATCACATCCACCCGCGGACACGGTAGACGATCAGCCCTCCGAGCTCGTGGGCGACGGCGGCGGCCTCGCGCAGGCCGATTTCGCTCGGCAGCAGGCGCACGCGCCACGACCGCGCCCACCCGCCTCCCCGCGCTGGCGCCGGCACCACACGCACGCCGGCCGCGCGAAAGACGCCGACGGCCCGCCTCATGTGGAGGGCGGTAGTTACCAGCACCACCGCATCCGCGTGCAGCGACGGCAGCAGTGCCGCCGTCATCGTGCCCTCGTCGTGCGTGTTCTCCAGTCCGCTCCGGACGACGATGCGCGACGCGGGCACGCCGAGATCGACCAGCGCGCGTTTCATCTCCTCGGCCGGTGGACGATCCTCGCTGCCTTCGTCTGGTGAACCGCCGGTGCACACGACCCAGGCCGGCTCGATCAACTTGTAGACGCGCGCGGTTTCGAGCGCGCGCGCCAGGCCATCGGAATCGAGCGTCGCAATCTGATTGTTGGACCAGTCGTACGTCGTGTAGGTGCCGGAACCCAGAACCACGACGACCGTGATGCCGGGCGGCGCATCAGCGCGCGCGAAGGGAGCGAAGCCGCGTCCGACCAGCTGGCTCGCTGCATGCGCCAGCGGATAGATGCTGATCAGGCCGTACCCGAGCGCGATCGCCACGAGGCAGGCGCGCGCCGCGCGCGATGCCGGACGAACACAGATCCACCCGCAGACGACGAGCAGCAGCGTCAGCAACCCGCCGGTCGAGAGGAGGAACCACAGGAGGACGGCGGGATTCAAAGCTTAGAAGTCGGAAATCTGAAGTCGAAAGTCGGACGCCACCGGGTTCTTGGTCCGCGGCAACGATCGGCGCTACGTTCTTTCTTCCGGATCGGGGCCAAGGGCCTCGATGTCAGCCAGATCCTTTGACCGTCGTCAGTCGAACGACGCGCTGCATGGTGAACTCCATTTGGATGCCCGGCCGAGCATAGCGTACAGCCGAGTCAGTCAACGCGTTCGAACGTCAGCCGCAGCAGTTTCCTGCGAAGCCTTCGAACTGACTATTCTTTGGGGATCAAGTTATTGTGCGCCGCGAACAGCGCGAGCTCGAGGCGGCTCGTCACGTTGAGTTTCTCGAAGATGTTCGTCAGGTGGTGCTTCACGGTCTTCTCGCTGATCGCGAGGGTTTCAGCGATTTTCTTGTTGCCGGCGGCGGCCACGACCAGTCCGATGACCTGTAGCTCGCGCTGGGTGAGCTGAAACGCGGGCAGGTTCTCGACCCGCTCCTGCGGGCCGCCGACGGTGCGCAGCGCAAGCAGCAGATCCGACACGCTGTCGCGCCCCACCCAGTAGCCGCCATCCATTACGATTCGAATCGCTTTGAAGAGCAGCGAGGTCGCCGATTGCTTCAGCACGACGCCGCGCGCGCCAAGCTGCAGCGCCTTGACGATCTCCGCCTTGTCGATGCCGGCCGTGAGCAGCATCACGACGGGAGGTTTCGGCGATTCCGTCAACGAGACCAGCGCCTCGAGGCCCGACACCTTCGGCATTGCGACGTCCAGCAGCACCAAGTCTGGCGTGAGCGTGCGTGTCAGACGCACCGCTTCTTCGGCGTTCACCGCCTCGCCAACCACCTTCAGATCCGGCTCCGCCTCGAGCAGTCGCCGGAGGCCGTCACGAAAGATCGGATGGTCGTCGACGATCAGAATGCGGATGGAGCGGGTGACGGTCACTATTCGTCCTCTGATTGAGGATCAATGCCGCCCACTACGCAGCTGTTCTTCACACAATTGTCACGGTTCTACGAAGCCTGGGTTGGAATGGCGACTTCTACGCGCGACCCGAATCCAGGACGCGACTCGACAATCAGTTCCCCGCCGATGACGCTCGCGCGGTCAGCGATTATGCGCGGGCACATGTTCTCGGCCTGCAGTTCAGCCTGCGACCTGCGTCCGGCAAACGGGAAGCCGCGGCCGTCGTCTTCGATCGAGAGCCGCCAGAATCCGTCGTCCACGTTCGTGCGCACGAGCACGCGGTCAGCGCCGCTGTGCTTGCGGACGTTGACGAGCGCTTCATGAACGATCCGCGCCAGCTGGCGCCGGGCGTACGGCGTCAGCGGCGCCGGCCGTCCATCCGACACGAAGCGCGCTGCGATGCCCGTATGACGGCTGAAGCGATCCACGACACCGCTCAGATGATTCAGCAGATCGCCTGTCTCCACGTCGTCCACGCGAATGCCTTCCATCAGCTCGCGAACAGTCACGACCTCGTCGCGAATGATCCCGTGAACCCGGGCAAGATCCTCGCTCAGCTGCGGCGCCTCCTCCACCGCGCGTCGGCGCAGCACGACGATCTGCATTTCGAGCCCGAGCAGCGACTGCGTGACACCGTCGTGCAGTTCGCCCGCGATCCGGCGCCGCTCGAGGCTCTGCGCGCGCAGGCGAAGCCGGCGAACCAGATAATGGTCGAACAAGGCGGGCCCAATCCGCTGCGCGAGCCGGAGCGCGAACCGTGCGTCCTGCTCGCGATAAACGCCCTGCGCCGGGTCGAGCACGAAGATGCGGCCTACCCACTCGTCGCTCAACTGCAATTGTGTGCTGATCAGGCGACGGAATGGATGTTCGGCCATGAAGCGAGGCGGCATGGTCAGCGGCATGGACGGAAGACGCCGCCCGAGCGCATCGATGTACACCGCGCCGAGGCGGCCGCCGGACAACGGAACCGATGCTGCGTGCCACGCCGCGCCCGGCGTCTTGAACAGATAATCGTCTCGCCGCTGCGTCGGCAACTCATCGGGATCTGTCTCCAGATCGTCGGCGTCGGTGCTCCGCCACCGGAGCAGCCGCCCCGACGGCTGTTCCTGCAACACGAGCAGCACCTGCCTGGCGCGGAAGGCGCGCCGCATCGAGGCGATCGCCACGTTGACCGTCTCCGTCAACGTATTGCCCAGGCGCGTCCGCGCGAGCAACAGCGCCAGGGCACGGTCCTCGAAACGGCGACGCAGCTGCTGCTCCGCGAGGTAACCCATCGCGGCGCCCGCTGCGCCAATGGCCACGGCACGCGGCACGAATAGGGCGGTGAACGGTCGGGAGAGCAGGACGACCTCGATGCTCATCACCGCCTCGATGATCGCGACCGTCGTCATCACCTCGATGAAGCCCCAACGCACGCCCGCTGTGAACAGTGGGAACAAGAGAAACGAGAAAAACGGCGCGCTGAGGCCCGTCGGATACAGCGTCAGGGCCGCCGCAAGACCGACATCCAGCGCATGGATGACGAACGGGGTGGTCTGGTGCAGGTGGTTGGCGCGCAGAAGACCCACCAGCAGGACCACTGCCGCGATTGTATAGATCAGGATAATGGTCTCGACCTCGCCGGTCGGATCGGGCTGGATGTAATGCGCGACGATCAGACCGGCGGTGCAGAGGAGAACGCGCGCTAGCGCCAGGGAGCGCTCGACGAGGCGAACCTCCGTCTCGTCCGGTCGGAAGCGCACCGCCAACCGATCGGCCGCCGAAACGACCATCGGCCCCATCGTTTCGGAATAGTACAGCAAGCGGTAACGGCCGGTTACAGCCCGTCTTCCTCGCGCCGGAGAGGCCTCCAGGACGGACCCGGGCGAGGGAAGGGAATCGCAGCGTCAGCCGGATAGCGTGATCGAGCCGGAACCGTATCGGGCGGTTGGATCTCGCCCGGCGATGGCTCGACGAGACTCCCCATCACGGGCACGGGTTGGCCGTCCTCGCCTTTCGGCCGCTCCGAGACCTTCGCGCAAACTTCGCACTGGAAAAAATCGATGCGGGAAACTGAACTGAGGACCGCCAAGGGCGCTGTTAACCCCTGGCAATGCGGGCACAGGAGCATGTGCACCCTCGGGGGCTAGACCGTATCAATCCACCCTTCGCGGGCCCAGTGCCCGCGAAGCGCCACGAGCTCCTGCTCGGCGGCGGCGCGAGAATTGTGGCGACTACGATAGAGCAAACGTCCGTCAAGCAGGATGCGGGCCTCCACGTTTGGGGAGTCTTCAATAATCGAAGCGGCAATCACGTGCCCATCGCCGCGCAACGACCACTTGGGAATTGGCACCGCTGCGAACGAAGTCGTCAGCGAGACATCTGAATTCATGAGCCGCCTACCTCGGTAACGCCGAGACGAAAAATAGACTACTGTTAAAATATACAGCTGAGTCAACTGTGTAAATATGTCGGTAGTCCAGGGGGGATGGGACTTTAGTCCGACGTAAGCGGATCGTCCCGTGGGAAGCCAGGCGACTCAGCGGACGCGCGTTGGAACCATCCTCAGGCCGGTGGCGCCCGTCTGCTCGCCAGCTTCGCCCGACTCGTGGTATTCGGCGTCCTGATTGACCCGCCACACATCGTAGACATTCTCGCCCGCCAGGATGTTTCGGGCGACCAGCATCGCCGTCATCATGGCGTGGTCCTGGTTGTTGTACTTGTGCATCCCGTTGCGTCCGACGAGGTGCAACCGAGGATACCTTTGTGCCAGCTCGTCCCGGATTGTCGCCACGTTGCGCGCGTACTCGTCGTCGTAGACCGGATACGCCTTGCGCTGACGCACGACGCAGCCGTCGACGATGTCTTCCTCGCGCGCCAGACCGATCATGGCGATTTCGCGGCGCCCGAGGGCGATGAGGTCCGCGTCGGGAGCGTCCCAAACCTCGTCGTGTTCAAAGCAGAAGTATTCGAGGCCATAGCACGCCATTGCGGGATCCGGCACCATCTCGGGCGACCACGACTTGAAATTCTGCACGCGACCCACACGGACACCCGGATCGTGCACATAAATCCAGTTGTCCTTCACGTGGGCGCGATCTTTGAGGATGAGGACCACCGTCAAGAAGTCGCGGTATCGCAGCGAGTTTGCCGCCGCGCGGCTGGCCTCCGACATCGGCGGCTCGAGACCCGCCACCAACTCCCGAATCGGCGCGGATGAAATCACGTGATCGCACTCGAGGGCGGCGGGAGGAGCGGGAGCCTGCGTGTCGAGGGACAGGATCCAGCGGCCCGTGCCCGCGTCCAGCCGGCAGCCGACTACTCTCGTGCCCAGGCGCACTTCCCCGCCCAGCGCTCGGACACGATCGGCGGCGGCTTCCCACATCATGCCGGGACCTCGCCGCGGGTAGCGAAACGTGTCGATGAGCGTCTTCACGACCTGACTGCGATCACTGGACGTTCGTTTCGGCGCCAGCGCGTTCAATACGGCACTCGTCAGCGACAAGCCTTTGATGCGCTGCGCGGCCCAATCGGCGGAAATCTCCTTGCAGCTCATCCCCCACACCTTCTCGGTGTAGGTCTTGAAGAAGATGTCGAACAGGCGCCGGCCGAACTGGTTGCTCACCCAGTCTTCGAAGCTGCGGGGATTTCTGACCGGGAAGGCACGCGCAACGGCGTACGACAGCACGCAGCGCGTGGACTCGATCACGCCCAGGCGCATCAGCGCCTCGATCGGCTTCAGTGGATACGAGTAGAACTTGCCGCTGTAGAAAATGCGCGACAGCCGCGGCCGATCGAGCATGTCGTTCGGCAGGAGTTCGCTCCAGAGATCCTCGACGTCCTTCGACTTCGAGAAGAAGCGGTGGCCGCCGATGTCGAAGTAGTAGCCCTTGTATCGCGCCGTGCGGGCGATGCCGCCGACGTATTCGGGATCCGACTCGAGGACGGTGACGCGAACGCCGTTCTTCGCGAGGCTGTATGCCGCGGTGAGCCCCGCAGGGCCGGCGCCGATGATGGCAACCTCCGAGTCAGCGCTCGGGCGCAAAATATCCTCCGCGGCTCCTGACGTGCAGCGTGCCGGTTCGGCCCTTGATCTCCACCGCGCGCCACGCGCCGTCACGCTTCGGATTCGTGGATGCATAGCCGAGCACGTACCGCCGGCGAAGGTTCTCGATGATGCCCCGATACTCCCCTGCGAGCGACGATGCGTCTTCGGGAAAATACGCGCGGCCGCCTGACATGTCTGCCAGCTTTTCGAGAAATGGCCGATCGACCCTCGATCCGAGACCGATCGGATAGATGGCCGCGTCCACTTCCTTCACGCGCGCGACCACATCGTCCAGCGTATGCGTGCTGCCGGGACCGGTGCCGGGATTGTTCTCGTCGCGGCCGTCGGTGAGGATCACCACGGCGCGACGGCCCTTCACCGACTTGAGCCGCATCACCGAGTTGTACAGCGCATCGTAGAGAGCCGTCCCGCCAAGCGCCTGGTACTTGTCGATCGCGTCGAAGCTCCACTCGCGCACCGTCGAGAGATCGTGTGCGAAAAGCGCCTTGTCGGAAAACGTGATGAGCGCAAGCGGATCCCGCGCCTCGAGCGCCTGCACGAACTCGCGCGCCGCGTCTTTCACGACGTCCACGACCCGCCGCATGCTTCCGCTTTCGTCGAGCGTCAGGACGATCTGGATCGGATCCACCGCAATCTGAAACGTCTCGATCGTCTGCTCCACACCGTCTTCGACGACGACGAGGTCGTCGCGCGTGACGTCGATGTACTCCTGGTTCTCGTCGGTCACGGTGAACTCGAGCAGCGGTTTCACAGGGGGCGCTTTCGGTGCGTAGTACCCGTCCCGCGTCAACACGTTGAACTGATCGCCCAGCGCGGTCTTGGCGGTCACGGACACCTGCCTGAACGATCCATCCTGCGTCTGGTTGGTCGGCGTGTAGGAAAGCACGTAACGGGTCTGCGCGTCGGCGGCTAGCTGTTCGTACACGTGCCCGAGATCCTCGGGCCGCAGCGGCATGAACAGACGCCCGCCTGTTTCGGCGGTGAGCTGCTTCAACTGGCGCTCCCCTCTCAGCGAGATCCCGGCGACTCCACCGATTCCGACCGCGTACACCGTCGCTCGCGCCCTTTTGACCGCTTCCACTGCGTCGTCGAACTGCTCCAAGCTGTTCTCGTCGTAGCCGTCGGTGATGAGGATGATCGCGTGGCGCCCGCTCTCGGGCGCAATTCGATCCGAGACCCGAGCCAGGCTGTCGAAAATCGCCGTCCCGCCTCCGGCGCGAGCGGCGCCGATGGCGCTGACGATCGTCTCCTTGTCGTCGGTCGGACCGGTCAATGCGCCGAGCTCCTTTGAAAACGGGGCGACGATCACGCGATCTTTCGGCTTCAGGTACGAGACGAGCCGTCCGGCCGCCTGACGGACGAAATCGAAATTGCGGGACATGCTCTGACTGCTGTCCACCAGCAGGACGAACACCGCCGGCACCGTCTCCTGGTTGACCAGCTGAAGCTTCTGCGGCACGTTGTCTTCGATCACCGTGAAGTGATCGGGCAAGAGGCCGGAGATGAAACGCCCTGTTTTGTCGCGAACCGAGGCATCGAGGACGACACCGAACACTTCGGTGGTGTCGGTGACCTCGAACGGGTCGAGGACGATCGTGTCACCCGCCGTGTGTCCGGCGGAATCTTCCGCTTCGACCCTGATTTCGCGCCGCTCGAACGGGTTGTCGTCGAACCACTCGACTACATATGGTGGGCCGTCCGGCTTGGTCTGATACAAGACGCCGTCGATCAGGAATTTCACGGGCGCGAGCGTCGCGCCCTGGGGCACCTGAATGCGCGCGACGATCCGGACTGCGCCGGCCGTGCCGGTGCGGCCGAGCGGCGACGTGATATGGACGGTCAGCGGCGCATCGGCGCCGACGCCCCGCGCCTGCGGCCAGCTCAGAATCGCCCCGGCCAGGGCGACGGCGACAAGCGTTCGGCCCCTCATTAAAGTGAGAAGTTAAAAGTTAAAAGTTAAAACTCAAGAGTTACAAGCCAAAATCATGACTTAGAGGTTGAAGCCTGACGTCGATTTTGTCACGAACACGGCACCGGTGGAGTCGGCTCGAACTTAGAATTCTTAACTTAAATGATTCTTTCGAACCTCTACTCTTGAGTTCGGAACTTCAACTTTTAACTTCTAACTTTTAACTTTTAACTTTTCGACTCGTGGTCGTCGATGAAGTAGCTGTGGCACGCCTCGTCGAGCAGCGTGGCCGTCAGCCGGCGAGGCTCGCCGCGGTAGCTTGCCAGCGCGAGCGCCTGGTTGATGAGATCGCGAGGCTGGCATCCCCGAAGCTCGATCTTATGTTGCCGATAAAAGTGCTCGAGCAGATGCTCGACAATCGACGGTTCGAACGGGATGCCGCGTTCATCGCACGCGATCTCGAAAATGCGCACGAAATCCGCGGGTGTCGGGCTCTCCGCGTAAATCTTGTACTGGATCCGGCGCAGGAACGCTTCGTCCACGAGCTCGGAGGGACGGAGGTTCGTCGAGAAGATCACGAGCGGAAAGAAGGGCATTTCGATCTTTTCGCCGGACTGCAGCGAGAGCGTTTCGTAACCCGACTCGAGCGGTACCATCCACCAGTTCAAGAGATCCCGCGGATGACAACGCTGGCGTCCGAACTCGTCCACGAGCAGCACACCGCCGTTGGCCAGCGTCTGCACCGGCGCACGATACGTTCCGCTGTGCGGGTTGTGGACCAACGACAAAGCATCGAGCGTCAGTTCGCCACCGACCGAGACCATCGGCCGCAGGCACTCGATCCATCGCCGATCGTATTGCATGTCATCCCGGTCGGCGTCTCGAGACGGAACCGGCTCGTGCAGCGACGTATCGAAGAAGCGAATGATCTGGCCGGCGTACTCGATGGCGTGTGGAATGGCGATCGTGCCGGTCAGCAGCTTCCGGATGGCACGCGACATGACGGTCTTGCCATTGCCCGGAGGGCCGTACATGAAAATCGAGTGGCCGGAATTGACTGCCGGACCGATCTCGTCCAGCACGCGGTCGCTGACCATGAGGTGCGAGAATGCCGCACGGACCTGTTCGGCCGAAACCGTGCGCGAGATGGTGCGGCGGAATTCGTCCGTGTACTGCCGGTACTGCGGCACCGAGACCGGCGCAACGCCGACGTACTCGTTCGCGTCGAATGCGACGGCCGCGCGCCTGTGACCCGCATCGGTCAGCCGGTAGCGAAACGATGGACCGCCAAGTGACGGACCTCCGGCAATCTCGCAGAAGCGCTGGGCCTTCAGCGAGTCGAGACTCGGGGCCACGACTGCGTACAACAGGCCGAGTCGTCGTGCGATCTCGCCGCCGGACAGTTCCGACGTCCGGTGCAACGTCTTGAGCACGAGGTCCGACACGAGATCGATGGTCAGACCGGACGATTCGAGCGTGGTTGGCGCAAGCGGGCGCGACGGCGTTACTGTCTCGGCAAAAGAGCTCATGGCAGTTCAGATTTCAGAATGCAGCTTTCAGAGTTGATTGCAGATTGTGGATTTCAGATTCAACGAAGACCAGGTGAACTGTGCGCTGTAGCGAGCGCGCGTGATTGACGTGCGCGGTCGCGCGCGATCGTGAGCCAGGGGCGCAAGACGGACGCGGCGTCGAACGCCGACGCGGCATCGTCGTAGTGGCCGGTCGCCAGGAGCGCGACGCCCATGTTGTAGCGCTCGGCAGCGGCGTCGCCAGATATCTGGAACTCCCGGGACGCCGCGGCGAAATCGCCGGCGGCCGCGTAGGCCAGCCCCAGGTTGTTTCGGGCGGTCGCCGACTGTGGGGCGGCAGCGACCGCGCTGCGGCACCGCTCGATGGCACGCAGCTGATCGCCGCCGACCAGCACCTGTGCGTAACAGAGGTTGTTGAGGGCGTACATGGCGCCGGGATCGAGCGCGAGGGCCCGTTCGAACGCGGAACGAGCGGCCCTGGGCTGCCCGAGGTCCACGAGCAGCGTGCCCAGCGTGTTGATCGGTGTAGGGGAATTCGGGGCGTAATAGATAGCACGGTGCGCGGCCGTCAGACCCACATCCGGAAATCCCCAGTCGCGCCAGGTGCGCGCCAGACCGTCGTACGAGCCCGCGTCGCGTGGGTCGAGACGAATGGCGGTCGTGAATTGATCGAACGCTGCATCGCGGACGCCCAGGTGCGCGTACACTTCGGCGATCCGGCGATGGTTTTCCGCCGTGGGCGCTGCGGCCAACGCCGCGCTGGCCGCGGACAGCTCTGGATCGGTCCGTTCGACGCTCGGAGCCTGATTCGTTCGTGCCGGCCGGGCTGCAAGGGACGCTTCCCGAACCTTCGCGATGAACGTTTCGAGGGGTGCCTGGTCGTCAGCGACGACTCGCTGCGCGTGCGACGCGCAACCGGTCAGCGCAAAGGCAAAGAAAAGAATGCCGAAGACGCGGAGCCTGGCACCGAGCACCTGGCACCCGGCACCGAGCACCTGGCACCAACGTGGACGCACTAGTCCTTGTTGACGCGGCTTCGCCGCTTCAGCAAGTACAGCGCCAGGGCCACGAGAAACGCCACTCCGATTGCAACTGTCGTCGTATCCATTCCACTCTCCTCCGTTCGTTCCGCTACCGCGAGAAGGTGCGGACGAATTGAATGATCGCCGGACCCAGAACCACCACGTAAAACGCCGGGAAGAAGCACAGCACGAGCGGGAAAACCAGCTTGACCGCAATCTTCTGGGCCTTTTCTTCGGCACGTTGACGACGCTTGTCGCGTGAGACATCTGCATGGGTTCGAAGGGCTTGGCCGATGCTCGTACCGAACTTATCGGTTTGAACCAGCATGGCCACCAGCGCCCGAACATCGTCCACTTTGGTGCGTTGGGCGAGGCTCTTGAAGGCGTCAATTCGGGGTTTGCCGGCCCGGATCTCGGCGGTCAGGATGCGCAACTCGTCGGCCAGAATCGGATACGCGATGGCCAGTTCGTCGCTGGTCTTGACGATGGCCTGATCGAGGCCCGAGCCCGCCTCGATACAAACGACGAGAAGGTCGAGGGCATCGGGCAGGCCGTCCTCGATATCGCGGCGCCGCGTCGAGAGGCGGTGATCGACGTACATCCCCGGTGCGAAGAACATCAGCATCGCCGCTCCGCCGGCTACGAAAAACGTCGACGGCCCCCACTGCATGGTCAGCAATGGTATGGCGCCCGCGACAAGCGGGAAGATGCGTTCCACCACCGAGTACACGAACGGCCCCGCCGCGAAATCGAGGCCGGCTCTCGCCAACTTCTGCCGCAGCCGTTCGGTCTCTTTGCGCGACAACCCCAGAAGGGATGTCGCGGTTCGCCATCCAGCCCCGACTGGGTCCGGGGTGAGCGTGCGCACTTCCGGCAACGGTACGTCGTCGGGCGTACGCGTGACGGCGCGCAGGCGTTTGCGCTCCGTGGACGTGGACGACAACAGCGACGACGTCGCCACGCCAGCGACGAGCGCGACCGAGATGAATACCGCAACCAGAGTGAGCAGCATGCCTAGTACCGGATGTCCACGAGTTTGCGGACGACGAGCGTACCGACAATCTGCAGTACCACTGCCATGGCAATCATTTTGATGCCGAGGGGATCCGTGACCAGCAGCCTCGCAGCCTCAGGATTGGTCCAGAGCAGGAGAATGGCGAGCACGGGTGGCATGCCGGCCAGCACGAACGCCGTGATGCGCCCGTGGGCCGATTTCACGCGCACCTCGCGTTTGATGCGGAATCGCTCGCGCATGACGCCGGCCAGGCGATCGAGCACTTCGGACAAGTTGCCGCCGGCCTCGCGCTGCGTCAGCACGGCGGTGACGAAAAACCGCGCATCGAGTGATGGCACGCGCTGGGCGAACGCCCGCAGCGCGTCAGGCAGCTGTGCGCCGTAGTTCTGCTGGTCGTACAGCCACTTGAAATCGGTTCCACACGGCGGCGGCAGCTCTTCGCCCGCCATCTTCAGTCCCGTCGAAAATGCGTGGCCCGCGCGCATCGCGCGCGCGATCAACTGAATGGCTTCGGGAAACTGTTCCTCGAACTGACGGATGCGCCGTTTGCGAATCTGGATGAGGATGAAGAAAGGTACGACACCGAGGATGCCGCCGACGATCGCGCCGAGCCACAACAACTCCGTGTACCAGTACACGGCCACCAGGCCGGCCAGCAAGCACACCACGGTCAACAACAGGAACGATCCGACCGTGAGACTCACGCTCGACTGCTCGAGGAGTTCCTGAAGAGGCCCCGACACTCGATCGGCTTTCTTGAGGAGTTCGTTGAGCGCGTTGATGCCGCTCAACACCTGGGGCTTCTTCAGCAGTTCGATGCCGGCCGGCGTGGGAGCGTCCCACTTGAGGCGCCGCCGCACGACGGTTTGCCCGTGCTGCTCCGGGAGGATCACGAACGCCCAGTACGATCCGACGACAACGAGAAACACGCCGACAAAAATCGCCACGATGACTGTCATGGTCGAACCCTGGCTGCCATCGGCTGGTAATTTCTGCTCACGCGACCGCCTTCACGTGCTCGAATAACTCGCCCGGCAGCGGCCGCCCCGACGCAACGATGCGGTCGGCGCATTTTGGACGGATGCCGGTCGCGCGAAACACCCCTTTGACCCTGCCATCGTCGCTGATTCCGGTGCGTTCGAACAAGAAGATTTCCTGCGTCGTAATGATCTCCTGCTCCATGCCGGTGATTTCGGTGACGCCGGTAACTTTTCGGCGGCCGTCGGACAGGCGCGTCACGTGCACGAGGAGATTGATGGCCGAGGCAATCTGCTGCCGGATCGCGCGCTCGGGGATGTTCAGGCTCGCCATGGCCACCATCGTGTCCAGGCGGTGCAGCGCATCGCGCGCGCCGTTGGCGTGAATGGTCGTCAGGCCTCCATCGTGGCCGGTGTTCATCGCCTGCAGCATGTCGAGCGCTTCTTCGCCGCGGACCTCGCCCAACACGATGCGGTCGGGCCGCATACGGAGGGCGTTGATCACGAGATCGCGCTGCTTCACGGCGCCCTTGCCCTCGATGTTGGCAGGACGCGTTTCGAGGCGCACCACGTGGCGCTGGCGCAGGACCAGCTCGGCCGCATCTTCAATCGTCACGATTCGCTCGCGATCGGAAATGAAACCTGAGAGCACGTTCAGCAGCGTCGTCTTCCCGGCGCCCGTGCCGCCCGAGACCAGGACGTTCAGCCGCGCCGAAACCGCGGCTTCCAGGAAATGGAGCATCGGCAACGTCAGCGCGTCGCGCTCGACGAGATCGTGGGCACCCATCTTGTCCGTGCGGAATCGCCGAATCGACAGCGTGGGGCCGTCCAGCGCCACCGGCGGAATGACGGCGTTGACGCGCGAACCGTCGGCCAGGCGGGCGTCCACCATCGGGCTCGATTCGTCCACACGCCGTCCCACCGCGCTGACGATTCGTTCGATGATGCGGAGCAGGTGACGATCGTCCTTGAACACCACCTCCGTGAGCTCGAGGACGCCGTTCCGTTCGATGTACACCTGATCGAAGCGGTTCACCAGGATGTCCGAGATAGCCTGATCGCGCAGCAGCACCTCGATCGGACCCAGCCCAAAGAGCTCGTTGAGGACGTCGCCGGTCAGCGCTTCCCGTTCGGAGAGCGTCAGCGGAGTGTCCTCCATCTCGCGTTCGAGCATGGAGATGATCAAACGGCGAATCTCGGGCTCCGCTTCCTCGCGCTTGACGTACGCTAGGCGGTCGAGGTCCAACCGATCGAGCAGACCCTGATGGACGCGGCTCTTCAGCTCCTGGTAATCGACCCGGCGTGTGTCGACCGTGTACGGCTGGCGCAGCGAAAGCATGGAATCCATGGAATACCCTTCGACCCTCAATCAGCCTGCGAACGCCGGGGCGTGAGCCACCCGAACATCCGTTTGGAATCGTCCGCCGTTCTTTCCGGCGCGGTGAGCGATCGCACGAGCTCGTGGAACGAAGCCGCCAGGCGCGTGTCCGTGTTGCGCGCGAGCGGCTGCCCCTGGTTGGCGGCAGCGAGCGCGGACTTGTATTCGCTGGGGAACACGTGCTTCACACGCGCGTTCACCGCTTTTTCGATGTCGGCCAGCGAGATGTCCGAGTGCTTGTCAGATCGGTTGACCAGGAGCGAAATGCGGTCGCTGCCGTACTTCTGTCGCAGCCGCGCCACCAGACGGTACGCCGCGCTCAGCGTCGGCAGCTCGTGGTTGACCACGACGAAGATGGACGACGCCGCCTCGAGCGCATCGAGCGCAGACGACTCACCGCGCGGCACATCCAGGACCACCGCGCGGTACGAGCGGACGGCAAAATCGATCAGCGTGCGCAGCCGCCCGGGATCGACCGGACTGGCCAGGACACGGACCGACGACGCGAGGACATCGAGGCCCGAGCGCGTGTGAGCGACGAGCCCCCGGAAGAATGCTTCGTCTAGGCGCTGGCTGTTTTCCAGAGCGTCCACGATCGTGAACCGCGGGTCGACGCCGAGGAACACCGCCGCGTCGCCGCTCGCAATATTCAAATCGATGAGCAGCGCATCGCCAGCAGCGCGCGCGATCGCTTCCGCAAGGTTGACGGCGATCGTCGTGCCACCAACGCCGCCCTTTGCGCCGATCACTGCAAACACGCGGCCTTCGACCGGAGCGGCCCGCTGCACCATCACGCGGCCGATCGCCGATTCGAGGGCGCCCTGCGTCAACGGCTCCGCCACGCACTCGGTGACCCCCGCGCGCATGGCCTGCAGCATCAATTCCGGCTCGAGCGCCGGCACGACGATGCAGATACCCATGGCCGGGTTGCGGCGCTTGATGCTGGCGATGGCGTTGAGGAGGTGGCGATCCGCGCGCACGTCAACGACGACGACGTCGGGCGTCATCGCGAGCGGTCCACGTGGCGACGCGAGATCCTCCGCCAGAAGCACGAGCGGCCGCATCCCACTCGCCCGCACAAAGTCTTCGATCTGACGATCCCTGACCCCGATGATGCCAACGGTTCCGGTCAACTCGTTCTGGTCTCCGTGCGGTTTCTAGGCCTTCTGACTTCTGACTTCGAACTTCTGACTTAACTTCTAACTTCTAACTTCCAACTTCCTACTTCTGCCCCTTGTTCGATCTCTTCACCGGGGGCGCATCGACGGTTCCCCCGCCGCCCTGCATCGAGTCCCCAGCCCCTTTTCCAGGGATCGGCTTCAGGAACTGGGTGGGATCCGTCGGCAATGCCGGGACCTCGTCGGGATCGAGCGGGCGGACGAGATGGGGCGTGACGAGGACCATGAGCTCGGTCTTTTCCTTGCGGTTGGACATGTTCTTGAACAGGTAGCCGATGATCGGCAGGCTGCCAAGACCCGGGATCTGATTGCGAGCGTCGCTCGACAGATTATTCATCAGCCCGGCGATTGCGAACGACTGGCCGTCGCGCAGTTCTATCTCGGTTTCGGCGCGTCTCGTACTCATCGCGGGAATCCGGAAGCCGCTCAGCGTGACGCCGTTGGCAAAGTCGAGCGTGCTGACCTCCGGTCTCACGTGAAGCCGGATGACGTCGCCCGCAACCGTCGGCCTGAAGTTCAGACGGATACCGAATTCCTTGTACTGCACCGTCACGGCGCCGAGCGCGCCGGTGGTCACGACCGGCACCGGCACCTCGCCACCGGCGAGGAAACTCGCCTCCTGGCCGTTGTACGCAACCAGGTTCGGCTCGGCAAGACTCTGCAGGAGCCCCTTGGTCTGCAACGCCTTGATGAGCGCGCCGACGTTGTACTTCGTGTTGAACGCAAAGATGTTCAGGAAATCGCTGAATGTCAGCGTGTTGCCCGGCACCGCGTCGAACTGGGGCGCGGCCGATCCCGGAGTGACCCGCAAGATCCAGTCCTTGTACCCCTGAGGGCCGGTAAACAGCGAGATCCCCGCCTCGGTGAGGGCCTGACGATTCACCTCTGCAAATCGGACCTGCAGCATGACCTGTTCGCTCTGGGCACCGCCCGGGACCTGCAGCAGGTTGATGACCTTGGTCTTCGACGACGTCAGCTGCGCAATCTCGCCGGCCTTCAACATCACCGCCGTGCTCGACACGTGGCCCGACAGCGTCGTCGCCTCCTCGTTGACCTGGACGTTGATGTCTTCGCCTGGATACAGGGCCCGAAGCTGCTGCTGCAGCGCGTTGACCGGCGGATCCACGACGAGGTCGTACTGCACGCGCCGATCGCCGCCCCAGAGGATCATCGTGACCGTGCCCGGCGCTTTCCCGTCGATTAACACTTCCCGAGGCTCGACAACCGTGGCGTCGGCCACGGCGGGATTGGTGATCGCGATCCGTGTGACATCGAAATCCGTGTTCAAGACGGTGGAGCGGCCCGCGGTAACGTTTACGCGCGCCGACGCGGTACTCTGGTCCTGTTGCGCCGCAAGGTCGGTCGCCGTCCAGGCAGCCACACCAAACGCAACGGAAGCAGCCAACGCCGCCGAAGCGGCAATCGATTTCACGGTCTTCGTCATCAAGATCAGATCTCCAACGCTCGGCGAACCCTTGCGCGCCTTGCCTCTATGGCTCAATCCCGAATCCCAACTCTATTCCCGATCGCGCTCCTTGAGCGTTTCCGAGCTTCGCTTCGCTGCGCGAATGGCTTCGACTGTGTACGGCTTTGGGGGAGGCGGTGGCGGCGGCGGGGCTTCAACGACCTCTACCGGCTTTGGGCGCGCCGGACGCGGAGCAGCCGGGGCCTTCTCCGGCGGGGCCTGACCGCCGAACAATGTTGCCGTGCGTGTGGGTGCCGTGCTGGTCGGCGCCACGTCGAGCGGGTTGCGCAGCGTCAGCATGATCTGCCCCTCGGTCGACGCGAGGACCACACGTCCGGCATCGTCAGGCGTCAAGAGCAGAGTCACCACAGACGTCGGAATGGGATCGCCCTTCTTCGATTTGTCCTGGTCGTAGCGCGTGCCCGCGGTCAGTACCTGGACGTTGCTGACGACAATGCGTGTCGTTGAACCGGTGCCCTCTTTCAGCGTGACAAAAACGTCTACGCGGGTACCGGGAATGACAAATCCAGCCACGCCCACTACTTCGTTGACGCGCACCGACAGCGCACGCATGCCCGTTGGAATCGTAGGTGGCAATCCGGCACCGCCTCCGACTGGCGCCAGCTTGCCTTCCGTGACCGGCTCGTTCTCGAGAACTTCTGCGATGACGCCACGGTTGGCGACGTCCTCGATTTTTGCGAATGCTCCGGGTACGGGGGATCGTTCCGGCCACGCAATGAGCTTGACGTCGGCTGGCGAAATCATCGCGCCCATCGGCAGCGTTTGCTTCGCGGCGACCACGAACGTGTGAGCCACTTCTTTCTCGACGACAGGGCGGTTCCGCACGACCTTCGCGACGCCATACGTGGCCACGCCGGCGGCAGCCAGGGCGACGAGCACAACGATCAAAGTCCGGGTGTTTCGATCCATTCTGGGTCCCTCAAGAATCTTCGGCCGATCGTCGGAAAATCTTCAACGCCACCAGATAGCTGCTAGTGCGCCTGCGACGATAGGCAGCGCAAATGGAAGTCTGGGACCGCGCGATCCTTCGAGTGTCAATTCAGGAAGAGGCCTGATCCCAACCACTCGCCAGTGGGCGAGAAGCAGCCACACGTTGTGGACGGCCGTCTTGAAATAACCTGTGGCGAGCGCGACCCCCAGCGCCATGACGCCACCCGCAAGTGCCGAGTATAACGCGATGTACAGAGAGGTGATCGGACCCAGCCACGCGCCAAAGCATGCCGCAAGCTTGACGTCACCCGCGCCCATCCCGCCGAGGGCGAACATCGGGAAAAACAGGGCCGCTCCAGTCAGCCAACCGCCCACACTGGTCATCAGGCCCTCGACACCGAATGCGAAGAAAGAGTAAACGAGGGCCAGAGCGGCACCCCCGAACGTGACCAAGTTAGGGATTCGCCGAGTGCGCAGATCGCACAGGCATGCGACTGCCCCCAGGCCGATCACGACACCCTGACTGATTCCCATCAACCTTCCCTTGCGCCTCAGGGGATGTGGTCGTCCGATTGGCCCGGGGCGACAGGCGAAAGGGCCGGCCTTCCGCCGGCCCTCACACCAGATAGAACGCGAGAACCCGGGTCGACAAACTTACGAACCCGACGTAGTGATCGACTGAGCGATACTTGTGAACTCTGAGTTCAGCTGATTCCTCACGTAGATCATGCCGGCAGTCACCCCCAGGGCGATGACCGACGCCAGCAGCGCGTACTCGATGAGGTCCTGGCCCTCACTCTCCCTCACGAACTTCTTCAACAGTGCCTTCATCTCGCAAACTCCCTCCAACAGCCCGCGGACCATCCACGAGCGAGGCCGACTGGCCATTTCCGAACAGCTGCTACCCAAACGACTCTAACGACCAACCAATGACTATCTAGCGCTCGGTGCAACTCAACAGTAGCGAATGCACTCAATATCCGTCAACGCAAAAGTATCATTATAGAGACGTTCTTGCGCGTACGATGATACAGATTCCGCACGTCTAGCTCCCAGCGATGATGGTGCTTGCGATGGTCGTGAATTCGCTGTTGATCGTGTTCTTGATGTAAATCATTCCAGCCATTGAACCCAGACCGAGTACCGCCGCCAGAAGCGTGAACTCAAATCAGGTCCTGACCGTCCCTTTCCTCGATAAACTTCCTCAACAGCATCTTCATCGAACCGTCGTCTCCTGCCTGTGGCCGTGTGCGTCACGAGGCGCAACGTCGACAGTCCCTAATGGAACTGTGACGTACACTCGACGACGTTTTAGGTCACTGCAGCGTTCGCGCTGCCAGCAACCGTAGCGCGAGAAGACTGCCGAGTCAACATATTCAGCCTGTCGCTGATACTACGTGTATCTTTTAGGATACTGTATCGGTTTCGACCGGCTCAATTGCTCATATCGGCACAAAACGACGACTCGATAGCCTACGCTGCGACGGGACGATGACGGCGAGCGCCGAGAAGAGTGAAGAACGCGACAAAACCCAGAAGCGTAAACGCCGGCACGGAGAGCTGAACGTGTGTCAGGAGAGCGAAGAGCGCG
>JBKPDW010000211.1:0-3211 GCA_046728115.1 Acidobacteriota bacterium | reverse complement strand
GTATTGATCGTGCCCAGTAGAACATCGAGTTCGTGGCTCGCCGCCGCAAAGGCCGTCGGGTAGGCGGCGCGGTAGACCAGATACGTCGCGAACAGGCCGCCGAAAAACAACACCTCGGTGACGAGAAACACCCACATGCCGAGTGTCGACGCCTCGACCTGCTGTCCGAGGCTGTCGAACTGGTGTGCGAGCGCCGGATGAAGAGCGGATTCAGATGTCACGATGTGGTGGTGGCGGTTGTCGCGGGCGCATGGTAGTCGTACGCGTCCCAGGTGACGACCGGCGTTTCGACGAAGTTGTCCTTCGGCGGCGGTGAAGTCGTCGTCCATTCGAGACCGACGGCGCCCCACGGATTCGGTCCTGCCGCGGGCCCGTAGCGCAGCGACCACATCAGATAAGCCATCGGAATCAGGTAGCCGACGCCGAGAATCGACGCGCCTGCCGACGACAGCACGTTCAGCACCTGGAACTCCGGCGGATACGCGTGGTACCGCCGCGGCATGCCGAGATAGCCGATGATGAACTGCGGAAAGAAAGTCAGGTTGAAGCCGACGAAAATCGTCAGGGCGCTGAATTTGGCGAGCCACTCGTTGTAGAGGCGTCCGCTGATCTTCGGCCACCAGTAATGCAGGCCGCCCAGGTACCCCATGATGGTCCCACCGACCATGATGTAGTGGAAGTGCGCGACGATGAAATACGTATCGGTGACGTGCACGTCGAGACCGACAGACGCGAGGAAGAGGCCGGTGAGGCCTCCGATCGTGAACAGCCCGATGAAACCAATGGCGTAGAGCATCGGGGTTTCCCACGAGACCGAACCCTTGTACATCGTGGCAGTCCAGTTGAACACTTTCACCGCGGACGGTATGGCGACGAGGAAGCTGAGGATCGAAAAAATCAGCGCCGCATACACCGATATTCCGGCCACGAACATGTGGTGCGCCCAGACCAGGAAGCCCAGCACGGCGATGGCGAGGCTGGCGAAGGCGACGAATTCATAGCCGAACACGGCCTTCCGGCAGAATGCCGCGACGAGCTCGCTGACGACGCCCATCGCGGGCAGCACCATGATGTAGACCGCCGGATGCGAGTAGAACCAGAAGAGATGCTGGAAGAGGATCGGGTCGCCTCCGAGCGCGGGATCGAAGAAACCGAAGTGAAACACGCGCTCGAAGGCGACCAGCAGCAGCGTAATCGCGACGACGGGCGTACCGAGCACCATGATCAGACTCGTCGCGTAGTGCGACCAGATGAACAGCGGCAGACGGAACCACGTCATGCCCGGTGCCCGCATGCGGTGGATCGTGACGATGAAGTTGAGACCGGTGAGAATCGAGGAGAAACCGGTGATGAAAACGCCGAGCGCGGCCGAGACCACGTTCGATGTCGACGAGACCGTGCTGAACGGCGTGTAGAACGTCCAACCGGTATCGAGCCCGCCGGTCACGACCGCGTACATCGTGAACAGCGCGCCGATCATGTAGATGTACCAGCTCGCGAGATTCAGTCTCGGAAAGGCGAGGTCCTTCGCGCCGATCATGATCGGCACGAGGAAATTGCCCAGCACCGACGGAATCGCCGGGATCAGGAAGAAAAACACCATGATCACGCCGTGCATCGTGAACAACTTGTTGTAGGTTTCGTCGCTCACGAGATCGCCGGCCGGCGTGGCCAATTCGAGTCGCATGATGACGGCAAACGCGCCGCCGATGAAGAAGTAGAAGGTGACGCCGGCCAGGAAGAGCAGCGCAATGCGCTTGTGATCGCGCGTCAACAGCCACGAGGCGATGCCGATGTCCTCGTTGAGGTAGTGGCGCAGCGGGAGCGTTGCTGGTGTCGCCATGGCTAGCGTGCCTGCACCTGAGGCAATCCTTGCAGCGACTTGACGTACTCGACGAGCTGCAACAGCTGCTCTTCGGTCACGATCCCCTGAAACGTTGGCATGATGGGTTGGAATCCTGATGCGATCTTCGCCGACGGGGTAAGGATCGATTCGCGAATGTACGCCTCGTCGACCACGACCTTTTCGCCGCTCTGAAGCGCGACTGTCTTGCCGAAGAGCCCTTCGAGCACCGGGCCGCGACCCTGCGCATCCGGTCGATGACACGTATTGCACGCCAGATCGGCGAAGAGCTTCGCGCCGCCGGACGCCAGGGAGCCTTCCGGGACGCCGCCGCTCAACCATGTCTGGTACTCGCTCGGTTCCATCACGACGACCTCGCCGATCATCCCGCTGTGTTTCGTCCCGCAGTACTCGGCGCAGAACAGGTGATAGCGGCCAGGCCGGGTCGGCTGAAACCAGACGTTCGTATAGCGGCCGGGCAGAACGTCTGCCTTTACGCGGAACGCGGGCACGAAGAAGGAGTGGATGACGTCTTCCGACGTCATGATCATCTTGACAGCGCGGCCGACCGGCACGTGCAGTTCGTCGATTTCACGCTGTCCGTCGAGGTGCTGGAACTTCCACATCCATTGCTTGCCGACTACATAGATGTTCATTGTTCCGGCGGGCGGGCTCGACATCGCGAAAAACACGCTGGCGCCCCACACGAAGATGATCAACACGATCGCAAGCGGAGCAGCGCTCCAGCCGATCTCGAGCAGCATGCTCCCGCGGATGTTTGCGCCGATGGCATCCGGCGTCCGCCGCCGGTACTTGATCGCGTACCAGACAATCAACCCGGCGATCAGAAGCGAGAAGAACACGGTAAGGGCGACCAGAAAGAAGTACAACGCATCCACTCGACTCGCTATCGTCGAAGCAGATTCGGGGAAGAGGGGAGTGCCGGACCACATCAGCGGAAAGCCCCGGGAATTGGAGATTGGCGACGAAGGATTGGCCGTTCTCGCCGAAGCATCACGAAGATAAAGCATCCAAGCGCGAGGACGGTGACAGCCCCGGCGATCCTGATGACGCGCATGATGGCAATGCCGTAGCGGCCTGTTGTCGGATCGTAGTGGTAGCAGTACAGCAGCAGAGCGTCGGCGGGCGAGCCGATCCGGCCGGCCGACGCTTCGACGATGGCGAATCGAAGATCGCGGGGGCCGTACTCGATGCCGAAGAGGTACCGAGCGAGCCGGCCTTCGGGCGTCAGCACCAGGACGCCCGTCGGGTGGGCGAATTGTCTGGTCCGCTCGTCCCACGCGTATCGGAACCCCGCGGCGCTGGTGATTCGATCGATCGATGCCCGTTCGCCGGTAAGAAAGTGCC
>JBKPDW010000210.1:0-6783 GCA_046728115.1 Acidobacteriota bacterium | reverse complement strand
TGGCAACGGGAACCGTCGTGTCCGTGGAGGAGCACAAAGGGGACAGATGAGCGATCGGCCAGACTTCGCGGGGATCGAGGCGCACGTGCGACGCAGTGTGATCGTCAAAACGATCGAGGCGACAGGGCGCGCGTGGCGCATAGCGAGGGAGCATTCGGCGACGGCGGCCAGGCTCGAACACATGTGCGCTCGATTCCGCTCGCTCCCTTCACCGCCGCGCGTCCGCGTCGTCGCAGTCGGTGTGGCATCCGCAGCCGGCGGTTACCTGCTGCTCCTGAATTTCGTGCCTGCGCAGGTAGCCCCGGAGTTGCCGCGCGGCGCCTGGCTGCTTGTTTTCGCGTTTTCCGTGCTCATTGCGATCGGGTCGGAGCGCTTCACCGCGAGCTGGCGCTCGTCGTCGCTTCGCCGATTGTGGAGCGCGGTCGGCGGCGCGAGTCGCTGATGCGAGCCCTTCGCCTCCGCTCAGGGCGGACCGTTCGGCTCGGCTCGAGGCGGTCGATGCTGGCGCCGTTCATCGTCGGCGTCGGGCTGATGGTCGTGATCGCCGGCGTCCACGCCGCGAAACTAGCCGTCGAAACCTTCCACGCAACGCGCCGGCTCCTGGTCGAGACGCCAGAGCAGCGCCGGATCGACGCCAACGGCGACTGTGGAACACGCGGCTACGGCTATCTGAGGCGTGTCATCGAGCGATTGCCCGATCCGACGGCCGTGCCGCTCGTGCGGTACCACGGCTACGACGCGTTCGGAGCGCTCGTGCTGCCATTCGAGCGGCGGCACGTGGACGGCCGCGTGCTCGTGGGAATTGACCTCCGAGACGAGGACATGGTCGAGCAGCTGATGGCCTGTCGACGGCTGTCGGCGGAAGGCGACGTTTCGTCGTGGCTCTTCCGCGCGGACAGCGACATCGACACCCTCCTTGGTTTTCGAATCGATGCGCGCGACATCCGAGAGCCGTCAGTCGATGTCACCCTGTTCGACACGCCACAGCGCCGACATCAACTCGCGCGGTGGCATCTCACGATTCCTCCCGGCGCCAACGGTCAGATCTCGTTGCGTCCAGCTGAAACGCTGAAGCCATTCTCCGTGCACAACCGGTCGGTCGGATTCCTCTTCGACGTCGAGCGCGCCGCGATCCGCGCGCTGGATCTGCTGGTGATACCGGTCGATGCGCGCGGCTATACGACGGTTCACACCGACGGCGGATGCACGACGGCCGTGCGCGCCGATCTCCTCGCGGACGTGCACGCGGATGACGGACCATGGCGCGCTTGGATCGATTCGCTGGATGGTCCGCGATGATGCAGTCGTTGCTCGCGATCGCCTGCATCGCCATCCTGCCAGCGCTTGCCGGATGCTGGCTGCCAGCGCGGCTCGACCTGCCGATTGCCGTCGGGTGGGCGTTCGGCGGCGTGGCCACAACGCTCATCGCCGTGGTGCTGCACGCGATCGGCCTGGGACCGACCGTGACGATCGCCGTGGCGACGCTGGCGGCTCTTGGAGGAGCGTTTCGCGCACATCGAGTTCACGACGCGATCGTTCGCGCGACGACGACCGAGCGTCTGCTGGCGGGTCTCGTCCTGGTGCCAATCGTCGCAGCGGCGCTCTTCACGCTGTCCACCCCGGTGAGCGCCGGTGACGCCGTCATGGCGTGGTACGGCAAAGCCCGCGCGCTGCTGGACTGGCAGCCGCTCGGACAGCTGCCGTACGCGGAGTACCCGGATCTCGGAATGATGGCGTGGTCGCTGTTGCTGCGCGTGACCGGCTGGGCGCACGAACCAGCTGCGCGCCTGGTCTTTCTTGCAATCTACGCAGCGTTTGCGCTCAGTCTTGCGGACATGCTCGGCAAACCGCTTTCGCCGTACGCGGTTTGGATCGTGCCGCTCGCTGTATTCGCGACGTTTGACCTGCATTTGATCACCAATGGATATCAGGACGCGACGCTCGGAGCCATCGCCGGCCTCTCCGCGATTCTGCTCGGCAATCACCTGCAAACGCACGATCGCGGCCGAGCGATGATCGGGTTGTTCTTCGCCGGAACGCTGGGGCTGGTCAAGCTGGAAGGCGCGGTGCTCGGCGCAGTGCTGGTTGTGGCCTGGATAATCGCCCAGAGGTTTTGCCCATTGCGCAGCCGATGGTCCTTGATCGGTCTGCTGGTGTACGCCGCGGTTGCGATGTTATGGCCGGTTCTGTCGTGGACCCATCGGTTGCCGCTCGAGCAGGGACAGTACAGCGCGTTCGAAGGGGTGAATATCCTGGACATTCCGTCGCGCCTCGCGCGGCTCCCGGACATCGCCCGCGCGTTCCTGGACACAGGACCACGGTTTCTCGTGCCGTTCGGAGCTTTGCTGGTCCTCTGGGTAGCCGCCTGGCAGCGGTCCGCCGCCATTCGGCCGCTCCTGGCTTTTCTGGGACTTGCGGCAGCCGGTCACGCATTTTCGATCGTGACGGTCTTCCTGCTCACCAATCTCGACGTGTCGTGGCATCTCGCGACGGCATTCGACCGGCTCGTGCTGCAGCAGGTCGTGAGCATCTGGACGCCGGCGATGATTGCGAGCGCGGTCGGTCTTGCCGATCTCATCGCGCTCGAGTTTCGAGGATCCAGAAGATGGGAGAGCCGTCCGGCGCTTTGAGCAACTCTCGCGCCTGCAGTTCACCGCGACGTGACATCTCCCCGATCGCCTGATCGATCTCTTTCGTCGGACTGGTGATGACGATGCTGCTGTTCGGGAGGGCACGAATCTGATCGGGTGGAAAATCGAGTGCTGGAATCGTGCGAGCCAGGAGATCTTCACGGTGGTGCTTGAGGAGGTAGAACCACCAATAGAGATCCCCACCAGGATAGGGCCCGATTCGTCCCAGGTAAACCGCCGGAACCGTTCGATGGACGGTTCGGTCGATGACACGCTCGAACGCCAGCCGAGCGTTGCCTTCCTGATCGACGCTGTTGCGCACCTGAAACCCGGTGAAGTAGTCGGCGAAAAACGACGCGAAATGGATAGCTGTAACAGTCGCGAGTCCCACGATCGTAATCCGCCCCACGATATTTCGCGAGGTGGCATGAGCCCTGACGAAGAGCGCCAACCCGAATGCCGCGAACAGGACAATCACAGCGTGAAGGAACCGGAGCCGGTAATCGGTGAACGAATCAATGGCGTAGTAACCCAGCTGGACGGACGCGACCCAGATCGTCAAAACGACGATCATCTGGCGGTCCGTCAAGCCATCGAGTCTGGAAGCGCTCAGTCTGGCGATGGCTATCGTCGCTGCAACCGTCGCAGCCGAAGCAATCAAGCGGAACGCCAGGATCACAAGCGATGCGGGAACCGGGCCGATGCGTGGCAGCGGCACCGATTCCACGTACACGTAGAGAAAATGACCCGCGACGAGCGCGAGGAGGGCGACGCCCGCGAGCGGGCGCCGCGCGAGCCACGCGGGGGTTCCAGTCAGCAGCGTCGCGCCGATGACGACTGCCAGCAGCGCACCCGCAGTGCCCGTCGCATGATTGGCGACGATATACGCGGCGTGCATCGTCAACAGCACGGCGGCAGAAACGACGGCGATCTGCGGGATCGGCACACGCTCGACAGCGCGGCTGTCGAAGAGCACGGCCAGACCCAGCACGGCCACGGGAACCGTTGACGCCCTGACCAATGCCTGCCCGTTCGGCAGAATTTCGTGATAAGCGGCGCCGACACCGATCGCGATCGCAAAGATGGCGACTGCCGCACTCCGGATGGCGCGCGATCCCCTTCGGTCTGAAAGCTGTTGAAGGCCCGACACGGCGAGCAACACGCCGAATGGCGCCAGCGGCAGCGCGCGCCAGATGGCCTGGCCTTCGCCGGCGATGCTGGCGGGCAGCGACGCGGTCAGAAAGCCGGCAAGGACGAGCAAGTCATCTCGCGAGCGTCGAAGAACGGTGCGAACGAGGCCGACCGCGATCAGGCCTGCGACGGGCAGCAGGAACACACCCACGAGCTGCGTCGATCGGAAACGCATGGGACCGTTGATGAACAGGAACTGCGGATCCCAGAAACTCGCGTACACCGCCGGCACCTCCGCAAGCCGCTGCCACAGGTTCTGATCGAGCCCTGTCATCGAGGCGGGTTGACCAGCCTGCGGTTCGACGATCGCGTAATGCGCCAGAATGTCCCGGAAGGGAAGCGGCGAGCTCAGCATCCACGGCAGGCAGATCACCGTCGGGAGCGCGATTCCGAGGATGAACAGTCCGTATCGGGACAGAGGATCGCGCCGCTGAAAGAGCACCGCCGCCGTCAGCGCCGCCGAGATCGGCATGAAGAGATACGCCGCGACGTAGCCGTACAGACCGATCCCGAGCAGCACACCTGAAAGACACAGCACGTACGGTCTGCTTCCTCGCAGGTACAACAGCAGGCACCACAACCATCCGAGGCTGAACGGCACCCACAACTGGAAGTCGGTGGCCATGCGGCCGTGCATCACATGTGCGGGTGTCACGGCGAGCAATGCTGCGGCGGCGGCGGCCAGCGCGTCCGATTGGAAAATCAACCTGGCGATCAGATAGATCAGCACGACGTCGACGAGCGCCGCGATCGCCATCGGCAGCCTCACCGCGAATTCGGAGACGGGCAGCGCCTTCAGCGTCGCGGCGAGGGCGTAGATCAGCAACGGCTGATCCCACGTCGGTCGTCCAAATCGCGGCGGATACTCGATGTACATCGGCATGAATCGCCCGTTCAGATCGTGGCCCGTCGCGGCGAGAGACTGCCCGTTGAGGGAATAGATCACCTCGTCGTGAGCGAGGTAGCGCGGCGCCTTGTCGAGCGCCGACAGGTAAATGGCGGCCGAGCCGATGACGATCAGCGCTGCGATCAGGATTCGGCGCACGCGGCGTTGATCGTAGTCGTCGCGTTTGCCGGTTGACAAGGGATTGTGCCGCGATGATAAGGTGCCGTGACCCTCTTGGCTCAATCCGTGTTGTCCCAACCATCACCCCAACTCCTGTCGGCAGTGACATATGCAGACACGACTGTGATTGTGCCCACGTTGAACGAGGAAGCGAACATCGGCCCTCTGCTCGGTATCCTCTTGAACCTCTATCCAGGCATCCATGTCACTGTCGTTGACGACGGATCGAAAGATCGTACGAGGGACATCGTGCTCGAGTGCGGCACGAGGCATTCGAATGTCGTGCTGCTCGATCGCAGTCGCGAGTCGTTGCATGGTCTCACGATCAGCGTGATCGATGCCGCGCTTGGTGTCGAGACGCCTTACTTCGTCGTCATCGACGGAGATCTGCAGCATCCGCCGGAGAAGATTCGGGAGTTGCACGATCGGTTGCTCGACGGTGCGGCCGTCGTCGTGGGCCGCCGCGACGAGGTGATCGGCGCCTGGCCGTTGCATCGGCGCGCGATCAGCTGGATCGGAGTCAGGCTGGGCCGACTCCGCCTGCGGTTCGATGGCGCGGTGACGACAGACACGATGTCCGGCTTCTTCGGCACGCGGACGGATCTGTTTCGAGCCTGTGGCTCACATCGCGAGCGGTTCGAGCCCAGAGGCTACAAGGTGCTCTTCGATTTTCTGAAACTGTTGCCTCCAACGACTCGATTGGAAGAGGTGCCGTACTCGTTCGGGCTGCGGGGAGGCGGATCCAGCAAGATCAACGCGACGCATCTGCTGCTGTTCGCGCGGTCGCTCTTCCGACGGTAGTTTTGCGCGTGTTTGTAAGAACAGCGCAGACTGGCCATGGGAGATGACCTACATAGCTGCGCACGCCCTCGGTCTCGCGGCTCTCCTCCTCGTGTTCCATACCACCGGACTGCTGCTCGCACTTCGGGTTCCTGCGCTTGATTCTGTCGGTCGCAGAACTGGTCTCCTCCACATTGCGACCGGAACAATTTCGTGGAGCTACTTCCTGTTCGCGCTCGCTTCCCTGCAACTGCTCCGCACGCGGGTGCTGTTCGTGACGATCACAGCGATCTTCGTCAGCGGGGGAGTACTCACACTCAGTCGGCGGCCTCGGCGATCCGCGAACGCTGTTTCACGACGCGGCGCCAGCTGGTCTCTCTCCGCACACACGGTTGCCTGGCTGGCGCCTGGAGCGATCCTCACGCTGCTGTTCATGAGTGGCCTCAGCCCATGGGTCGGGTGGGACGGCCTGGTCGCGCACCTCGCGCTGCCCAAGATCTACCTCACGCACGGTGGCTTTCGGAACGTGCCATTCAACGCGTACTCGAATTGGCCTCTCAACGTGGAGATGCTGTACATGCTGGCGATGGCCGTGCAGGATTACGTCCTGGCCAAACTCGTGCACGTCGCCTTTCTCGGATTGCTCGCCGTAGCGGTCTATCGATATGCGTCACGAGCGGCCGCGCTGTGGGCTGGTATCGTGGCTGCGTCGTTGCTGCTGGCAAACGACATCGTACAGGTCGAGGCGCCCAATGGCGACATCGATATCGCCGTCGCATTTTTCTTTTTCATGGCCGTCACGCTGGCGATCGAGTTCTGCGAAACGTTGGATCGACCTTCGCTCGTGATGTCGGGAGTCTTTTGCGGCGGTATGGCCGGCAGCAAGATCACCGGCCTTGCTTCGATCGCGTGCGTTCTGCCGCTCATCATCAGCGGCGCGTTCCGACGGCGCACGGACCGGCGTCTTCGCGAGGTCGCCGCCGACGCGGCGTTGTTCGTGGGTCCCGCAGTGGCATTTGCGCTCCCGTGGTTGATCAGAAGCGCCCTGTACAGCGGAGATCCACTCTATCCTGTGTTCTCGAAATATCTCGGAGGCGTTGATTGGAACGCCGCGAT
>JBKPDW010000209.1:0-16277 GCA_046728115.1 Acidobacteriota bacterium | reverse complement strand
GTTGTATGGCGGCGCGGGAATTTCTGAGATACTCCCGGCCGGTGGCGGCTGGCATATCGCGGCCGAGAGCGCGGCCGTGCTCGCGCCGGAATGACGACCTCCGTCCCCGCCGCAACCTACGTCCCCGGTTCGCTGATACGTAGTGTGCCGTGGCCACCGCCAGGGATCGCGGATCCTGAAGAACTCGCGACGCGAGAATGGCTGGTGACGAATGGCCTCGGCGGCTACGCGTCGGGCACCGTGGCCGGCATCATCACGCGTCGCTATCACGGCCTGTTGATCGCCGCCCTCGCGGCACCCCTCGGCCGCATCGTCATGCTCAGTCAGCTCGGCGAGCGATTGTGTTTTCCCGACGGCCATCAATCGGACCTGAGCGGACTCCTCACGCAATTCCGCCTCGAGGCCGGCATCCCGGTCTGGCGCTACGAGGTAGACGGCATCGCGATCGAGAAGCGTGTGTTTCTTCCACACACGCAGAACACCGTGCACGTGATGTATCAGCACGTGACCGGCGATGCGGCGATCGAAATCGCGCTCACACCGGCTGTGAATTTTCGTGCGCAGGAAGCGCCAGTCAGCGAGCCGCTCGGCTGGCCGTACGAACTGCGCGCGATCGGCGAACGCTACGAGATCGCGCTGTCAGGCAGCCCGATTCCCACGCTGCGGTTGAAGCTGTTTGCCGCCCACTCGACGTTCACGCTGGAAAGCAAGCGCATCGACAACATCCAGTACCCAGTCGAGGAGAGTCGCGGCTATCAGGCGAAGGGCGATTTGTGGAGTCCCGGATGCTTTCGAGTGACGCTTGCCACAGGCTCGCGCGCGTCGCTGGTCGCGTCGACCGAATCTACCGAGACGATGAACGTCATGGCGCCGGACGAGGCCCTCGACGCCGAGCGAGGCCGCCGCCGACGCCTCGTCGCGCAGGCCGTGCCGGAGGCACGAGATGATGCATCGGCCGAGCTCGCAATCGCCGCCGATCAGTTCATCATCACCCCTGCCGGTCGCAGCGAGGACACGGCGCGCGCACATGCGTACGGAGACGACGTGCGCACCGTCATCGCCGGCTATCATTGGTTCACAGACTGGGGCCGCGACACGATGATCAGCCTCGAGGGCCTGACGCTCGTCACCGGACGACAGGTCGAGGCTGGATACATCCTGCGCACGTTTCTTCACTATGTCCGGGATGGTCTCATCCCCAACATGTTTCCGGAAGGTCAGAAGGAAGGTCTGTATCACACTGCGGACGCGTCGCTGTGGTTTTTCCATGCGATCCACCGCTACATGGAGCATACGGACGATCGGCTGACGCTCTCGCTGCTGTACCCGACGCTCAAGTCGATGATCGAGTACCACGTACGTGGAACACGATTCGGAATCCACGTCGACGAACGCGACGGCCTGCTCGTCCAGGGCGCCCCCGGCTATCAACTGACGTGGATGGACGCCAAGGTCGAGGATTGGGTTGTAACGCCGCGGCGCGGCAAGGCTGTCGAGATCAACGCGCTCTGGTACAACGCACTGCGGCTGATGGAACAGTGGGCACAGGACCACGGCGACCGACCTGATGACTATCGAACCCGCGCCGAACACGTGTATCAGTCATTCAATCAGCGATTCTGGTTCGACGAAGGCGGCTACCTCTACGACGTCATCGACGAACTCGACTCCAAATGTCGGCCCAATCAGGTACTGGCGATTTCGCTGGATCATCCGGTGCTCAGCCCCGATCGCTGGAAACCTGTCATGCAGGTCGTGTCGGACCGGCTGGTGACGCCGGTCGGCCTCCGATCGCTGGCGCCCGACGATCCAGATTTCAAGTCGAAGTACTTCGGCGATCTTCGCGCGCGTGACGCCGCGTACCACCAGGGAACCGTCTGGGTCTGGCTCGTCGGTCCGTTCGTCGATGCGTGGCTCAAGGTGTACCCGAACGACGTCGAGCGGGCCCGCTGTGTGCTCGACGGTTTCGAATCTCACCTGGACGCCGCGTGCATCGGATCGATCAGCGAGGTGTTCGATGCCACGCCGCCGTTTACGCCCCGCGGCTGTATCGCTCAGGCGTGGAGCGTGGCAGAGGTGCTTCGCGCGCGGGTGAAGGTCGCACGTGAACGTGTGGCACATGACTTGCGACGCGTTCCGCTTGGAGGGATGCATGTCACAAAAGGATGAGTACAACGCAGGTCGCATTCTTGGAGACATCAACCCGCGTCCAGGTACGTCGGATCGGCGACCTGTACCCGTGGGTGCCGAGACAGTGGAATTCGATGACACAATGGAAAATGACGACTCCATGTCAGGTGGATCGCGGCACGATCGCGCACACCATCCCGGGACTCGCGACGTTACTGAAGGCGTGACCGGGGGAACAGGAACCGAGACGGGAGGCAGTCGAAACTACCGTACTGGAACCGGAGCAACCGGCGGCGACATCGGGAACAGGCCGGAGTAGCGCGTTTGGTAGTCAGGGTTAGGGATTAGAGACTAGGGATTAGCGACTGATCGACCTGATTGACCACCGGGGCTGAGGGGCTCTAGTCGTCGCGGCCTCTCAGCCTTCTGAGTGCGCGGCGCTCGCGTTTGTCGGGTGCGCGCGGCGGCGTCACCGCGGCGCGATACATCCTCTCGATTCTTCTCGCCTCGATCTCTTCGGCTGTCAGAGGCGGCGTGAGATCCTCGTACAGTTTCCGCGCATCGGCCTTGACGATATGACGATCGGCGATTGCGACGACGCGTAGTTGCTGCTGGCGGCCGAACGACCGCTTGATCTGAATCTCATCTCCGGGCCGCACGTGACGATTGGGCTTGGCCGTCTGGCCATTTACACCGATGTGGCCGGATCTGCACGCCTTCTGCGCTTCTGACCGCGTTTTGAACACGCAGGCCACGTCGAGCCACACATCCAGCCGAACCTCGACGGCGACGGGGTTGCTGGTATCACCCATTCCACCGTTCATTCTAGTGGCCATGATTGCGCAAATCGTGGTCTGGTCACCGCGCCATGCTTGGCAGATAATGCACGCCCATGGCCGATGTCTTCCATCAGGTATACAGCCCCATCGGCGGCAGCGTGCTGTTGTCGGCGCTGGTTGCGTCTGTGCCGCCAATCCTGCTCGCCATTCTCCTTGCGGTGCTTCGCGTGGCGCCCTGGAAGTCAGCGGCGGCGGCGGCGGCCACGGCGTTCGTGCTCGCCTGGCTCGTGTGGGGCATGCCCGTCGCGCTGACGATTTCGGCCACGACCCACGGGATGGCGTTTGGCCTGTGGCCCATCAGCTGGATCGTCATCGCGGCCGTGTTTTTCTACAACCTGTCCGTTGAAAGCGGCGACTTCGACGTGATCCGCCGCTCGCTGTCGCGGTTGACGACCGACAAACGCATTCAGCTTCTCCTCGTCGCGTTTTGTTTCGGCGCACTCATCGAAGGCATCGCCGGTTTTGGAGCACCGGTCGCGATCAGCGCCTCGATGCTGGCGGGACTGGGATTCGAGCCGATCATGGCGGCGGCGCTCGCGCTCATCGCCAACACCGCCCCGGTGGCGTTTGGATCCCTGGGAATCCCGGTGACGACGCTCGGGGGCCTGCTGGCGCCCATGCTTGGTCATGACGTGCAGGCAACGACACGCGGGCTCTCGGCGATGGTCGGACGTCAGTTGCCCCTCTTCTCGCTGATCATTCCGGCCTACCTCGTGGTGCTTTACGCGGGATGGCGGAGCATGATGCAGGTGTGGCCCGCAGTTCTGGCGGCAGGCGCCACCTTTGCGGTCGGCCAATTCACGGTGTCGAATTTCGTGGGGCCCGAGTTGACGGACGCTCTGTCAGCGCTCTTCTCGTTGACGGCAGTAGCGCTGCTCCTTCGCGTGTGGCAACCCGCCACACCGTACGCGGACACGGCCAGGCCAGTCGTGGCGCTGGCCGCGATGCACGACAGCGGCAGCCGGGTTGCTCGTGCTTACGCCACGTACGGCATTCTGATCGTGGCCGTGCTGGTCGGCCAGATCGGCAACTTCGCGGGTCTGTCGAACCTGAAGCCGCCGGCCAATGTGACTGCGCTGCTCAAGTGCGGACAGGGCGGCAATCGGTTGTGCCCGGACCCCTGGATTGGGGAGAGCGCTGCCGTCCGCCCGCAGGGATTCAGGTTCCCGGTCTGGGAGTTCAACTGGCCCGGCGCGTATCGGATGCAAGAGGGCAAGCCGGTCGCCGTTGTCCAGCGTGAAGCGCCGGTGGTTGCGGCCTCGAGTCCGTATCCGCTCACCTACCGGCTCGATTTTCTGTCGGCTGCGGGCACGCTGGTCGTTATCGCATCAGCACTTGCCTTCGTGCCGATGATGCTCAACGGCGTTCCGGCTGGCGTGTTCGCAACGACCTTCGTGAAAACGCTTCGGCAGTTGCGTTTACCCATCGTGACGATCGCGCTGATTCTCTCCATCGCCACCGTGATGAATTACTCCGGTATGACGTCATCGATGGCGCTGGCCCTTGCGAAGACCGGCGTGCTGTTTCCATTTTTCTCGGCGTGGCTCGGGATGATCGGCGTGTTTCTCACTGGCAGCGACACATCGTCGAACACGCTGTTCGGTCCGCTGCAGGCAACGACGGCGAAGCTCTCGGGTCTCGATCCGGTGCTGATGGCCGCGACCAACAGTTCGGCCGGCGTCATGGGCAAGATGATCAGCCCCCAGAATCTGTCGGTCGGTGCGGCGGGTGTCGGTGCAGTTGGCCGGGAAGGCGAGATTCTCGCAAAGGTGGTCGTTCACAGTTTGATTCTGACCGCGTTGGTCGGGCTGCTGGCGCTGCTGCAGGCCTACGTGACGCCCTGGATGGTGCCTCAGTTGTAACCGCGATGTGCGACTGATCCCAAGGTCCGCTCGGTGAAGGTGGGAACAGGGGAGCCTTCCAGCCGGTTCCGAATCGCCTCGAAGAATGTCTGCGCGATCGTCTGATAGCCGGCTTCAGTTGGATGCAACCCGTCGCCGCCGATGAGCGTGGCTTCCGATCCGTGGAACGCCTGATACAGATCCACCAGCGTGACGCCCTGCGAGGCGGCGAGCGATCGAATCTGATCGTTGGTCGGCACGATGAGGGGAGCGGCCCCCGCGCGCTGCGCGCCAAACACTTCGGGCAGCAGCGTGCCGAGCATGACGATCACGCCACGTCCGCGCGCCGTCTGAATCATCGTCCGAAGGTTCGAGATGAGACCGGGAATCACCGAGGAATCCGCGGGGGCCAGATCGTTCACGCCTTCGACGAGCAGCAACACCTGCGTGTTGTTGGCGCTCAGGACGCCTGCCAGGCGTCCAACGCCGCCGCCCGTGGTTTCGGCACCAAGTCCCGCGTTGACAACCGTGAACTCCTGGGCGGCATAGCGCGCGGCGAGCAGGTTTCTGAGCCCGGTCGGATACGGTGTTTGCGGAGGTTCGCCGGTCGCGAGCTTGCCTTCCGTGATGCTGTCGCCGAACGCGAGGAAGCGGGTCACCGAGAGCGACGGTACCATGTCCACCGCCACCGTAAACGAGCACTGATCCCTGCGTTGCTGGGCGTCGGTTGCGACACACGTGGCCGTGGATCGACCGGCGGGGAAGGACGACCCGCTCGCCGGATTGCAGCTGATTGAAACCGGCGCGGTACCGCCGGTAACCGACGGCGCCGGGTAGCTGACCGTCGCGCTCGAGCCGGTCGTCTTCACGGTCTGATCGGCCGGGCACGACAGTCTCGGCGCGTCAGACGGCGGCGGTGTGGGTGGTGATGGGTTAGTCGGACTTCCGCCGCAAGCGACGGTGAGCGCAGCACCGACAAACGCGACCTGAAGGACCCGAACGGGACATCGGAATTGCAAGCTCAGCTGGTGATCATATCACTGGCTCGCCGTGACTTCCTAGCGCGGTTCGCCCGTATCAGCTCCGCTCGGAGCGCAAAGGCGCAAAGATTGCGGACACCGCGTGAAGCCGCCGAAAGGAGAAGAACAGCACGACCAGCGCAACGAGCGGCCGAATCCCCGTGGCGAGCGACGTGAGCGAACAGAGTGACCAGAACACCGAGGCGGCTTTGAAGGGCAGTGTCAGCGGCCAGGGAGCAACGGCCAGTGCGATCGCAGCCAGCAGATCCGAGAAGCGATCGGCGCAGACGAAATGCGGCCGAACGCCGGTTCGACGCGCCCGCGACAGGCACCGGAGGCCTTCACACATTGACGCTGTCATCAGAATGGCGATCACGCGTGGGTCCGCCACACCGAACAGCACGTACCAGAATCGCAACGTCAGCCCGGTGCCGAGCGCCACGATGACGAAGTCAAAAGTGTAAGTTCGGAGCCAGGAATCGTGTGTGTTCGTGATGCAGTCGCCCATACGGGCGCTGCGAGACTGCAATCATGAAACCCAGTTCGATATTCGTAACTTGTTGAAATCAGGGCATGGCGGCGTGCTTGTCTTCGGCGGCTCAGAACTTTGTCTGGTCCGCGCCAGAAGCCTCGGCTGGCGTAGACGTACGGTCGAGCGGGGGCAGCAACGGCAGAATCGAGCGGCGTGTTCGATGGAACTCGCCGTTGGGCTTCCGGAACTCCCGATAGTCGGGACGGCAGTCGTGGGTCGCGAGAAAATTCATGAACCGCTTGTAGTCGGTCGGTTGCACACCGAACAGTTCGACGACGGCGCGATAGCTTCCGTGGGTGGCGCTCAAACCACGCCGCACGAGCTCGCGAAGATCGAAACGGGTAATGTCACGGTTCAGGAAGAGCGGGTGAATGTGCTGCCAGAACGAATAGCCGCCGTGCACGAGCGCCTGGTACAACTCGTCGGCGACCTGTCTGCGACGTTCCCGCGCCGGCGCGCCGGCCGATCCGTCGGGCGCGGTCGATCTGATCGCGGCCGGCACCTGCTCGACTCCGAGTGGTTCCTCAGGCGACGCTGACAGCCACGCCATCTGCTCGACGACGTTCTGCAATTCGCGAACGTTGCCGGGCCATTTATAACGCTCCAGCGCCTGCCACGCTTCGTCGGTCAAAGAGACGAGCCGACCCGACCGTGCAAAGAAATGCATGGCGAGCGGACGAATGTCGTCAACGCGGTCGCGAAGAGGCGGTACATGCAGGTGGATGACGCGAAGGCGATAGAGCAGATCCTCGCGGAATCGGCCGCCACTGACCATCTCAGAGAGGTTGCGGTTGGTCGCCGCGATGACGCGGACGTCGACGGTCGCGCGCGCCGCGTCGGAGCCGACCGCCTGAATTTCTCCGTTCTCGAGGAACCGTAGCAAGAGGGCCTGCATGCGCAGACTCATTTCCGCGACCTCGTCGAGGAAGAGCGTGCCGCGATGCGCAAGCCGAAGCTTGCCGACCTTATCCTTGTAGGCACCCGTGAAGCTGCCTTTGACGTGACCGAACAACTCCGATTCAAGGAGTGTCTCGGTGATACCTGCACAGTTCACGGCCACGAACTCGGCGCCGCGCCTCGCGGAGTGGTGGTGCAGGTGGCGAGCAACGATGTCTTTGCCGACGCCGCTCTCACCGGTGATCAGCACCTTGGCATCGCTGGTGGCCGCGCGTTCGGCCAGTTTCAGCAGTTCAGCCATTTGGGCGTTGGCCACGATAGGGCTAGGGAATCGCGATTCGTGGGTCTTGAACCCAAGGGGTGATCGCAGCGCGGCCATGGTCACGAGGCCTGAGGAGGAGCAAAGTAGCCGCCCTCTGCGTGGTCCGTTTAAATGATTGATGAGCTGAGATTTACGTCTTGGTCTGCCGGCCGGTGTCCAGCAAAGGCTGACCAAATCGTCATCGGACAGAAAATCCTGTATTTACTAGATATCTGAGCTCACTCCGACAGGATTGACGGCCACGTGACCAAGCTCACCAGGCTCGGTCCCCTACTCGGATCTCAGCGCTTCGATGACGTCGATTCGCGATGCACGCGCCGCAGGCATCCATGACGCCACAACGGCCGCCGCAAGCAGAACCGCGGCGGCCGCACCCACGGCCAGCATTCCCGGCAGCTGCACTGACGTGAAAAAAGCCGTCGCCACGCGCGAAAGCACGAAGCCGCCCGCCGCGCCGGCGCCGATTCCGATGACCGCGATCGCCGTGCCTTGCGACAGCACGTGTGTGAGCAGGGCCCGAGGCGAACAGCCCACCGCGAGCCGCATGCCGAACTCACGCGTGCGCGCGCTGACGGAGAACGCCAGCACGCCGGCGATCCCGACCACGGCGATGAGCAAGGCGATACCGGCGAATCCGGAGAAGACGAGCGCGTTGACCCGATCCGGCGACAGCTGTTCGCTGCGCACCTCTTCGAGGGTGGCCGGGCGCTCGATCGGCTGGTCCGCAGCGATCTCGCGAATCGTGCGCGTGATCGCCGGCACCAATGTGTGCGGATCGCCGGCCGTGCGCACGAACAGACGGCCGGCAAAGCCGCCCTGCTGAATCGGCCGATAGACCGTCACGGCCGGTTGCGCAGCGAGATGTTCGTCGTCCACGTCGACAACGACGCCGACGATGCGCCCGAAGGGCATGGGCATGGTGTCGGTCGACGCCAGGTGCCGGTTCAACGCGTCGCCGTTCGGGAAAAACCGCTGCGCGAGGGTCTGACTGATTATCGCGACCGGCTCGGCGTCGCGGCCGTCCGCAGTTGTGAACTCGCGGCCCGCGACGAGCCGGATGCCGAGCGCCGAGAAAAAGCCCGGTGACACAAAACGGGCCCGCGCGCGTGGCGGTTCTTCGCCGTCCGCGGGCGTGTACCCTTCGGCCGAGAAGCTGAAGTTGATGCGTGGGCCAGTATCACCTGCATCGCGCCACGGGACGAAGCTGCCTGCGGCGACGGCATCGACGCGGGGGACCTGGGCGATTCGCCGCAGGGCCTCGTCATTGAAGGGGAGCATCTTCATGTTGCCGCGTCCGACAGCTGGCGCCGCTGACGGGATGTCGAACGCGAGCACGTGCTGCATGTCGTAGGCGGTCCGCTCGGTCTGCAGCGCGACGAGCGTCCCGAGCAGCATCGCCGCGCCGGCGAGCAGCACGAACGAGAACGCGATCTGCGTCGTCGCGAATATCCGCAGGCGGCGGTTCGTAGCGGGTGTCATCCGGACGGTGCCGCTTCCCAAACCGAGACCGGCTGATGCGCGCGACGACGGCAGCCGCGGTACGAACGCAAGCAGCACGGCCGCCGCAATGGCGAGCGCTGCGCCGACCCAGGCGACGCTCGAGTCCACCGTCACCTCCAACGCGCGAACGGAGAACCGCGCCGCATACCGCGCCATGAGGGTGACGAGAGGATCCGCGAGGTACAGGCCCGCCACGGCGCCGGCGGCGCAGAGCACCAGGCTTTCGGCCAGAAGCGTGCGCCTCAGGGCAGCGCTGCTGGCGCCGAGGGCTGCACGCAGTGCCAGTTCGCCCTCGCGTCGTACCGACCGCGCCAGAATCAGATTCGCGACGTTGGAGCAGGCAATGACGAAGACGATCGCCGCCGCGCTCAGCAGCACGAGCAGGATCGTCCTCGCTGGCGCCGCGATCTGATCGCGGAGCTTCGAGACGCGGAGTTGTACGTCAGCCTTCTTCGAATAGTCTTCAGGATGCTCGTGGATGATTGCAGTGTGCAGCGCCGTCAGCTCAGCGCGCGCCGCCTCCAACGACACGCCCGGCTTGAGACGGCCGAAGAGGTCCGTCATGCGATGGGTGCGCCTGGTGACCATCGTGGCCCCGAGGTGATGCGGGCTGGTCACCATGTTCGCGATAATCTCGGTTTCGGTCGGATAGGGCACCGATGGCTCGAGCACGCCGACGATCGTCGCGGTCCCCACGCCGAGACGGATCGTCTTGCCGACGATTGTCGGGTCGCTGTTGAACGCCGTTTTCCAAAATCGGTAGGTAAGCACTGCCGCTGCCGCTGCGCTGGGACCGTCGTCCTGCGGGTTCAACAGCCGGCCGAACACGGGACGCAGCCCCATCACCTCGAAGAACGTTCCGTTGACGACCCCGGCCTTCACCATGCGCGGCTCACCACCGGGTGCGATCATCGCGAGGTCGGCCGTCGAGAAATCGCCGAAGGCCGCGACGGTAGTCGCGCGTTGCTTGAAGTCTCCGACCTCCGGCATCGAGAATGTGTAGTTCTCAACGCCGATGCCCGGCGCGCTCTGACGGATGTAGATCAACCGGTCTTCGTCGCGATTGACGAGCGGGCGGAGCAGCACGCCACGGACGACGCTGAAAATTGCGGCGTTCGCGCCGATGCCAAGGCCGAGTGTGACGACGACGGTCACGGCCAGGCCTTTGGCGCGCAACAGCGAGCGCACAGCGAAACGCATGTCCCGGGCAAGCTCAGTAGCCGGGTTGAAAATCGTGAGGATGGACATGCGTCGCGAACAGGCGAACTTTATGCCATTCGTGGGATGTCCTGCTGGCCGAAATTGCTGAATAACTTCATCCGACCAACCGATTCCGGCGCTACGATGTGTTCGCTTGTGGGACGATATCGTTCGGCGTCGGCAAGACGCCTCCTACTCATGCCCATCACACATGAACCCTTCCGGCTGATAGCCTGCGACTGAACCATAGGGTGCGCTGTTTCGGCATCTGAGGTGGTCATCAGGCACAAGGCCGATTGTGGCGAGGAGTGGAGGTCGTATCGAGACAGGTGGAGAGCCTCAGGGCAATGTGGGGCGGTGCCGGACGGGATGGCAGAGGCAGTCCTGAATGCGACTATTCGGTGTGCATCTATCGCGATTTGGTCGCTACAGGTCGGTACCATTATGCGAACTACCATCACGGTGGAGCGGTCGGCTGGCGCGAAGGGTTCACTGCATTGCGACTCTTGAATGCCGGGTTCGAGTGTTGGACCGGAGTCCAGTCGTTTCGTGGGCGAACCAGAGGAGGGGACCCGCGTGAAATGGACGCACAGAAGCGAGCAAACACCGAGGACGTTGAACGCTTGCTGACCGAGTGTGGGTTCCCACTTCCACAGACGGTCCAGAAGCACCTCGTAGGCGCCGAGAACGCCAGGTTGTTTACTTGGCCGACCAAAACCCGCCCCAGCGCCATTGCTTGGCAGTCAACAGCGGACGTACATTTCTAGGCTCGTCGCCCGTAAGACAACTGGGAGAGAGAGATGCCAAAGCAAAAGCGTGACGCTCATTTGTACGAACTTGCCAAACGCGGAGCGGAAGTTCGATTTCTTGAGTTAGTGCAAGAAGTCAAGTACCTGCTTGACCTGTTTCCGCATGTCCGAGACTCGGTTGATAGGGACGAATTGCCCCTGTCGTTCATCATGGCGAGAGACGCCGGGCGAGCGAAGAAACAACGGAAGCGTTCGCGGCGGAGAAGGATGTCGGCCGCAGCGCGGAAAGCTGTCAGCATTCGGATGAAGAAATATTGGAGCGCAAAACGGAACGCGGCAAAGGGATAACGTTCGTTCTGAGGAACTGTGACCGCGAAACCACAGATGGACGCAATTCTGCGGCAGCTTCGAGAGTACTACGACGTAAACGGCATTTCGGCTCTCGGATTCTCCTGTAAGCACTCATCGTCGTGCAGCGCCGACTCACCTCGGTTTACGCCTGCGTAAGAGACGTTCGTCGGACGGACTACGGAAGCGATCTGCCGCGACTCGTCATCATGTCGCTCGATTCGGGCAGCCTCGGTTGGACTGGCGCGGTCGGGGACGTTCAACTCATTCAGAGCCGACCGCCTGCCATTGGTTCAGGGGCATCATCAGGTCGCGTTGCGACTCGGGAGCGTGGCATCGTGGCTGCCTCACCTCAGCCGTACCTCAACGAACCGGCACGAAACGGTCGTAACGCAATTCACGCGGCTGGCCAAGCTGTTGACGGGTTGTCGATGCGTGGCACCGACGCAATCCGAGCGGCTGTGCCGATTGCCCGGAAAGCCGCTGACGCTGTGAAGCGCGGTTCGGAGTCGCTGCGCTGGGACATGGGGCGGTACACCGGGATGCGAGTCGCGAAGTACCAGAACTGGCTGTACGAACAGAACCGAGACTGGCACTTCAGAGACGAGACGTTGTGCGTGCTGTGGTGCGTTGAGTTTCCCGAGGCCAAGTGCGACTATCCGGCACATTTCGATTACATCAACCTCGTTCGGCGCGAATACAATCGCAGCGGGCACAAGGTTGATGAGCCGCCACGAGTGCCCTGCGTCCGTTACGTTAGCGGCACAAACATTCGCTGAGAGCCGTCGCGAACGCGGCGGCGCGCTCGCACTCGCCGTGCAGGGCGGGCCGTTGGATCGGTCACTACTGGACGCGGGCGCAAACGTGTCTGTCGTGGCCGACTCGGCGCGTGCGTTCTTCGGCAGCGGCAGCATGACGAACCTTGCCGACCTCTTCGACGGCGGCGAAATCGGTGGCGACTGGTGACGCTCTACGATCTTCGCGGGAACAACAAATTGTGCGGGCCAGCCGTGAGAAAGCCGCAGGCGAGGAACGACGCCTGTTGGCAGCGGCGGGGCCGCACTTGCAGGCGCTCATCATCGCTGCACTCGAAACGGGATGCCGCATCGGCGAGCTACTGTCATGCAATGGCAGGACATCGATTCGGCCACCGGCCAGAACGGCGAACGAATAGCCCGCCGGATCATCATACTGGCCGAAAAGACGAAGACGTATGAGACCCGCGAAATCCCGGTGACATCCCGACTTGCGGCCGTGCTCGATATGCGTCGGCTGGATCCAAAGGGGAAGGGCCTTCCGGCGACTGTATATGTCTTCCGCGACGAAGTCGGCGAGTCGATTGCGAGCATCAAGACGGCTTGGTATGCGACATGTCGGCGGGCGAACATCACCGCCTGCATTTCCACGATTTGAGGCGTGAGTTTGCAAGTCGGGTCCGTGAGACGCCGGGGAACACAGATCACGAAGTCCGCGATCTGCTGCCATGCCTCGATCACCACGACGTCGCGCTACCTTGGGTCAACGCCAGAAACGCGCGAACGCGCCATGCAGCGATTCGAGAAGCATCACGGAGGAAAGGCGTCGGTTTCGCACACGGAAGTTGAATGTGCGAAAACTGGCGAAGCCAATACAGTGTCGGTTGGCGACGATAAAACCGTGCAGAATCAGCGAGTTAGTTGATGGTGGCGAGGGACAGAATCGAACTGTCGACACTACGATTTTCAGTCGTATGCTCTACCAACTGAGCTACCTCGCCCCGATTGCGGCCTCTGGAAATTGGTGAATTCGCAAGTTCGCGCGTTGAAGATGAATTCACCAACTCTCCATTCCCCAACTGACCAATTTTATCGGTTACTCCGATCGCAGAGCAAGCATCGGATCGATGCGCGCGGCTCGGCGCGCAGGGATGTAGCTGGCGCCAAGCGCAACGAACAGCAGCAGGGCCGCGACCAGACCGAACGTGACGGGGTCGTTCGGTTCGACTCCTCGAATCAGGGCCACCAGCACGCGTGTCACGCCAGCCGCGGCGCCCAGCCCGATCGCGATGCCAATTGCGCCGAGTTTCCAGCCGTGTCCCAAAACGAGTCGCAGGATTTCGCGGCGCGAGGCGCCCAGCGCCACGCGGACGCCCATCTCGTGCATTCGCTGCGACGCGGAGTACGACACCAGTCCGTACATCCCGACTGCTACCAAGGCCACCGCCAGCGCAGCGAATATGCCCAGCAGCAGCGTGTAGACGCGCGGCTCGGCGATTGACGCTGCAACGATGTGATCCATCGTATCGATGCGTCGAATCGGGACATTCGGGTCGACGCCGCGGACGATCGCCTTGATTTCCGGGATCACTGCCGATGGATCCTGAATGGTGCTCACCGTCAGCGCCGCGGTGTTCCACGCCAGCGGAGCTTGGAGCGAGTTCAGAAAAAACTCCGGCCGCGGCGGTATCGCCAGGCTCTCGTGACGAACGTCGCCGGTCACGCCGACGACCGTGAGCGTGATCGACGTCTTGCGTGAACCCGGCAGAACGATCTGATGATCGATCGGCGACTCGCCCGGCCAGAACCGCCGGGCGGCGGTTTCGTTGATCACGACGACCGGCAGCGTGCCGGCAGTATTGCCATCGGTGAACTCGCGACCCGCCTCGAGCGGGATTCCCATCGTCCGAAAGTAGTCGGTGGTCGCAATGTTGAAGCCCGCCCGGAATATCCCGCCCGGCTTTGGATCCTCTCGTCCGACGATATGGAACCCAAGGCTGTCGGTGCCGCCGGACAACGGCACATCGTTGACGAAGGCCGCGCCCCGGATTCCCGGACGCGCGCGGAGTTCGGCGAGCACGCCCGAATAGAACTGTGCCCGTGCCGGAAGATTCGCAAAACGGGGCTGCGGGAGCCAGATGTCGGCAACCAGCAGATCGCGGGGTTGAAATCCAGTCGGCGTGCTTCTCATCGTGGCAAAGTTTCGCAGCAATACACCGGCGCCCGCCAGCAGCATCAACGCCAGTGCAGTCTCGACAATCACCAGGCCGCTTCGCAGTCGTGGTGCGCGAGCGCTCGTGAAGCTTCGATTCGAGTCATGCAGATCGCCATTGAGATCGGGCGAGGCCGACGAAAACGCCGGCGCGACACCGAACAGAACACCGGTTGCAAGCGATACGAGAACCGTAAAACCGAGAACCCAGAAATCGGTACGCACGCCGTCCACCCGAGGCACCTGGAAGCTGCTGGCGAGAAGCACTGAAAGCACGCGAGCGGTGACGTCGGCGATGGCCAGACCGATCGCCCCACCGATCAGAGCCAGGACGATGCTTTCCGTGAAGAGTTGGCGCGCAAGGCGCCCACGTGCCGCGCCCAATGCCGCGCGGACCGCAAGCTCACGCCGGCGCGTCGCAGCGCGGGCCAACAGCAGTCCTGCCACGTTCGTGCAGGCAATCAGCAGAACGACTCCGACAACGCCGAAGAGGATCAGCAATCCGCTGCGCACGTTGAACGCGAAGGCATCAACGAGCGGGACGACGTTCGTGCCGACGGTGGCGTTGTTCCTGGGATAGAGGGCCGCCTGATGCGCGGCGATCCGATCCATGTCCGCCTGCGCCTGTGCGAGGGTCACACCACGACGCATCCGACCGATGACGCGCAAGTAGCCGTGTCCGCGATCCGTATCAACGACAAGGGGCGTGTAAATCTCGTCCACGTCGCCTGGAGACACCCGGAGGGCTGGAGGCATCACCCCGACAATCGTATGAGCCTCGTCGTTGATGCGGAGCATCTGTCCGAGTGCATCGGGCGCACTGTTGTACTGTCGTTTCCAGAACGCACCGCTCAATATGACGACGTGTGACGGGTCTCCTTGCTGCTGCTCCTCGATACGAAACGATCGTCCCAGGACAGGCTGAACGCCGAGTGTTTCGAACATTCCAGGAGAAATCTGTTTGCCGGGCATCAACTCGGATTCGCCGGCCGCTGCCCTGCTCGTCATCGGCTTGCTGGTGAACGCAGCCAACCGTTCGAAGACGCGATTTTGGGCGCTCCAGTCGACGAAATCAGGGAACGACGACACATCGTGAATGTCACCGCGCCGCGTATCGGTTCCGAAGATCATCACCAGACGATCGGGTTCGGGCAGGTCGAGCGGCTGCAGCAGTACTGCATTGACTACACTGAAGATGGCCGTGTTGGCGCCGATGCCGAGCGCCAGCGTGAGAACCGCCGTGCAGGTGAATGCGGGATTGCGTCTCAGCATCCGCAGGGCATACGCGAGATCCTGGCGGAGACCATCGATAAGAGGGAAGCCACGGCGATCGCGATAGCGTTCGGCCGTTTGCACGACGCCCCCCAGCTGAATGAGCGCGCGCCGCCGTGCCTCGGCGGGTGACATGCCGGAGCGCACGTTGTCGTCGATGTGCATCTGGAGATGACTGTCGAGCTCGTTGGCGAAATCGCGATCGTCGCGCGTCGTGGAAAAAAGTCCGGCGATCCTGAGGATGAACGCGCGCATTCCTCGCATCAGGGTTGCTCCCGCGGCGACAGAAACCGCGACAGGATCTGCGTGGTCCGCTCCCACTCACGCGTTTCCTTCGTGATCTGCTTCCGGCCGGCCGCCGTCAGCCGATAGAACTTCGCTTTGCGATTGTTGTTGGACAACCCCCACTCAGAAGCGATGTAGCCTTCCTGCTCGAGCTTCAGCAGGGCAGGGTAGAGGGTGCCGTAGTTCAACACCAGGTTGTGCGCGCTCGTCTGCTCGATGCGGCGGGCAATGCCATAGCCGTGAAGGGGTCCGAGCGCCTCCAGCGTTTTGAGCACCATTAACGCCAGGGTGCCTTGCCAGACGTCAGTCTTGGCGTTGCTCATATGGGAAAGCCATATAGAGCGTGCCACAACGTCCTATTGGAATGCAATAGGAA
>JBKPDW010000208.1:0-10952 GCA_046728115.1 Acidobacteriota bacterium | reverse complement strand
GTGCAGATGCAGGCGCTGATGCGCGCGATGCTGCCGTCGGGTCAGGCGCTCGACAAGGTGCTCTCGCCCGCCACGCTCGCGCTGATGAACAAGGCGGTCGCCGACGTCGGGGCGCCGGTCGAGGCGCTGCAGCGGCTGAAGCCGTGGATGATTGCGCTCACGCTCGAAGGACTCACCCTCACGAAGGCCGGATTCGATCCCGACCTGGGTCTCGACAAACATTTCTATGATCGCGCGCGCAAGGGGGGTAAGAGCGTTCAGGCGCTCGAAACAGTCGAGTATCAGATTTCCCGGCTCGACGAGATGACGTTCGAACAACAGGATCGGATGCTCGCGCAATCGCTCAAGGAATTGAATGCCGAGACGAGCAGCGTCTCGAAGCTCACCGACGCCTGGAAAGCGGGCGACGCCGCGAGCGTGGAGCGGATCGTGCTCGCCGATCTGAAGGCCGATCCGCTGCTCTACCAGCGGCTGCTCGTCGACCGCAACAAGAACTGGATGCCGAAGATCGAAGCGCTGTTCGCGCGAAAGACTCGCGCCATGGTCCTCGTTGGCGCGGCGCATCTGGTGGGTGCCGACGGCCTCGTCGCGATGCTCAAGGCGAAGGGGTACACAGTCGAGCAGCAGTAGACGCGTGGGCCGCCAGCAGGTACTCGGCCGCCACGCGAATGAGCGGCAGCCCGCCATCGCGCGCACGAGCGAGTTGCCGCCGCGCGTCATCCGCCAACGCCTGCCGATCGGCCTCGCTCTCCGGCCCTTCGAGCCGACTCGCACACAACTTACGGTGCCCCGCAGTGAGGTTGAGATATGGCGCCAGCCATGGCTGTGCTCCGGTCCGCAGCAGATCGTCGATGAATGCGGCTTCGCGACGCGGCAGCTCGGACTGACCATCCCACGTGGCCGACACATCCGCATCCGACGCGTATGTGGCCGAAACACGCGGAATGTCACGACGTGGAAACAGGCAGAACACCACGCGCTCGATTGCGATGCGCTTCTCGAACACCCGTCGCTCGGTCTCGGCCGCACCGCGGGGCGGGATCAAGGCGCTGTGAAACGTCCGTTCGCGCTGCCGGTACTCGGCCGCGCGATCCTGCGCATCCCGCGGCAACGACTCGAGAGTCTCGGGTGGTGCGAACGGAACTCCTGTCAGCACTGAGTCGGTAACCGCAGCTGCCGCCGCGGAGTCCGGACGCTGTGCGGGCGCCGCCGCACCGATCACGGCCCACACTCACCCGATCAGGATCGTGGCGTGCCCGGCGGAAAGTGCCGTTCGTACCACTTGATGCTCCGATCGATGCTGTCTACGACATGCCTGGATTCCCGGATCCCATGCCCTTCGCGCGGGTAACGCACCATCACGGCTTCCGTCCCCACATCACGGAGCGCGATGTAGTACTGCTCGGCTTCTGCTATCGGCACATCGTTGTCGTTCTCGCCGTGCATCAGCATCGTCGGCGTATGCGCGTTGGCCACGTGGCGAATCGCCGATCGCGCCAGCAATGTGTCCATCAGGTTGCCTTGATGCGGAAACACGCCCCATTCCATCTGCTCGTACTGGTTGTAGTACGTCATGTAGTTGTAGCTGATCAGGTTGATGATCGCCGCCGTCGGAATCGCAGCCTTGAAGATGTTCGTCTGCGTGATCAGCCACGCGCTCAACTGACCACCATAGCTCGTACCTTCGACACCAAGTCGATCGCGGTCGACCCACTGATAGCGGCGCATCGCGGCGCTGAGACCGTACAGCACGTCCTGGGCCTCGTTACCGTTCTGATCGCCGAACACGGCGTCGGTGAAGGCCTGGCCGTATCCCGTGGAGCCGCGATAATTCACCATCAGCGTCGCCCATCCACGAGCGGCGTACACCTGATTCTTGAAGTTGAACGCCGGCCCCTGCTGTCCGTGCGGCCCTCCGTGAATGGTCACGATGAGCGGGTGCTTCGCATTCGGGCCGAGGTCCACCGGCTTGGTGAGAAAGGCTTCGACGTCGAACTTGTTGTCGTTCGAGACGAACGTAAAGGATTCCACCTCGGCCAGAGGCTTGCTGCCAAGCACCGCGCGATTGAGGTCGGTCATCTGGCGGCCCGCAACATACAGCTGCGCCTGGTCGGACGCCGTGGCCAGCGTGTACGCCAGCACCGTCTTGCCCACGGAAACGTCGCCCACCGTGCCGCGCTCACCGACGATCAGCTCTGCCTTGCCGCCCGTGATCGGCAGCCGGTACAGATGCGACGTCCCACGCTCCTGGACTGTGAAGAGCACCGCCCGTCCATCCGTTGTCCAGAGCGGCGCGCCCTGCCGGTTATCCATCGCGGAGCCGAGCTCCCGCCGATGCGTGCCGTCGGCGTCGATCAGCCAGACATGGGTATCTTCCATCGTCGTTTCGAGATCCGTCAGGCCGCGCCTGGTGGCTTGATACGCAATCGTCTTCCCGTCGGGTGACCAGCGCGGCCGGTACTCGGCGTTTTCCGTCGAGGTCAGGCGTCGAATCGAACCATCGGCGACACGCAGCGTGAAGAGGTCGTAGTTGAAGAACTGGTCCTCGTTCGGCTCGCGGTTCGACACGAACGCAATTTCATCGCCTTTGGGCGACCAATCGATCGAGTGCTCGTAATGCGTCCCATCGGTCAGCTGCTTGACCGCTCCCGATGCGAGGTCGACAACGAAAATATGCAGCCGGCGGTTGTCGTTGAAACGGGTCATGCCCTCTGCGGCGTCGGGTTTGTAGAGGTACCGAGTGATGACGATCGGATCGCCGGTCGCGTCCGCCGTTTCCGGACCAGGCACCGAGGATACGAAGGCAATCTGTTTGCTGTCGGGCGACCAGGCGACAGTATTGCCGGTTGTTGGAAGAGGGCTGTTGGTGCCGCCCATGTCCGCAAGGAAGCGCGCGCCGCTGCCGTCGGCGCGCGCGATGACGAGGCCGGCTTTGTCGCCGACGCGACCGCGATAGGCGAGCCATTGGCCGTCAGGCGACCACACAGGATTGCCCGAGGATTCTTTCTCGCCGCCGAATCGGACGCTCTTGCCGTCCGCTGCTGTCATCACCCACAGCTGAGCGTACGGCCGTCCCGGACCGTCGTTGTTCTCCACCGTGTAGGCGATCCGCGAGCCGTCGGGCGACACGGCTAATCCCGAGACCGACCTCAGCTTGACCAAATCGCTCGATTGCAGCCGCTCCTGCGCGAACAGGGGTGAGCCGATCGCGAGCACGCCAATCACAAGCGACAGACGACACTTCGACATCAAAACCTCCGCGGCGGCGTATTCTATCGCTCAAGAACCAGCGTAAGAGCCGGCGCCAGTTGGCTGGGGCGCCCTGGTGATGGTGCTGGGGTGCTATGGTGCCTTGGTGCTAGGTGCCGGGGTGCTGGGTGCCAAGGTGCCAGGTGCCGAGGTGCTAGGTGCTGCGTGCCGAGGTGCTAGGTGGCAGAACGCAGAGTTCAACCGACGCAGGTGGCTTCTGGCACGGTGGCCGTCGGTATCGATGCACTCGCCCAATGCCTTCGGCTCGTCCCACCGTCGCACCGTGGCGCCTCGCACCGTGGCCGTCGGTATCGAATGCACTCGCCCTATGCCCTCGGCTCGTCGCACCGTAGCACCGTGGCACCCTGGCCTGGCCCGCGGCACCTTGGCCTGGCATCGCGGCACCCTGGCACTGTGGCACCCTAGCACCTGGCACCGTGGCACCGTAGCACCTGGCACCGTGGCACCCAGGCACGTGGCACCCTAGCACCGTAGCACCTGGCACCGTAGCACCTGGCACCGTGGCACCCTAGCACCTGGCACTCGTAGTACCTGTCTCACGGAGTCCTTCATGCCGCGTTTTCTGACGATTCTCGCGTTCGTGGCATCGGCGGCCGCTATCGGCGTTCGCGGCGACGAAAACACGGGCAAGCGGTGGTGGGCGCACGTGCAGGCGCTGGCCAACGACAGCATGGAGGGGCGCAATACCGGCAGCGCGGCGCACAAGCGAGCCGCCGACTATGTCGCCGCGCAGTTCCAGAAAGCCGGTCTTGAACCAGCTGGCCTCGCCGGCTTCATCCAGCCGGTGCAGTTCAGGACACGCAAGATTGTCGAAGCGGGATCGAGCCTGGCGCTCGTGAAGAACGGCAAGGTCGAGTCGCTCGTACTCGGCGAGGACGCGAACATCAACATGCGCGTCGACGCTGCCCCGTCGCTCGAGGCGCCGCTCGTATTTGCCGGATACGGCCTCAACATTCCCGAACGCGGCATTGACGATTTGAAGGGCCTGAATCTCCGAGGCGCGGTCGTCGTGTATATCGCCGCAACGCCGAAGTCGTTGCCCGGCCCGCTGCAGGCGCATTTCGGATCGGCCGCCGAACGCTGGCGCATGTACAAGAACGCGGGCGCGGTTGGCACCATCAGCATCGCCAACCCGAAGAGCATGGACATTCCATGGGCACGCTCGACGCTGGCCCGCCTGCAGCCGGCGATGACGCTGGCCGACGTGTCGCTCGACGATTCGACCGGGCAGCAGCTGTCGGTCACGATGAACCCCGCGCACGCGGACAAGCTCTTTGCCGACTCCGGTCACACCTTCGCCGAACTCCTCGGGCATGTCGACGCTGGTGAACCGGTGCCGGCGTTCGCGCTGCCGGCGCGGCTCAAGGCGACAACCCGGATCGAGCGAGGGAATGTGGAATCGCAGAACGTCGCCGGAATCCTGCGCGGTGCCGATCCGCGGCTCCGCAACGAATACGTCGTCGTGTCCGCGCACCTGGATCACCTCGGCGTCGGCGAGCCAATCAATGGGGATCGAATCTACAATGGAGCGATGGACAACGCGTCGGGCGTCGCGGCGATTCTCGAGGTGGCCAGCGCAATGCGTGACAGCGGCACCAGGCCTTTGCGATCGGTTTTGTTCCTGACGGTTACTGGTGAAGAGAAGGGGGAGCTCGGCTCGCGGTACTTCGCCGCACACCCCACCGTTCCACGCATGAGCATCGTCGCCAACATCAACACGGATATGTTCCTGCCGCTGTTCCCGCTCAAGACGCTGATGGTCCTCGGCCTCGACGAGTCCGATCTGGGCGACGACATCCGCGCCACGGCTGCGAAGGCGTCGGTGCGGGTGCAGGCGGATCCCGAGCCGCAGCGCAATCGATTCGTCCGGAGCGATCAGTACAGCTTCATCAAGGTGGGAATCCCTGCGCTTGCAATGAAGGTGGGATACGAGCCGAACTCACCCGAAGCGGCGATCGCGGCCAAATGGACGGCCGAGCGGTACCACTCGCCGTCGGACGATCTCGATCAGCCGATCGAACAGTCGGCCGCCGCCAAGTACGTCGAGATCGTTCGCGATCTCGTCGTCCGAATTGCGAACCGTGCCGACAGGCCGAAATGGAACAACGCGAGCTTCTTCAAGAGGTTTGCGCTGGCGAACGGAATCAAATAAGGCCCAAAGCGCGGGCTGAACGCCCGCGCTACTTCCTGGCGAGTGCTTCCTGAGGGTTACTTCCTCGTCGCAATCGGCAGGTCGTCGCGATTACCCCACTCTTCCCAGGCCCCGTAATAGTTGCGCAGGTTGTCGTAGCCGATCAGGTGGAGCGCGAACAGGTCTACGGAGGCGCGCATGCCGACCTGGCAGTAGGCAATCACCTGCTGGGATGGCACGATGCCGTGCGACTCGTAGATCTTCTTCAGCTCCTCGGCCGGTTTGAAGGTGCGCTGTGGAAGGTCGAGCAGGTCTTCCCAGTACACAGGCGTCGACGAGGGAATGAATCCGCCGCGCTTGATGTTGCGGAGATCCTTGCCCTCGATTTCCGCCACGGTGCGGGCATCGATGATCTTGATCCCGGACTTGTCGATTGCGGCGACCACATCGCTGGCCGTCGCCACCCACTTGGGCTGCGCGCGCGCGATGAATTTGCCAGGCGGAACAGATGGCGCGCTCGTTTGCGCGGGTCGTTGCTCGGCCGTCCACTTCAGCCAACCGCCGTTCACCAGCGCGACGTTAGTGTGACCGTAGTAGTTGAGAATCCACCACAATCGCGCTGCGTAAATGCCGCCGCGCTCGTCATACACGACAACGCGCGTGCCGTCTGAGATGCCGAGTGTACCCATCATCTGTTCGAACGCGGCCGGAGTGGGAAGAAACGTCGGCGGCGCGTTCGCGTCGCGAATGGCGACCGGCGACAGATACACGGCTCCCGGCACATGCCCGGCTTCGTATCCCGACATTCGCTTGTCGACCCCGCGCACGCTGGCGTCAGCTGCGTCCGCCGCCAGCCAGTCGGTTTCCACCAGTTGTTCAGGATGGGCGTACGACGCCGCGGCGAGAACCAGGGCGAGAATCATGGAGACAGTTTAGTTCATCTGGTAATTGGGTAATCGGGTAACCGGGTAATTGCTTGCTGTATTCACCAATTCAATCACCCAATTACCAGATTACCCGATTACCAGATGTACAGTGAACCGATGTCTTTGAACGGCGTCTCGGTCCTCGTTGCAGGCGCAGGTCTGGCCGGGTTGACGGCCGCGCGCGAACTGAGCCTTGCCGGCGCCGCGGTGATCGTGGTGGAGGCGCGCAACCGCGTCGGCGGACGGGTGTGGACCATCCGCGACGATTTCACCAATGCGCAACACGCGGACGCAGGCGGCGATCTCATCGACGACGAACATCACGAGATTCGGCGGCTCGCGGACGACCTCGATCTGAAGCTCGCGCGAATCCTGCGGGGCGGATTTGGCTGGGTACGCACGACCGCTTCAGGACGGCCGACCATCGTGCCGCGGCGGATCGCGGGCCGCTGGGACATGCTGTCGCGTGCGCTCGAGCCCGTTGTCGAGCCGTACCGGCTGGCCGAGCAGCGATGGGATTCGCCAATTGCCTCCGACATCGCGCGGCGTTCCGTGTCGGCATGGCTCGAGGAGACGAAGGCACCGCCGGATCTTCGAACCGCGGCGACGGGCCTGCGCGGCTTTTTCCTCGCCGACCCGGACGAATTGTCGCTGATCGTGCTGGTCGACGTGTTCGGCGGCGATGGTTCTTCGTGGTCACGCGCGCAGTACCGCATCGAAGGCGGAAATGATTGCCTGGCGACCGCGCTTGCGAAGCCATTGGGCTCGCGTCTCCATCTCAACACGGAGATCCTGGCGATCTCGCAGCGCGGCTCCAGCGTCCGCGTGAGCGTCAAGAACGGCAGCCAGTCGTCGCAGATCACCTGCGACTACGCCATCGTCACCCTGCCGGCGTCGATCCTGCGCCGCATCCCGGTCAATCCATCGCTGCCGCCATTGCAGCACGAGGCCGTGGCGAGGTTGAAGTACGGGCGCGGGACGAAAACGCTGCTGCAGTTTTCGCGGCGCTTCTGGCGCGCGCCAGGCCGGCCCCGCGCGTTCGGGTCGGCGCTTCCGTTTGGCGCGATCATGGACGCCAACGAACAACAGCGCGGACCGGCCGGCATCCTCGCGTTGCTGGCCGGCGGCGATGCGAGCGATGCCACCCAGGAGATCACCGCGAGGGACGGGCCCTCGGGGCTCGTCGCCGCGCTCGATTTCCTTGGAGCCAATCGGGCGCGCCTCGTTGGATCCCGACAGGTCGTGTGGGAGCACGATCCGCACGCCCGCGGCGGGTACGCCTTTTTCGATCCGGCGTTCGACCCCGCTCTGCGGGAATGGCTGGCGCGGCCATGCGGTCGCCTCTTTTTTGCCGGCGAGCACACGAGCGTCAAGTGGCAGGGGTACATGAACGGTGCGGTTGAAAGCGGGCGCCGCGCGGCGTTTGAAGTGATGGCGACACACCGACGTGGATAGTCACCAGTCATGTATACGAGCGCGATTGTCTTAGACAGAAGTAAACGGCTCGACTATTTGCTAGGCAATAGCCTGAACAACATCACCGACAGAGCAATGGCTTGAACGACGAGCAACATATAGGTGGCCGTCACCCACGCCATAAAGAAATTTCGAATCGAGACAAACATCTGCACGATTTTGAGAAGGACAAAAGCTCCAAGGGGCGCGGCTGACTCTCGACGTGTTTCTTTTCCAGACAGCGATTCATCCGCCGATTGTCCCGCGTTCGCCGTCTTGTGCGGTCTCCTCGACGCTTGCCATCCGCGAACGATCCACGCAGAGCGCACTGAGACCGCAGAGAGTTGAAACTATAGGCGCTGCGGCTCAGGTCTCCGCGTTGAACGTCGTGCCTCAATTCAGCCACACGGAACCCTGAAAGCGTCGCGCTCCTCTGGCGTCTGACTTCCGGCTTCGCTGAGGCAGCCTCGCGATCGAGGGCCTGGTGCGGGCCGCATGGAACACGCGTGATCACCGGCCGACTGTAAACCGCGAGCCGAGGGCCGCTCAGCCGCGTCGATCGAGGAGGGTCACCGGAATCCCGCGAGGTGGCTGCGTGTGGCTTGTTCGTGCCGAATGCGTCGACCATTCGAATCGACGCGGGGATCGGCAGCACGCGCCCGAGGCCGCGGTTTTCCACGCGTGTTCCCGGCGCGCCGCACGAGGTCCTCGATCGCGAGGCCACGTCGCCTGGCGCAGTTCCTCGACGCTTGCCCCATCGCGTGCCAAGCCAATCGCGACCCTGACAGGGTCGGGCTACTCTGACATCTGAGGTCTGACTTCTAGCTTCCCTGAAGCGGACTCGCGATCGAGGGCCGTGTGCGGGCCGCCTGAACGGCGCGTCACCATCGTCTGACGGTAAACGCGAGCCGAGGGCCGCCCGCCGCGTCGATCCCGGGCGTGTCACCGGATTCAGCGAGTATCTCAATCTCGCTTGTTTCAGCTACGAGATCCTCGGTCGCGAGGACGCCCCAAGAGCAGGTCCGGCTAGCGAACGTACATTTGAAGTCGCGGAAATGCGAAGCGGCCCGCCACGGCGTCGATCACGCTCACCTGGCAGGTGTAAAGTCCGGGCTTGAACCGGGCGGCCGAAACCTCGAACTGGAACACCGCCGCGTGGCGCTCGGTGGCGTCGACCGTCGTCCGCACGACAACGGGTGTTTCCAGGACCTTCACCTTCCCTCGGTAGAACACCAGATTCGTGCGCAGCAGCGGCCCGTTGCTCTCGGACGCCGGGTCGTACACCTCGTAATAGAAATACAACGTCTGATCGTGGCCGACGATGTGCGTGAGGTTGGGGACGAGTTCGACGCCGTCGCGAACCAGCGGGCTGGTCGTTTTCCTGGCGGCCACGGACTGCAGCTGCGTGCCGAGCACCACCGAGCTCATTTTCACCGGTGATTGTTTCAGCTCGGGCACAACGATCGGCGTCTCGAACGTGCCCATCTGTCCGTTCGAATTTTCGCGGACGACGATCTTCACGGAAAAGCGGCCGGGCGGCAGCGTCACGCCCGTCTGGTACAGCACCTGTCTCGTCGCAAGCGATCCGGCGCTGGCTGGCGGCACCGTGAGCGTGTCGCGAACTCGACCGACGGGGAACCCGCGTTCGTCTCTGATGAAGCCGGCGACGTCGAGCGTGACCTTGTCGGTGGACACGGGGACGGCAGATCCCGGCACAGCGACCGAAATCGGCACGTAGTACTTGTCGGCGGCCAGCCGGAACCACCCGGCTGTGACAAAGACCGGCACGTCGGTCGCGGGAATCGGGGCGCCGAGCTGCTCCATCAGCACGACTTCGCGATCCGTTTTCGCCGTGTGCGCAAAGTCTCGATCAGCGTAGTACCCGTTCTTGGCGTCGATCCTGACGTTCGATCGATTGCGCACGCGCACCGTGAGGCGTCGAAACCTGCCGTCCTTGCTGCTGTTCGTGCTGGAAAATCCCAGAATGTAATACGACGAGATATCTCTCTCGACGCGTGCGAAGGCTTCGCCGAAGTCGTTGGTGTCGGTGAACGCCGTGCCGCCGGTATCCGAGGCGAGCGACGTAAGCGTTTCCTGCTGCGCGGCGAATTGCTCGAACTGACCCGCGACGGCACTGCCGGTAAAGGCCGATAGGCCTCCGCGGCTGCCCTGCCGGGCGCTGCCACCCGGAACAATGGCTTGCAACCCGCGGGCGTCAACCGGGTAGATCGCGACGTTCGCGCGAACGGCGGCGTTGACCGCACGGCGCAGCTCCACCTGGTTGTCGGTCCCGCTGCGCTGCATGCCCGAGCTGAAATAGATGATCGCCTTCTTCTGTTGAATCGGCTGCAGCGCCTCGGCCAGGGTCCGGAGCGCGCGCAGGCGAACATCGTTGTTGAAAGTGTCGAGTTCCTGCGCGCTCTGATCGACCGCCGTCACATCATCGGTGGCCGTCGTGGACGCCTCGTCGGTGGCCGCCGTGCTCGAATCGACCGCGCTGAAGGCGGTGCCGTCAGTGGCGGCGAACCTCGACAGCACCGCTCGCACCTGTTCCTTGCTGCTCGTGAAATCGTTGAGGACCTGCAGGCTCGAGTTGATGGCCGCCACAGCAACGAGATCCGCGGGCGACATGTCGCGGTCGACCCACGACGTGGCGCTGTCGACGGCTTTCTGCACTTCTTCCGGCTGCATCGAGCTGGTATCGAAGAGCAGGGTCAGCAAACGATGACCGGCGACCTCGTCGGACGTGAGCGGGTGCGCCGGCGTATCCGGCGATTCGGCCACAGCGGGCGCGGAGGCGGTTGCGATCGCCGCAAGCGTGGACGTCTTCTCGATCGGCGGAGCGTTCCTGCCGATGTCCTCGAAGGCAAACGTCAGGATCTGCTGGCGGACGCCGTCCTCGAGCAACTCGAAATCGTCGGCTGTCAACCCGCGGACGATCGCGCCGCTGCGATCGCGAACGACGACATCCACGAGGACGAGGTTGACGCCGGTGCGGAAGCTGGGCGCCTGCGCCGGAGCTGGCTGCTGGCCGAGCAGCGGCGAATTGAAGACCGTCCCCAGGATTATGGACAGGACGCCGAGGGAACGCAGAGGACGGAGGGAACAGATCCACACGGAGAAACGAAGAAACAGAGACGAACGGAAAAGAGCGCAGGCTGTGGTTGACT
>JBKPDW010000207.1:0-17619 GCA_046728115.1 Acidobacteriota bacterium | reverse complement strand
TCCCTTCGCTCCGGCTCCCCCACGATCGTCTGTCGTGCCAACAGGTTGCGGGTCGCATCCATCAATGATTCATCTCCCCGCCCTGCACACTAATTGACGAGGGGTAAAGTGTCTCACCTATCTTGGCAGGGAGGGCTGAGTGCTGGGTGCTGTGTGCTGGGTGCTCGGTGCTGGGTGCCGGGTGTTCGGTGCCGGGTGCTCGGTGCTGGGTGGTCCGTGCCAGGTGCTTGGCGCTTTGAACATTCGGCACCTTGGCACCATAGAACCGCGGCACTGTGGCACCTTGGCACCCTCGCACCTTGGCACCCTCGCACCTTGGCACCCTCGCACCTTGGCACCCTCGCACCTTGGCACCAGGCACCGTGGATCGTGCACCGTGCGATATCAGAGATACTTGAGTAACCCGCTGAGCGCCTGAAACAGCACCTCCGCGAGATTGCGGACGAGGGGCGAGACGTCGCCCTCGTTGACGGCGTTGGCGACGGTGACGGGATTCGTCAGAAACAGCCAGATCGTGGCCGCGGCCAGCGCGATCGTGACGATCGCGATGAGCGTAAACAGGCTGACGCTGACGCGCTGCAGATTCATGAGAGGTCGAGCACGATCTTCCCGAAGTGAGCCGACGCTTCCAACCTCTGGTGCGCGGCCGCGGCGTCGGCCAGCGGAAAGGTCCGATCGATCACCGGCCTGAGCTGCCCGCTGAACAGAAACCGCGCCGCCCGAATCAACTCGCTTTTGGTGCCCATGTACGAACCGTGAATCGTCAGCCGACGTGTAAACAGACTGGCCAGATCGATGGCGCCGTTCGCGCCGGTTGTGGCGCACGTCACGAGCCGTCCACCGCGAGCCAGCGCGTGCAGACTCTGCCCCCACGTCGCCGCGCCAACATGCTCTATGACGACATCGACGCCGCGCCCGTTCGTCAAACGCCGAACCTCTGCGGCGATCTCCTGCTTATGGTGATGGATCACCGCCGCGGCGCCAAGTGCCCGTGCGCGCTCGAGCTTCTCGTCCGATCCGGCCGTGGCAAACACGCGGGCGCCGTGTAAACCCGCAATCTGAATCGCAGCCTGACCCACCCCGCTTCCTGCCGCCAGGATCAGCACATCTTCACCGCGCTGCAGCCGCCCCCGTGTCATCAGCATGTGCCAGGCCGTCAGAAAGGTCAGCGGAAACGCGGCCGCATGCACGAAGTCCAATTCCTCGGGAATCGATATCAGATTCTGCCTCGGAACCTTGAGGAACTCGGCATAGCCGCCCTCGTGGTGAAGGTAGCCGAGCACTTCATATTGCCGGCATTCGTTGTCCAGTCCGGCCAGACAGGCGAAACAGGTCCCGCAGCTGATGCCCGGCTGCACCATGACCCGTCCCCCGATGGGGATGTCACCGTCCGGCGTCGCGACGACCTCGCCCGCCACATCGCTGCCGCAGATGTGCGGCAGCGGAACCTCCACTCGCTTCAATCCTCGCCGCACCCACACGTCGAGGTGATTCAGCGCGCACGCCCGGACGCGAAGGAGCACCTCGCCTGCACCAACCCTCGGTTCGGACACGTCCTCGAGTCGGAGCACCTCCGGGCCGCCGTGCATATGAAAGCGAATTGCCTTCACGGGAATGCGCGCATTGCAAATTGCTCATTGCTGATTGCGGGGTGCTGATTGATCCGATTCGTGTAGGAAGGACCTCGTTCAACCTCCTATGAATCAGCAATCTGGAATTTGCAATCTGCAATGCATCAAACACCCTCGTGCGGCATGACGACCGGATCTCCCATCCCTAAACGCGAGAGGTCCGGGCCGATGGCATCGAGATCGCCGACGATAAGCGTCGTCAGTCGCGACGGGTCGATATGGCGCGTCATCACGGTGGAGACATCCTCGGCTGTGACGCGCTCGATCCGCGGGACGAACTCTGCGAAGTAGTCGTCCGTCAAATCGTACAGTGCCAGCTGCATCGCTGCGCGGGCAATCTGATCGGCGGTCTCGAAGTTCCTGGCGTAGCCACGCGTCAGACCTGCGATGCCGAGCGACAGCTCCTCAGGTGTAATCGGTCGCGTTCCGCGCATCCCACCGATCTCGCGGACCGACTCTTCGATCGCCAGCGCTGTTGCGCTCGTTTGCACGCTCACCTGCAGGACGAATGGTCCGGGCAGCCGCCGGAATTCGAAGGCGGTCCGCGCCCCGTAGGTGATGCCTTTCTGCTCGCGCAGGTTGGTGTTGATTCGGCTGATGAACTGACCGCCAAGAATCGCGTTCGCCAGCACCAGCGCGTGGTAGTCGGGTGTACTGCGCGCAACCGCCACCTGGCCGATCCGCAGCTCCGATTGCGGCGCGCGCGGCCGGGCGACGACGTTGATGCCAGCGCCGCGCGGCACGTTGCCGTTGGCCTCCACCGCCACGGCTGGTCCAGGGGCCCAATCGCCAAACGTGTCCTGCGCCAGCCGCTCGATCGTCGCGTGATCGCAATCGCCGACCGCGATCAGCGTCGCCGCCGACGGCAGAATCGCCTGACGATGAAACGCGCGCACGTCGTCCACGGTCATCGAGGCCAGCGCGCTCTCGTTCCCGATTGGCGAGTGCCCGTACGGATGCCCGTCGTAGAGCAGTTTCAGAAAAACACGATCGGCCACCGCCGCCGGCATGTCGCGCATCTGTGTGAGACGGTGCAGTCGCAGCTGCCGTACGCGCACGAAATCGGATTCGCGCATTGCCGGCCGCACGACGATGTCGGAGAGCAGCGCGAGCGCCCGATCGACGAAGCGACTCAGCACCGTCACGCTGGCCACCAAGGCATCCGAGCCGATGTCGGTGTCGAAATGCGCGCCCAGCCGCGCGATCGCTTCGTGGATCTCGATCGCCGATCGGTCGCCAGTGCCTTCGTCCAGCATGTCGGCGGTCGCGGCCGCCAGTCCTTCTTTGCCGATGGGATCGGCCGCTGCGCCGCAGCGCACCAGCAGCATGAGCGACACGAGCGGGACCTGCGCGTGCGTCACGGTCCACACGCGCAGCCCGTTCGACAGCGCCGATTTCTGAATGGACGGAAACGCAAACGGCCGCGTCGGACCGGGCTCCGGGAGCCGGGCACGGGTGAGAGTCACGCGACTACCGTCGGCACGGAGTCGATCGCCGCCAGTTCGGCGCGCCCGCGCGGGACGATGCTCAAGGTCACGCGCGCGGCCGGATCGAGATACCGGCCGACCGCATGCTGAAGCGAGGCCGTGGTCACCGCCTGATACCGCCGGAGATCGCGATCGAAATAGTCAGGGTCGTTCAGGAACACGCTGTACGCGTTGAGCTGATCGGATTTTCCGCCGAAGCCGCCCACAGTCTGCAAACGAAACATGAATTGCGACTCTGCCTGTACGCGGCCACGCTCCATCTCGTCGTCGGTCGGACCTTCGGACCGCAGCTTCGAAATCTCTTCGACGATCGCATCTTCCAGTTCAGACAGCACATGACCCGGCGCAGCGGTCGCCGTAATCTGCGCGTAGCCGGCCATCTCCCGCGAGTTCTGCGACGCGAAGACATCGGTGGCAATCCGACGGTCGAACACGAGCTTGCGATACAGGCGCGAGGTCTTGCCGTTGGCCAGCAGGTCGGTTGCGAGATCCAGATCGGCGTCGCCATCGGCGAACATTGCGGGCGTGAGCCAGGCGAGATAGAGCCGCGGAAGCTCGATCCGATCCTCGAAGTAGATGCGGTGGTCGTGCGTGAGCGAGGCGGCGGCGCGCACTGGCTCGACGCGCTCACCGGGCGCAAGCTCGCCGAAGTATTCCTGCACGACATTGAGCGTGCGCGCGCTGTCGATGTCTCCCGCAATGGCCAGCGACGCGTTCGCCGGGTGATAGAACCGCCGGAAGAACGCGTGGACCTCCTCCAGCTCCGCTGACTCCAGATCGGCAATCTCGCCGATCGTGGCCCAGTGGTACGGATGGTCGGGAGGAAACAGCGCGTTCAGCAGTGCCATTGGCGCGAGGCCGTACGGGCGGTTCTCGTAGTTCTGCCGCCGTTCGTTCAGCACCACATCGCGCTGGTTGTTGAATTTCTTATCCGTGAGCGCAGGCAGCAGATAGCCCATACGATCGGATTCCATCCAGAGCGCCAGCTCCAGCGCGCCGGACGGCACCACTTCCCAGTAATTGGTCCGATCGGCGTTGGTCGACCCGTTGAGCGTCGCGCCGGCTCCCTGCAAAGGCTGAAAGAAGCCGCGGTCGTAGTGCTCGGAGCCTTCGAACATCAGATGCTCGAACAGGTGAGCGAAGCCGGTCTTGCCGGGACGTTCGTTCTTCGATCCCACGTGATACCAGAGATTCACCGCGACGATCGGGCAGGCGTGATCCTCGTGCAGCAGCACGCCGAGACCGTTGGCGAGCGTGTGTTTCGTGAACGAGATTTTCACTGCCTGAAACTTCCACAGGTGAGCATCTGGCTGCCGAAGTACGGATTCTTGATGTCGCCTCCCTTCTGCATCCACGGCTTCTGCACCATCGGACACACGGCCACCTTGACCTCGTCGGGCGGCGTCAGATGCAAGCCGGTCATGTACGCATCGATCGCTTCACTCAGCGCGCCGAACTTCTCACGGGCATCGGCGATGTCGCCAGCGGACGTCAGACGCAGCGCGGCCGTGTCGATCTTCGCGGCTGGCGCGCCCAGAGCCGCGGCCGCCGCGGCAACCTGGCCGGCGTTCGTCTTCACCCCGTCCGTGCTGTCGTGGGCGAGCGCGGTCGCGATTTTCAGATACGGATCGACGATCGACGAGGGTATCTTCGATCCGGGTTCCGGGCTGGACGATGTTTGCGGCGCGCGGGCGCAGGCCGTCAAAAGAGCAACCGCCAACCACACAGAGATCGCAGAGAAAAGCCTGCTCTGCGATCTCTGCGGACTCTGCGATTGCCTTGTTCTCTGCGTACGCATCGTCACCTCACCACCGTCAACTGAATCGTCGGCCGGTGATAGCTCGCAATCGAGACCTGGGCCGCGGTCCGTTCCGCTGCGGCCATGAACGCGCGCGCCGCCGGCGAATCGGGCTCGCTGATCATCAGCGGCACGCCGGCATCGCTGCCCTCCCGGATCGGTTGATAGATCGGAATTCGGCCGACGAACGGAATGCCGAGCTCGTTGGCCAACGACTCGCCGCCGCCGTGTCCGAAGATGTCCGCCTCGTGATGGCAGTTCGGGCAGACGAAGTAGCTCATGTTTTCGATCATGCCGAGCGGCGGAATGTTCAACTTCTTGTACATCGCCGCCGCGCGACGGCTGTCGGCCAGCGACACCTGCTGCGGTGTCGTGACGATGATCGCGCCGGCGACCGGCACGGTCTGGCTGAGGCTGAGCGCCACATCGCCGGTGCCGGGCGGCAGATCGACCACGAGATAGTCGAGATTCACCCAGCGCACTTCACGGAAAAACTGTTGCAGTGCGCCATGCAGCATCGGCCCGCGCCAGATGATCGGTGCGTCGTCGGCCGTGAGAAATCCCATCGAAATTACCTGCAGACCGTATTTCTCGGCCGGCAGGATCTTCTCGCCGTCGTTGGTGAGCTGAGACTTCATGCCGAGCATGATCGGAACGTTGGGACCGTAGATGTCGGCATCCATGATCCCGACCTTGCTGCCGCATTTCGCGAGCGCGATCGCCAGGTTGACGGCAACCGTCGTTTTGCCGACGCCACCCTTGCCAGCGCCGACGGCAATGACGTTCTTCACGCCCGGCACCGTCTGACGCGATCCATCGGCGCCGACCGCTTCGCGCACGCGCGCGCTCATCTGCACGTCGACCGCCGTCACGCCCGGCAGCTGCATCACCGCCGCGCGCGCCTGATCGCGCATCTGATCCTTGACCGGACAGGCCGGTGTCGTCAGCTCGATCGTGAACGACACGCGTCCACCGTCGATCGCCAGTCCCTTGATGAACCCGAGGCTGACGATGTCGCGATTGAGATCGGGATCGCGAACGACCTTCAGCGCGTCGAGCACGGCCGTCTCGGCAACTTGCATATCCCCAAGAATAACGTACACTCCAGGCCGATTGTCTGATCCGTCGCCCAATCACGGCGTGATGATCGTGCTGGCATATTTGTGGCCACTGGCGCTCGTGCCGTTGTTCGTCGAGAAGAACGACGCCGAGCTGCAGTGGCACGCCAAGCACGGCATCGTGTTGATGATCGCGGAGATCGTCCTGCTCATTGCCTACATCCTGATGACGAGCATCGTCAGCCTGGCGACCCTGGGTCTGGGCTGCGTGCTGAGCCTTTTCCTCGTGTTCGCCTGGATCGGCATTCTCGCTGTCCACGTAGTAGCGATCCTGAAAGGGATCAACGGCGGACGACTCATCATTCCAGGAATCAGCGAGTACGCAAACCGATTCTGATCTCGACTGCATTGCCGCGGAGGCCACGGACGCGAACGGATGGCACGGTTTAAATGGTCAATCGAATCGGTGTCCACCGTTCGAGTCCGTATCATCCGTGGCGTCGCAGTTTGTGGTCTCGTCACGGTGGTGTGGTTCGCGCAGCCGATCGCGCTGGGCGCCGTGCACCTCTATCAGCAGGCGCTCGCGCCCATCGCCGCACACGTCGGCCTTCGCTGTCGTTTCACACCCAGTTGCAGCCGTTATGCCGAAGTCGTGATCGTGCGTGACGGAATCGCGCGCGGCGGATGGAAGGCGATTACACGGATCGCGCGGTGTGGTCCGTGGATTCCGCAGGGGACTCGCGATGATCCGTAACATCGGCGACCATGGCTGATGGGTCGATGGCTGGAACAGCCATCAGCCATGTGCATCGAAAAGGCTTCGACCCTTCTCGTTCAGCAACACCCACAACGTGTAGACACCCAGCGCGGTCCCGTACGGCAGCAGCAGGAGATCCACCGAGCCCAGCGTCAGCGCAACAAGGCGAGCCCAGGGCTTTCGCTGACGCAGCGGCACGCCGACGACCACGTGCGCCGATCCCCACACGATAGCGATGATCGCGAGCGTCGTGAACGCAGCAGCCGTAATGCCCGCCGCCACGCCGCCGCCGCTTCGGCTGGCGGATGCGATCAGTGCCACCGCGCCGATCCCCAGCGCCAGTGTCGACACGCCGACGAGCGCCGTCAACAGGCCCCAGACGATGAAGAGAAGCCCGACAAGGTCGATGTGGACAGGCACGGGAGAAATCAGTGATCTGGTAATCGGGTAATCGGGAAATGTAATTGAATCGACGGATTGATTGATTGATCTATCGGCTATGTTGCTGACGAGCGAACGGCGATTCGCAGTTCGACGCGCACTGGCCATGAATTGGGCGACGTCAGGCGGAAGCGGAAGCGCGCGCCGTTGGCAACGCCGGGGGGCACCGAAACCTGCACGGGATATTCGAGTCGGGCCGCGCCCGAGCCATCGCAGAGATCGCAGGGCTCGGTCCATGTCTCCCCGCGCCCGCCGCAGTTCGGACAGGTCGCGCGCACCGGAACGTCCAACGACACCACGAGGCCGTCCACGGCCTCGCGCTGCGACAACGACACGTCCGCTCGCAGCACGACGTCGCGATCCGTTTCGCCGAGAAATGCGTCGCGCATGCGATCGACGACACGTCCCACGGAGGGAAAGTCGATCGCAATCTCGTCCGCAAAACACTCGTGCGTCATCAAGGTTCCTAACGATAAAAGTCGATCCGCGCCTTGTCAAGGCGACTCCACCGATGCTACCGTGCAACAAGAATCGTGCCCGAGACACCGGCCCGCACGAAAGAGTGTCCGATGTGCGGAGACAACATGCAGCTCCGGACGTCGGAAACCGTCGTACGCATCCCTGGCAATCCGAATGCCACAACTCGCGTGGCGCAGGAGTGGGTCTGCCCTGACTGCGACTACTTTGAAGAAGCCGACGAGGAGGAACGATGAGAGCGGGCGCGGTTTAGCGCGCGCCGATCGTCAACAGGACTTCTTTGCGGAGCGTGTCTTCGAACTCTTCGAAGTTCAGCGCGGACTCGCATTCATCACAGAGCACTTCCAGCACCGCCGGACGACTCTCCTCAGATACTTCCACCCGGCCGCCTTCGAGGCTAACTACATGCATCTGCAGCGTTTTAACCAGAAAATTCCGGTCGTTCCCGCAGTTGGGACAAGTCAACGTCACGGATTACTCCTTCGGATTTCGATTCTATGTGGTGGCCCCGTCCAGACGCAATGCAAATGTGGCCGAATTCTGGTAGATTTCCTGCATGCCGGGCGGAACGGACCACATCCACTCCGAGGCGCACGGGCCGCACTGGATCGCCTGGGTCAGCCGCGACGCGTCGGGCAAGCCGCACCGTGCTGTCGTCCTGGTCGCCGAAACGAAAGAGCTCGCCGAGGCCCGGGCCCGCAAATGGGCCGAGCAGACCTCGTACTAAGCCCTAGATCAACCCTGGGTACCTGACATTCCCGGTCTCCACGCGGGCGAATTCTGTCAGCTCATGCGGTGCCACGGTACTCGCCGACATGATGTGTCGGACGTCGATTCCCCTGGCGGTCAGCACGTCGGCCAGCAGCCGCCGGTGGCACTGCCACCACAGCGCCTCCGCGCACATTACGGCCGTCGGCCGCTCGGCCCACGCGATAAGTGCGTCCCGGGCCTGCTCGAACGCGGGCGTTTCCATGTAGTCGGCGTACCCGCGAAAGCCCTCGTGACGCCAGGCCGTGTTGCGCGAGTCGGCCCGCGGTTTCCGCAGTCCGCCAAGTGCTCCAAAATGCCGATAGGCGATGCCTGCCTCGGAAAGGGAACGCGCGAGGGCCTCACCCGCGAAATGGGGATGACGCCGCGACTTCGGCACGGTTCGGATGTCACCCAGATGAACGATTCCGTGTGCCTGCAGCAGGGCGATGAAATCTTCAATCGTTCGTGTGGAATGACCGATCGTGTAAATCGTCATGCGGTGAACATTGCCTTGACGAATTCGGGCAGCACTTCGCCGAGGCTGCCTCGTCCCATTCGACACACGCCGTCCTTCACAGTGGTGGATAAATACAGGCGATCGCGGGCGCGGGTGAGGGCGACATACAGAAGGCGCTTGCTTTCCTCGAGATCGCGCGCCAGCGCGTCCTCGTCGGCTTCTGACTGATAGTCCGCGATCGCGACCGACGGCTCGCCGGACGCATCGTCAGCAACGCGGATCGGCGGCCGCGGACCGCCGGTGCCGCGGCCCATGTTCACGACGAAGACAATCGGGAATTCGAGACCCTTGGCAGCGTGGACCGTCATCAGGCTGACGGCGTCGAGTGCATCGATCACGGCGTTCGATTCGTCTCCGACGGCGATGCGCTCGAGGTGCTCGGCGATACGGCCGAGCGTGGCGTATCCGCGATTTTCGGCGCGGCGGATCATCCCGCGCAGTTTCTTGAGATTCTCACGCGCCTGCATCCGGCGCGCGCCGCGCATTTCGTACGCGTAGGCCGTCTCGGCAAGCACGGCGTCCAGCAGTTCGGATGCCGCAAGACGATCGACCCACGACAGCCAGCGCGGCACAGCGGCGCGGAAACGCTCCAGCACGATCCAATCTTCGTCGGATAGCGGGAGCTTCGGTTCTGGCCTGGCAAGAATGGCCTGCGCGAGCTCCGGCGCCAGCGATGCGACGGCCCTATCCGAAATGCGCACGATTCGCGATCGCAGCAGCGCGGCGGCGCGAATGTTCGACAGCGGATCAGCCAGGTATCGCAGCAACGCCACCGCATCCTGAATCTCGTCTGCGTCGAAAAAGCCCAGGCCCTTGTAGACATAAGTGGCCACACCGCGTCTCTCGAGCGCCGCCTCGAATTCGCGATGACTGTCGCGCGATCGAAACAGGATGGCGACATCGGCGGGCCGCGCCCCGCGATGCAGCCCGGTGACGCGATCGCGGACGACTGTTCCCGCCAGCAGACGCACGGCTTCCTCGGCAATTTTCTCGGCTGCCGCCTCAACCGAATCGCCGACGATGACGCTGACGCCCTGGTACAGTGCATCGCGTGTGTCGATGTCTTGCCGGGGCTGGCCGTCGAGGGGAAACCGATCACGATCGTCGTACCGGAACGCATCTCTCCGATCCGCGCGGCTCCCTGCGCCAGCGATGGCGCTGAACACATCGTTGACAAACGCCAGAATTCCCGGCGCGGATCTGAAACTGACCGTAATCGCCTGCCGGACTTTTCCCTCGGGACGCAGGGCGTCGATGAACGCCGCCGCTTCGTCCACGAGCGCCACGTCGGCGTCGCGAAATCCGTAAATCGATTGCTTCCGGTCGCCGACGATGAAGACCGAGGGCGCGATGGCATCGTCGGCGGCACCAAATCCCTCGCCCCAGCTCTTGACGAGCTGGCGGACCAGATCCCACTGGGCGCGGCTGGTGTCCTGGAATTCGTCTACGAGGACGTGTCGGTAGCGCGCCTCCAATCGCAAGCGGCCCTCGGCGAACTCGTCCATCTCCTTCAACAGCGTGACGGCCCGGTCGAGAACGCCGGAGAAATCAAGCAGAGCATGTGCGTCGAGGGTTCGCTGATACCGATGCAGCGTCAGCGCGAAAATCCGCCATACACCGCGCGCCATCACCACGTTCAGGTCGCGCCGGAAGCCGCGAATCGCGTCGGCGACAACGGGGGCGATCCGGGCGGCCGCCGCTCGATGCCTGCGCCAGGCGTCCTCGGTATCGCAGTCGGCGGCGCCGAATCCGGTGCCCGCGAAGCGTTCGCCGCGAGGCTTGCCCTCTTGCGTCAGGAAGTAGGCGCGGATCCGATCGATCAGATTGCGGAAGGCTGCCTGCTCTTCCCGCTCGGAAAAAGGGCCGTACGCGTTTTCCAGATTCTTCAGGTCCTCGGCCAGCATCGCGAACTGATGGTGATGGATGGGTCCATCGTTCAGGAATGTCGCCAGGCCGTCGCGAACGCCGGAAAAGATGTCAGCCAGACGATTTGCGGTGGTACGGCATGCGGCGCCGGGAGTCAGATCCCGCGGTCCGTTCTGCAGGAAGCGGCGCAGGGCGACTGGCGCCACGAGCCGACGCTCGAGCAGCGCCGCGATTCCGGCGCGCAGCCGTCTTTCACCCAACTGCGCAAACACGAGCGCCACGTCGTCGTCGTCGCGCGCAATCGATCGGCAGATGCGCAGCGCCTCATCCAGCGCCGTGCCGATCAGGCGCGGGACCTCGGTTTCGTCGGCGAGGCTGAATCCCGGATCGACGTCAGCCTCGATCGGGAATTCGCGCAGCAGCGACAGACAGAACGCGTCGATCGTGGAAATCGCGATGTCGCCGAGGCGATCCTTCAGCTCGCGATATCGACCCGCGTCGATCTCGGATGTGCGACTCGCTTCCGCGAGACGGTCGATGATGCGCTGCCGCATCTCGGCTGCGGCCTTGCGGGTAAACGTGATCGCGAGGATGTGATCCGGCTCGATCCCTGCGCGCAGGAGATTGACGTAGCGCTCGACGAGCACGCGCGTCTTTCCGGTGCCCGCCGACGCTTCGAGAACGATGTTCTGCGATGGATCGACTGCCGCGCGCCGGGCGACCTCATCCGGCAGCTCACGGACCTCCGCTTCGTCCTCAAACGGCAGCCGCGGCTCAAACATCGCCGACATAGTCTTTCCGGCACACCGCCCCGAAACTGCACATCTCGCATCGCCACACATCGTCGGGCCGCGGCGGAAATTCTCCGCGAGCGATCGCATCGACGGTGTCCGCGAGGCGCTGCTGCGCGTCGGCGAAGACCTTGTCGCGGTCGGACGGCGCGTTGTAGAGCGGCACGACGCGGCGCGGGCCTTTGAACGCGAGGTAGGTCGCTTCGGCGAGTGTCCAATTGCGCCCGTGATAACCGGCCAGCTGCTGCTCGGCGCAGAGGCTGTAGATCGGCAACTGCAGCGCTCGCGCACGATTCGGCGCCCGGCCGAGCTTGTAGTCGATCAATCGGAAGGTGCCGTCGTCGAGCAGGTCGAGGCGATCGACTTTGCCGCGCAGCACAATCGTCCGCGGACCGTTGATCGTCGCAATGGTGAAGGGCCCGTTCAGCTGGTGCTCGAGCAGGCGCGCGACGACTGGGACGGGACGCTCGGCTTCCATGCGCAGCACGGCTTCACCAAGCCCGGCCGCCGCGGCCGAACCCAGAAGCCGCGCGCGCTCGAGGCCGGCTTCGGCCTCGGGCAGCGTTTCGAGCAAGCGATCAACGACCATCGTGAACAACTCCCGCGCCGTCTCGAGATTGCTGCGCGTGATTCCCTTGTGGCCCGCCGCCTGCCACGCGACGAAAAAGTCTTCGAAGACCTTGTGCACGAACTGGCCCTGTCGGCGTGGGTCCATCACCTCTTCGTCGTCCGGCTCTTCGTCGAGTCTCAGCACATGGCGCGCGAAGTACTTGAAAGGGCACTCGATATACGTCTCGAGTCCGCTCACGGAAAACGATTCCGAGAGCGCAATGTCCGCAACGGAACCGTGAAAATCCGGGTTCTCGGCGGGCGTACGGCTGGCGCGGAATTCCACGTTGGCACGAGCCACGGCATCGAGCGTATCGACGAGCGGCGGATCGAACGACAGCCGTTCGTCGATGAACACGCGGCCCGGATCACCGATGTCTTCGGCCACGGTGGACAAACGGGCGCGCGGGATTCCGTCGAGCTGGACCGATCGCGTCGCCAGCGCGTCGTTGTCGAGCGAGAAGGTCGAAACCGCCGTCTGCTGCGACGCGCAGCCCAGCAGGTCGAGAAATCGCGCATCGGCGCCGGCACGTCGTTCTCGCTCGGTCGGCCATCCGACGGCCCTGATCAGGGACGGCGGATAGAAGATGTTGCGACGGGGTTTCTCCGGCCAATCGGCTTCGACGACGCCGACAATTGTCACATCATCGAATGCGCCGTACCGCGCGGCCTGATCGTCGATCAGCTGAACGCCGTGTTCGGCCGATGCCGCGACAAAGGTCTCCTCTTCGATCGCACGACGAACGGCCAACGCGAGATCTTCGACGGACCACGGCGGGTCGTCTTCGTGGGCATGTGCAGCCTCGAGCGCTGCCAGTATGTGGTTGATCTCGGCTCGCGTGCGCGATTCGCGGGCGGAGAACGGATCGCCATCGGCGGCCGGACGAAGATGCGCATGCCAGAAACCGCGCAGCACTCCAAGCTGGTGCGATGCGGGCCGCGCAGCAGCCAGAGGCTCGAGTTCCCGAGCGATAGCCACCGCGACCCGTAACGCCGACGCCGACGCCGATTCCGTCCAGTTGGCCGCAAGCGCCGCCAGCCTCTCCGACTCGCCCAGGTACCGCGCATCGCTCAACGCCCGATCCAGCGCGCTGACGGCGTCACGCGTCGGAGCGGTTTCGCCGTCGAGAAAGACGAAGTGCGGCGACCGAAGCAGCGCTGCGATTGTGCTCCGGGTAAACCTCGAGGCCGCGGCATCGAGAACCAGATCCAGGGCCGCCGCTGTCGGCTCCGAGGCGAGCGGCAGAGCCGACGATGTCTGATACGGAATCCCGGCTTCGCCGAATACCTTCGGCGCGAGGTACAGATACGGGAGCGGACGCTTGAACACGACCGCGACCCGGCCCAGCGCGACGTTCTCTCCGCCGCGCAACCGCTGGTGGACGCGGCGAGCGACAGCAATCAGTTCCTCTTCGCAGTCGCGATGCGTCCACCATAGCTCGCCGTGTGAACTCCTGGGCGGCGTCACGAGCCGCGGCCTGCGATCGCTCCCCTCGGCGCGGTGCTCATCGATGCCCGGCCACCAGTCGTGAAGCCGCTCGTCGAATCCAGAGGCCAGCACCCCTTCGGTGGCCACGATCTCAATCGACTCGAGAGCGGGAATGCGCGCAAGCAGATCGAAATCCGCTACGTACAGGCCGTCCGGATCCGCGATCCAGTCGGCAACTGTCACGATGATGCGGGTAACAGGATCGGCCGCCGTCTCGGCAATCAGATGCTCGCGAAGGCCATGCTCGTCGCAGGCACCCGTGTCCCGCGCACGGCGCTCGTACTCCCGAAAGGCGTCCGCAAGAAACCGCGTTTGCCGCCGCAGACGTCCGACCGCGTGGTCAAGTTCGTCGCCGCCCAACGCATCGTCGATCAAGGCCTCGAACCGGTCGACCTGCTGCGACTGGCGCCGTACGTGATCGTAGAAGCGGATCATCTCGGCGACGAGGCCGGGCCGCAGCTGGAACGAGAGCTCAGCACCGGCGGCCGCTACGGCACGCGCGGAGGCCTGCGCCAGAACGTCGCGTTCGATGGCAGTAAGGCGTCGCGGAGGCGGCGACAGGCGCGCGTGCAGGGCGTCGTACAGCTGGTTGCGCGTGACGCCCGTCGCATCCGGGATCCACTGCTGAAGCTGTTTCGCCGCGCCGCTCGTCGGAACGACAATCAACGATTGGCAGATCGGAACACGCGACTCCTGGACGAGCGTACTGATGGTTGATCGAAATGCCTGCAGATCCGGGACGCGCACGAGCCGCGTCCGGCGGGGCGTGATCACCGCAGTTGCGGACGACGAACGATGGCCAGCATGTCGTTGTTGGCGCGAGCCATCAGCATCAGCGCTCCTGCGGCGGCCGACGACGCGTTCCAGGCGCCGGTCATGTCTTCGGCGATGACGGCCTCGCGGCGAATCTGCGCGGCGTTGACCGACAGCTGTACGGCGCTGACAAACAGCGCATGAGCCGCCGACAGTTCGTGAGGCGGATTGATGGCGGCGACGATCAGCAGGATGCTCTTGGCCGTGCGCTCGATCAGCGTCAGGCTTGCGGGCGTCGATCCGGACAGCGACTTGATGCGTTCCAACGATGGCTTGAGCTGCGCGAACAGCTGCGCCGGTTTTGCGAGGTCTGCCTGATATTGCTGATACGCCGGCGCGCGCATCTCCCATCGATCGCGTGCCAGTTGCAGCCGCCGCGCAGCGTCCAGCTTGGCCTCGATCGTCGCGATCAGCGCCGTCACGGTGTCCGGCCGCTTCGCCCCGAGCGCGGCATCCCGTTGGGGGATCGACCGCAGCAGCCGTTCCAGCCCAGCGATGTCCGCCATGCGCGCCTGAACATCGGCCGTCGCTACGAGCCGGGCGGTGAACAATCGATAGGACTGATCCATGCGCTGTTCTGCCCGCATGGCCGACTCGGCGTCGGTGCGCGCCGTGCTCGCCCAATCGGCCGGCAGACTTGCCCGCGACTTGTCGATGTTCGCGACGGCCGCCGCGTAGAGCGAAATCCGATCGGCAGGATTGTCGACGACCTTCGCCGCGCGCAGCAGCTGCTCTATCGATTCCTGCAGCGACGGCGGAGGCAGCAATGGCTCGACGATCGCGGGCGGATCGACGTACGCCGCCAGCGCCAGGTTGAATCGCTGAGCGCCGGCGGCCGCACGCAAATCCGCGATGGCCTCGTCGAGCATCGACAGCATCTGCCGGACTTCGGACTGCCGGTAGTTGTAGTGGTTCTGCGGCCAGTCTGCGAGCGCCGTCCGTGCGCGTTCGACGATCGCGATGCGCTTTTCAGGCTCGATCGTGGCGGCCACATCGCTCAACGTCTTCGCAATTTCGCTGGACAGCGCCGCGTAATCGCGTTCGGCCTGCGTCTGGACGTAATGCGCGGCGCGCGCGGCCGTGGCATAGCGCGCGGTGCGGTCCCAATCGACCCGACTCAATGGCAGATCGATGAGGTGAAGCGGCGGGTTCGGCGACGATGTCGCCATCGGCATCGAAAAGACAACGTGATCACGGACGAGTGCGGGCTCGCCGTAGCTGGTGAGCGAGGTCCCGTCCTTCAAAAACACGCGCAGAAACGTGGCGTCATCCGCCGCGACAGACGGGCGCGCGTGAACGACCGCGGCCGTCGCCAGCAGAGCGGCCGCCAACCTCAGTCTGTGCATGAACATCCAAGCGTAGTGCGACGTCCCCGATGCGTCAAGCTGTGTTCTGTGGAAAACCTGTGGATGTCCGGTGCATTTCCTGTGGAGGAGGCGTCGGCACAATTTTTTTTCACCGCCGATTTCTCTCGGCAAACCGATCGTGGCGACAGATGTGCACGTCCTTTCGCGAGGCGCTTCGCTTGTAAGCGTCGCGTCGACGCGTACAATGCCACGCGTTCCAAAAACGTTACGCATCGGTTGCAATACCGTGGCTCTCGCTGTACATCGCTTCGAGGAATGCATCGCCGGGCGCTCGTACCACATCGAGGTCGCGGCTGTTGCCGAGGATCGCTGGCGCGCCTACATTGTGCGCGTTCCGGGTGTTCCGACCGCTCTCATGCCTTTTTACGGGCGAACGCCCGGAGAAGCTGCACAGTTGTTGTGTGACTGGCTGACGCGAGCCCACGCGCGCGCCGCGAATTCGGGGGCACCGGTGTAGGATCGAGGCCATGAACTCGGTTCTTGCACCACTGTTGGTGCTCGCGATCGCATTTGCTCCGCTCAACGCCCAAAACCCGCAGCGCGAGCCCGACTTCGCCCGGCAGCTCGACCAGCAGTCCGACACCGACAAGACGTGGCGTGCCGCCAGCGACGGCGTGATGCAAATGGACAAGATCACGTACCGGAGCCGCGTCGGCGACCTGGATATTCCCGCGTTCGTGTTCCAGCCGCTGAACCTTCGAGGCGAGAAAGGCCATCCCGCGATCGTATGGGTCCACGAGAACATCCGCGGCCACCTTTACGAGCACTACATCCCGTACATTCGCGAGGCGACGTCCAGGGGCTACGTGATCATCGCCCCCGAATATCGCGGCAGCATCGGATACGGCAAGACGTTTTACGATGCGATCGATTACGGCGGCACGGAGGTCGACGACGTCGTGACGGCAATGGACGTATTGAAAGCCCGGTACCCGCAGGTGGATCCGTCCCGCATCGGCATCATGGGGTGGAGTCACGGCGGCATGATTACGCTGCTCTCGATCTTCAGGAATCCCACGATGTTCAAGGCCGCGGTCGCGATGGTGCCGGTCACGAACCTGTTCCAGCGGCTCGCGTGGAAGGGCGTCGAGCGGCAGCATCAGGCCATCGATCCAGCCAATCGCTACGGGGGCCTGCCGTTCGAGCGGCACGACGTCTACAAGGATCGCTCGCCGGTCTACAGCGTGGACAAGCTGCAGATTCCTTTGTACGTCGGCATCACGCGAAACGATGAGGACGTAAACATCGAGGAAGACATGCAGCTCGTCGATGCGCTGCGTGCACGCAAGCCCGGACTCGCCGAAACCATGGTGTACGACAACCCGCCGGGCGGGCACATGTTCGATCGGCGCGTCGATCCCAAAACCTGGCAGCCGGAGAATTCGCGGGAGCAGCGCGACTCGTGGAATCGCGTGTGGACGTTCCTCGACTGGAACCTCGATCCGTTTCACGAGGCTGGCAGCAGCGCTGTGAGCTCGTACAGATCTTCGCCGCGGTGAGTTGATCGCTCCACCCATCGAACCCATGCTCGCGAAGCTCGCCGATGCGCTCCCCGGCGGCGGCGGTTTTCTGTACGAGCCCAAGTGGGACGGGTTTCGCGCGATCGTGTTTCGTGACGCGACCGACGTCTATATCCAGAGCCGCGACCTGCGGCCGCTCGATCGGTACTTTCCGGAGCTGCACGAGTCGCTGCTGATCGGTTTGCCGGACGCGTGCGTCGTCGACGGGGAGATCGTCATCGTCACGCCGCGCGGGCTCGACTTCGACG
>JBKPDW010000206.1:0-31170 GCA_046728115.1 Acidobacteriota bacterium | reverse complement strand
GCACGAATGACCGGCAGCCACGACTTTTTCACGTCGCTCAGTCGGCCGTCGTTGCTGTCGACGCGCCCACCAAACACGTACCCCTCTGACGTCGACGACGCGTCGCGCCACGCCGTCAACACGTCGAGTGCTTCGCGGTTGAGCGGCACGTAGCGCGTCTGTCCGCTTTTCGCTTGGTCGCCACGAACCGTCACCTGCGCGCGCACCCAATCGACGTCGCGCCAATCGAGTGCGAACAATTCGCCCTTGCGTAATCCCGTGTTGAGCGCCACGAGCACGAGCGGCGTGAGATGCCCCGCATTGTCCTCGGGATACGGGTCGTAGCCACGCTCCTCGCGCCACGCATTCGCGGCGGCTCGTCGCTGTCGGCGTCGCTCATCGCGCGTATCGAGCGCCTGTCGCAGTCGCTGCTCCTCGTCAGCGCTCAAGTAGCGAATCCGGCCCGTGCGGTCTGCGCGCATCGGTTTCACGTCGCCGAGCGGATGCGTGGGCAGCAGTTTCCACATGACCGCTTTCGTGAGTGCCGCCTTGAGCATCGAGATATGCGAGTTCACGGTCGCGGGCTTCGGCCGCCGCCGTTGTTTCAACCGCTCAGTGCGCCACTTCTCGATGCGCCATGCCGTGAGTTCGGAGAGTCGCAACGGCAGCAGTGCCTCGAAGACCGACCGGAATCGCTGCACCGTTTCAGCGCCACGCTTCTGATGTTCGAGCGCCCACGGTTCGTAATGCTCATCGAGAAACGCCTTGAACGTGAGGTCGGCGCGCGCAGCGGCGCGGGCCGCGCGCGGGTCATAGCCCTTGTCAATGCGACTCAGCTCGTTGCGCGCTTTCGTGCGCGCCTCGTCGGGGGTGAGCACGTCGACGCGACCGAGCGTGACCCACTTTCCGCGCCCATACGTCACGCGGTAGGTGTGCACGCCCGATGCTCGACAGCGCAGCACGAGTCCCGGATATTTCGTGTCGTAGATGTCGACGTTCGCCTGGGGCAGCTTGCGCACGAACTCCGTATTCAGTTTCGCGTGCATCGAATCGATTCCTTCCTCGCCTCGAACATAAGAGCGACTTGGTCCGGCTGCATCCCCCGCGAAAATGCCGGGGATGCATTAGGGATGCAATCGTCGTCTCTCGCTGTCGACGACGGTCATACATCGTAACACTCAATTCGCGAGTTTTACTCAATGTTTTTGCGACTGTGTGTGCTGGCGCGTGACGGCGGGTGATGCTTTAGGACTGCCTGAGGTCGTTCACACGCACGAGGTCAATGGTTCGAGTCCATTAGCGCCCACCAGCCGCAACCCCCGACAACGTCGAGGGTTCCATCCAAAGCCGAAGATCGAAATGCACGCGAGCACGAGGTCAGTCGAGGGTCGCTTGTGCATTTGGGTGCATTTTTTCATCACGAATCAGCGCCAATTTGGACCCGCGCGGTGTCTAAGCGCAGAGCTTGGGCAGCCCGGAGCAGACAATCCGTTCGTGATTGCAACGGAGCTGTTTGCAGAGGCCGATATGAAGTTGTCAATGAGGTGGCACGCAGGTTCGATCGTGGCGCCCTCTTGATCGCAGGAACGCGTTTGAGACCAGAAGCGCCGCTTCCCTCAATCGCCGGTGTAACGTGTGAGTCGCCTCCGCCCGTCCACTGTCCAAACGTCAACTGCCCCCGCGAACTGATCGCCCACGATGGGAATACCCTTCTGCCGAAGTCCAATCGCGCATTCTTCCTCGACTATCCGTGCGATCTGAAACCTGGCGAACCCGTGACGTTTGTCCTCAACCTGCATGGCGGCGGTGCGATCGGGAACAGGCAGCGGCACTACTTCCCGATCATGGACTTGAAGGGCAAGTACCGGCTGATCGTGGCGACGCCCGAGTGCCGAGACGGACGCGTCGTTGCCGATGTAATTCGGCTCGGCAAGGGGCACACTGAGGGCTTCGAGCCAAGAGTCACTGAAGAAATCGTGAAGATGATGCTGTCGGCCTCGCGACGCAAGTCGTGGAAGTGCAGGTCATTTCTCCGCGATCGGCACCGACACCTTGACCGGCTGAATCAACCTGGTGCCGACCGTCGTGCCGGCTGCCAGCTCGACTTCCTTGCCCTTCGTCAGCAGTACCGTTCCTGCCCCCCCGGCACCGGCGCCAATCGCAGCACCTGTACCTCCACCCGCGATGCCGCCGACGATGGTGCCCGCAGCCGCGCCGATGCCACCTTTCTTGACGTCACTTTTCGTGCTCGACGCAGCCTCGCGCGCGATACGTGCGGTCTGGATTCGATGACTCTCACCACGCACGTTGAGGCGGTCGAACCGGAACACGACGGATGCGCGTCCCTTCACGCGTCCCGATTCTTTGGCGTCGATAACCGACCCCGTCACCTCCGACCCTGCCGGCACCACCGTCGTCCCTGATACGACGATCGCTTTCGCAAGCTTCCCTTTGACTTGATCTTCGACTTTGCTCGTGTTCGACGCGACCGAGGTGACGAGCGTCACCAAGATTGGCGTTTCCGCGGGAATTGTCAGCTCGCGAAACCTGGGCGGAGGCGGAATACCAGATTCGGCCGCCGCGGTCGGCGACTCCGCGCGCGCGGCCGGTGGCGCTTGGGGCGGTGCTGTCCCGGGTTGGACCTGGCCTGGCGTCGCGGTCGACGGTGTGGTTGCCGTCAGTGTTGCCGGTGCTGGCGATTGCGCTGAAGCGGGCGCCGGCGTCTTGTCGGCGGCAGCACCCGACTGAGGGGCGCTCTCTCGCGAACAGGCCGTCGCAAGAGCAGATGTGAACGCCAGGATGAGAATCGATCTGACCATGTTCACCCCACATCCTTCAAGACCGAGAGCAGTTCGATTCGATGGATCTTAGACACGACGCGGCGTTGTCGGGACCGACGCCGGCGAACACCGAATGGTTACACGAGTCGAGCACCACGAGCGCGCATTTACACAGGAGTGAGGGAGGCGCGAAAGGCCAGCGCCGCGGAGGTCCGTAGACTCTCCGCGGCACCCGAGGGGATTTACGCAGCAGTCGAGCTCTTCTTCAGATCGCTCAAGGCATTAGCCATGCTGGTCAGGGCGGCCTCGAGCGTCTTGCGCGACGTCGCGATGTTCATGCGCATATGATTCGCGCCGCCGAGTCCGTACGTGTCGCCTGCGTTCAGCGCCACCTTGGCGTTCTTCGCGAGCCAGCGCAGCACCATCGCCTCCGGCGACGGCGCTCGGCCGCCGCGGCCGGTCGTCTGACCCTTGCTGGCTTCCGCCTCCGCAAGATGCTTGGCGCCAATCTTGTCGGCCACCTGAGTGACGTCGAGCCAGGTCAGGTACGTACCCTGGGGCTTTGCGCCGACCTTGATCATTGGGATGTTGGCGTTGATGAACTTCTGCACGAAGTCGTGGTTGCCATCGATGTACTCGACGCACTGATTGAGCCAGTCCTCGCCGTCACTGTACGCGGCCTTGCTGGCGATCATCCCGAGCGTGCTCAGGTCGGCGCGGTTGTTCGCCTTGACGCGGGTGATCAGATCCATGTTGTCCGAGAAGAACCACGCACACTTCATCGCCGCGAGCCCGAATGACTTGCTGGCGGCCTTGAACGTGATGCTGTTGTTCACGACGGCCTTGTTGGGCAGCGTGGCGAACGGCGTGTACTTGTTCCCCTTCGTGACGAAGTCGCAGTGGATTTCGTCGGCCAGCACGAGGACCCGCTTCTTGAGGCAGATCTCGCCGATCCGCATCAGATCGTCTGGCGACCAGGTGTTTCCCGTCGGATTCTGCGGGTTACAGAGGATGAATGCGTTCGTGTCCGGACCGATGCGTTTCTCGAAGTCGTCGAAGTCGATCTGAAAACGCCCGTCCACCACCTTCATCAGGCTTTCTTCCGGCTTCGTGCCGGTGAAGGTCAAGTCGCCGTAGAACCCGTTGTAGGTCGGTGTCGTCAGCAGCACTTTGCTGCCGGGAGGACAGTAGGTCTTCAGTGTCGCGATGAGGCCGGGATGAACGCCCGTCGTGACCACCACCGACTCCGGGTTGACGTCGATGTTGTATCGCTTCTTGTTCCACGCGACGATGCCGTCGACGAACGCCTTCGGCATGTCCAGGTAACCCCAGTTCTCGTGCTGAATGCGCTTGGTCAGCGCTTCGGTGATCGCCGGCGCGCACTTGAAGTCCATGTCGGCGATGCCCATGCCTGCGATGATGTTGTCCATCCCGTTCTGGCGCAACGCCTGATCCCACTTGACCGAATCGGTGCCGATCCGGTTGTAGGGCGTGTCGAAGTCGTATTTGCCGTTTGGTGCGGCCTCGAGCGCGCTCGCGGCGACGCCGCGCAGCGAGGTGGCGGACCCGACGGTGGCGCTCGCCAGCGCCGTCATGCCGGCGTTCCTCAGAAACGATCTGCGATTCAGCCCGCTGGTGTGTGACATGCATTTGCTCCTAATCGAAGACGTTGGACATGGCGGTCAGGCGATCGATATCCGGGAAGATGAATTGTCAGGCAAATACTACACCTGCCCGGGGCGAAAGTCAGCGTCTTCCTATGAGATGCGGCGCGTTTAAATCTGAGTGCCCACCACTCAATGCTGGAAGTGGACGAGCTACGACGTCTTCTTCAGCTGCGCGATCAGTGCCGTCAGGATCTGTGCGTATCGCTCGTCGGCGTCGGCAAAGAGCTTCTGGTACTCCTGATCCGAGAGCTTCTGCCTCTTGGCGTCGCCGTCGAACACCACTTGCTTACCGCCAGATTCGTAGATGTCCGGCGCCTGATTTTCCGCGTTCTTGGCCTTCAGGCCGTCCGCAGCGCCATCCTGGATGAACACCTTCGAGGCCGGCACGGCGGCCCCGTTCAGATCCAGATAGGTATCGCGAAATTCCTTCTTGCCCAGCCGCGCATCGAGCAGCTGCGGCACGGAATACCTCGCCGCAACCACCAGCAGCTGCGCGCCGGGAAAATAGAGCGCGGCGCAAAAGGCGTCGGGCGCTGAGGATTCCTTCGCCGCGATGCTGTCAAGCTTGCCCGCATCCAGAGCGCTCGTGAGCTGTTTGGCCAGCGCGCCCGATTTGCTTTCCTGCGCTGATGCCTGCGCAGACAACGACAGCGTTGCCACGACGCCCGACAGAACGGCGCAACCGACGCGCGAGATCACCACCATGACGGTCCTCCCCCGGCGCTGAAACGTTGTGAGAAATGCAGGAGGAGGCTGTTCTATCACCCGCCTAAATGGCAGTCAACAGCTGTTGTGGATTGGCGAGTCGTGAATGGGCGAAATGGAGCCTCACCCAGTCACCAAATCCGGAATTCAACAATTGAGCGTTTTCAGATGAAGAGCGCGTCCTCGTCCTCGCCGCGGCGGCGGGCGCGGTTCCGGCGCATCTCGCGAAAAACCTGCATTGCGGCGCGGAAGGCGCTCACGAGCGCACGTCCTTCGCGCGCCGGAGCCCCGATCGAGGCTTGGAAGGCATTGAGCGCACCGTCGACACGAGCCGCGACGTCGCTAAACAGCTGATCGGCGCGTTCGACCTGCGCGGTCGCGAGGGCGGCGGCGCGCGACGCGTCCCGACCGATCGAGTTGAGGTGACCGAAGATCGGCTTGACGTCGCGCTCGAGTTGCTCGGCGAGGCGAGCGATCCGCTTTGCCAGGAGACCGGCCGTAATCATCACGCCGATCTGGGCGATGGCCATGACGAGCGTCGCGCCAGCAATGATTCCGAGAAAGAGATTGTTCACGCGTTTTCGCGCTTGCGAGCGTGCTGGTAGGCTTCTTTGCCGCGCTCGATCGCTGTGGCGAGCGTTTCGCGGCCCTGATTGATCACTTCGCGTCCCTTCGCGGCCGCTTCGGCTGCGCGCGCGCGCCCTTCGCGCGCCCGGTCGCCCAGGAATTCGCGCGTTTCCCGTCCGGTGGCGGGCGCGTACAGCAGCGCCACTGCCGCGCCGGCCAACGCACCCAGAAGAAATGCCAAAACAACGCTGCCCGGACCCACGCCGAGGTCGTCGCTCGCCATGCCCGCCTCCAGCTCCTTCTTCGGCTCTTCCAATCCGGATCCCTAAGCCCTAATCCGCGATCTCACTCCCACCGCTCCCCACTCCCCTAGAAGATACTGACCCTGACGTTGAGGTATCGCTTCGGATCTTTCTTGATCTCGGCGATCAGCGCGCGAATCTCGTTTACGGCGCCATTCATGTTCTCATATAACTGCTTATCTTTCAGCAACTGCCCCATCGTTCCGTCGCCTCGGTTCAGGCTCGCCGTCACCTCGTTCAGGCGCGCCGTCAGATCGTCGAGGTGCGCGGTGAGGTCGTTCATCCGGTTGAACAGCGTCGGATCCGTGATGAATTTCCCGGCCGTACCCTCGCCGCGATTCAGTCGATCGACGAGGGTCCGCATGTTTTCGGTTGCGCCGTTCAACGATTGCGCAAAGCGGTCGTCTTTGATCAAATTGCCGATGCTGCCCTCGCCGGCGTTGATGCGCCGGGTCAGTTCCTCGAGGTTGGTCAGCGAATGCTCGAGCGCGTTGGCGGCTGCAGGATCGTTCAACAGCTTGCCCATGGTGCCACGGCCCTGCTTGATGGTCTGGGTCACGTCTCCGGCTGCCGTCGCGAACCGCTGGAGCTCCACGTAGAGCTGATCGTCGGTCATCAGCTTGCCGGCCGTGCCCTTGCCCGCACGCATGTCGCGGACGAGGCCGGTGATCTCGTCGACGCTGGCGCTGGCTTGCTCGGTGATATCCGAGATCTGCAGCGGCGGCTTGCCGGCGGGCACATAACCCCAGTCGGGAATCGGTGTACCTTTGGCGGACGGCGTGATGTCGATGGCTCCCTCTCCCAGCAGTGAGACAGAGCCAAGCCGAGCGATCGACCCGGTCGTGATCCGGTCGCGCAAATCCTTGCGCATGTCGAAGATCACGTCGACCTGCTCTCCCACGAACTCGACTTGCTTGACACTGCCGACCTCGACACCGGCCACCCGTACGGGCGAGCCCTTCGCGAGGCCGGCCACGTTCGAGAGTCGCGTTTTCAGATTGTAGCGCTGCCATGCGAAGCCGCGCGTCCCCGTCAGGGCGAAGATCAGCACGCCTGCGATTGCGACCGCCGCAATCGTCAGCGCGCCGGTTTTCAGTTCCGACCACGCGAGAGACCTCGTCCGCGGCATATGCCCGTCCTATGACAAGAACTGCCTGATATACGGATCGCTCGAGGCGCGCAGCGCATCGGAATCGCCTTCGAAGATGATCAGACCATCACGCAGCATGATGAATTCAGCCTGGCGTTCCTTGATCGATGTGGCGGGCACGACGCGAACGATACCGTTCGCGTCGCGCTCGGCCATGTGCTCGGCCACGTAGAACGCGTCCCGCAGCTGATGGGTCACGATGATCGAGCTCACGTTTTCCAGATCCCGCAGCTTGATCATCTCGTCGTCCACCGTCGTCGCCGTGATGGGATCGAGCCCGGTCGTCGCCTCGTCGTACAGCATGATGCTCGGCCTGAACGCCATCGCGCGCGCAATCGCGACGCGCCGGCGCTGACCGCCCGACAGCTCCGACGGCATCTTGTCGATATGCTCGGACAAGCCGATGAACCCGAGCACTTCCTCGACCCGGCGATCGATGTCGGCGAGCGGCAGGTCGGTCTCCTCGTAGAGCTTGTAGCCGACATTCTCGCGTACGGTGAGCGAGTCGAACAGCGCGCCTTCCTGGAAGATCATCCCGAGGTCGCTTCTCACGTCCATCAGACCGCGCTCGTTCAGCTGATCGACGCGCTGACCGTTGACCCACACGACACCGTCGTCGGCCTTGAGGAGGCCGACGATGATCTTGAGCGCGGTCGATTTGCCGGAACCGCTCGCGCCCAGGATGATTTTCGTGTGCCCCTTGATGAGCGTGAAGCTGAGGTCCTTCAGCACGACCTTGTCATCGAAGGCCAGCTCGACGTGATCGAACACGACGACGGGCGCGCCGGGCTCCGACAGAATCTCCTTTACAGTCAGGGCGGTTTCCGTCGCCATCAGTAGATCAGCCCGATGAACAATTGCGTCACGAAGAAATCCGCCGCGATCACGGCGACCGATCCGGCGACGACCGAAATCGTCGTCGACCTGCCGACGCCGGCGGTGCCGCCTCGGGTCCGCAAGCCGACGTGACAGGCAATGGTCGCGATCAGAAACCCGAAAACGAACGGCTTGGACAGTCCCATCCAGACATCGTCGATGTAAAGGCCCTTCGTCACCGACGCCCAATACAGGCTCGAGTTCACCTGCAGTTGAAACCGCGCGACGACCCATCCTCCGAGAATACCAATGAAATCCGCGACGACCGTCAGAGCGGGCGCCATGCAGATGCCGGCCAGCACACGCGGAATGACGAGTTTGCGCACCGGGTCGGTACCGAGCGCTCGCAGCGCGTTGATCTGATCGGTGACGGTCATCGACCCCAGTTCCGCGGCGATCCCCGACCCGATTCGGCCGGTGAGCATCAAGGCGGTCAGCACCGGACCGAGTTCCTTGATCATCGAGGCGCCGACCAGGCGTCCGACGACCGGCCGCGCGCCGAACTGGTCGAGCGTCAGGCCGCTCTGCGATGCCAGCGCCATGCCCGTGAACAACCCGGACAGCAGGACGACTGTCAGCGACCCGAACCCGATCAGATCGAACTGCTCGATGATGTCGTGCTTGTAGAAGGGCCGGGAGAAGAAGCCGGCGATGGCCGACGCCGTCAGACGCATGTATTCCTGCGCCTCGAGCGCGGCCTGCTTCAGCCAGTTTTCGATCAGGGAGATCACGCCGCGTTGAATCCTTTTCGGGACGTGGGCGGCAGATTCAACTCCGGATTGCGTAGTCGGCGGATATCGTCGCGGAGCGCGGCCGCTTTCTCGAAGTCGAGGTTCGCGGCGGCCGCACGCATCTCGTCCTGCAGCGAGGCCAGGTAGGCATCGAGCTCCGCCTGGGTCTTGAAACGCTCGGTCCCGTCGCGCGCCAGGGCGGGGGTGACGTAGTCACGCTCGTACACGCTCGACATCACGTCGTCTATCGCCTTCACGATGGACTGCGGCGTGATGCCGTGCGCTAGGTTGTAGGCTTCCTGCAGCGCACGCCGGCGTTCCGTCTCGTGAATCGCCGACCGCATCGACTCGGTCACGGTCTCGGCGTACATGATCACACGACCGTTGACGTTTCGCGCGGCCCGCCCCGACGTCTGAATGAGCGACCCGCCGGACCGCAGGAAGCCCTCCTTGTCGGCGTCGAGGACGGCCACCAGCGAGACCTCCGGGAGGTCCAGGCCTTCGCGCAGCAGGTTGATGCCCACGAGGACGTCGAAGCCGCCGCGCCGCAGGTCCCGCAGGATCTGGACGCGTTCGAGCGTCTCGATGTCCGAGTGCAGGTAGCGGACCCGAACGCCGAGCTCGTGGTAATACTGCGTGAGGTCTTCGGCCATGCGCTTGGTGAGCGTGGTCACCAGGACGCGTTCGCGCTGCTCGACCCGCGTGCGGATTTCCTGCAGCAGATCGTCGACCTGCCCTCTCACCGGGCGGACCTCGATGGGCGGATCGATGAGCCCGGTCGGACGGATGATCTGTTCGACCACGACGCCTTGCGATTTGGCTAGCTCGTACGGTCCTGGCGTGGCTGATACGAAGATCACCTGCCTGACACGTTGTTCCCACTCCTCGAAGTTGAGCGGGCGATTGTCGAGCGCCGACGGCAGCCGGAATCCGTATGCGACCAGGACTTCCTTGCGCGACCGATCGCCGTGATACATGCCGCGGATCTGCGGCACCGTCTGGTGGCTCTCGTCCACGATGATCAGCGCGTCGTGCGGGAGATAGTCGAGCAGCGTCGGCGGCGGTTCACCCGGCGCGCGGCCGGTCAGATGCCTCGCGTAGTTCTCGATACCATGGCAGTAGCCGATCTCGCGAATCATCTCGAGGTCGAACATCGTGCGCTGATGCAGCCGCTGCGCTTCGAGCAGCCGGCCTTCCGATTCCAGGACGCTGCGCCGCCAGGCGAGTTCCTCCTTGATCGTCTCGACCGCCCGCCTCGTTCGCTCGCGCGGCGCGACGAAATGCGATTTCGGGTAGACGGCTATCTTGTCGTGACGCCTGACGGTCTTCCCGGTCAGCGGATCGAATGTCGCCAGCTCGTCCACATCGTCCCCAAACAGCTCGATGCGCAGACCGTTCTCCTCGTACGACGGATAGATTTCGACGACGTCGCCGCGGACCCGGAAGGTGCCGCGGCCGAAGTCGTGGTCGTTGCGTTCGTACTGGATCTCGACCAGCTTGCGCAGGATCTGGTCGCGGCTGATCCGCTGGCCGCGCTCGAGCGGAAGCAGCATGCCGTAGTACGCCTCGGGGGAACCCAGACCGTAGATGCACGACACGCTCGCCACGATGATGACATCGCGCCGTTCGAAGAGCGACCGCGTGGCCGAGAGGCGCATCCGGTCGATCTCGTCGTTGATCGTCGCTTCTTTCTCGATGTACGAATCGGTGGCGGGGACGTACGCCTCCGGCTGGTAGTAGTCGTAGTAACTGACGAAGTACTCGACGGCGTTGTCGGGGAAGAAGCGGCGGAACTCCTGGAAGAGCTGAGCCGCCAGCGTTTTGTTGTGCACCATGACGAGCGTCGGGCGGTTCACGCGCGCGATGGACTGCGCCATCGTGAACGTCTTGCCTGAACCGGTGACGCCCAGCAGCGTCTGATGGGGATCGCCGCGATCGAGCCCCTCGACGAGCTCGCCGATGGCACGCTCCTGATCGCCGGCGAGCGAGAAGTCCGAGACGAGATTGAAGCGGTCGTAGACAGAGGGCACGGGAACCTCAGATCGTACTACAGCGGGTAGGGCTTGGGGATTGAGGATTGGGGCTGGGGCTTGGGGAATGGAGATCAGGGCTTCGTGCCCTTCAATTCTTCGAACCAATTCTGCACAAGAACCAGTTCGGTTGTCGCTCGAGATTCCTCCTTGATCATCAGGAACCGGCCATCTGGTGCCAGGTCGAAACCAAACACAAGCCTCGGCTCGACGAACAGCTCCTCGACTTCCCGCCGCAGCTCGGCATCGTCGCCGCACGCCGATCGGACGAAGGCGGTGCGCTCCGCGCGCCAGCGATCAGACGTCATGACCACGAAGGACGACGACGCGCAAGTTCGGCACGCGCCGGAATCGACGGCGACGCCGTTTCGTTCGATCACGAACGACTCGACACGATACCGAATCCGACCGAGCACGTCGCCACGTTCCCGCGCGAGTCTTGTTGCCGAAATGACCGTTTCCACAATATATGTACTTTGCATAGTTTGTAGAAATCAGCGTCTTCGACCGTCTCTCGGTTCAGACGTTGCGGGCGTGTCCAACTCGCGCAGCAGCCACAGTTTTGCCATCCGCCAATCGCGCTTGATCGTGTCGGTTGAGAGGTGCAGCGCCTCGGCGGTCTCTTCGACACTGAGTCCCCCGAAGAACCGCATCTCGACGACCCGGCTCTTTCGCGCATCCACAGCCTCCAACTTGTCTAACGCGCGATCCAGCGCGACGAGGTCCAGGGAGCGCGCCGGCGACACGACGAGTGCCTCGTCGAGCGTCGTCTTGAAGGCGCCGCCGCCACGTTTCTGATAGCCGCGCGCGCGGGCGTGATCGACAAGCACCCGCCGCATCAAGCGGGCTGAAATACCCAGAAAATGCGCACGGTCCTGCCACCGCAGACGCCGGGCGTCCGTCAGGCGCATGAACGCTTCGTTGACCAGCGCGGTCGGCTGCAGCGTGTGCCCGCGCCGCTCGCGCGCCATGTAGCCGCGCGCCAGCCGGCGCAGCTCCGCTTCGACAAGCGGCAGCAGCTGCTCCAAGGCGCGGTCATCGCCGCCGCCCCACGCCTGCAGCAGCGCAGTCACCTTGCCCGAAGGCGCCGGTTGGCCCCCTCGATCGCCGATCACTCGATCACCCGATCCCCGCACCCGATCCTCATCCAATCGCCGAATTCTACGCATTTTCCCGGGCGTTTTTGACGATCTTCACCCTGCGCCCCTCAGTTCCCGCATTCGGCCGCAGAGGGGGACGCGATGCCGAATCGGCCATGGCCGTGGGCCATCGGGGTAACCGTTGTCGTGGCAGTGGCGGTCGGAGGTCGGACGGCTTGGGCCGACACGAACCCGACTCTCACGGTCCACGTGCGCGACGAGGTGCACCTGCCGCAACGGACGGTCGAGGAAGCGTTGAGGATCGCTGGCGGCGTTTACCGCCGCTCCGGGATTTCGGTTCAATGGCGGCCAGCTCCGGACGCGGCGGCGCCGGCCTCGTCGCTGACGATCGTGCTCGTCCCGCGGGCCGCGAGTGTCGAGTTCCGGGTCGCGGGAGATTCGATGGGCGTCTCGCGCGGACGCGACGGTGCCCGCGCCATCGAGGCGTACGTCTTCTACGATCGCGTGCGCGACTTCGGCGAGCGCGGACACGTCGATGCGTGGATCGTCCTCGGGCATGCGATCGCACACGAGCTCGGCCACCTGCTGCTGCCGGTCAACTCCCACGCACCAGAAGGGATCATGCGCGCCAACTGGGATCCGAAGCTGATCGCGCGCGCCGGCGGGTTCCTGAGCTTTGCGCCCGACCAGGCGCGACTGCTGCGGTTACGTGTCGCGAGCCGATGACTGAGCACCCGTGAGGAGCCGCTATCGAAGCGGAGCGTCTCGGTCTGCTCCTCGTCTGCTGCGCACCAGCCACCCAGAATCGCCGTCGCTAACGACCGGTCGGTGGCTGCTGTCATCGTCGAGCAAATGACGGCGGCCAGCGCTGAACGCATCAGCGTCCTTTGCTCGAAGGCACGCGCCGGGCTACCTCGTCGACCCAGTTCACCACGACGTTGAGCCGCCGCGGCTCCTGTTCGTCCTCGCTTGGCTTGATCATGAGGAACCGCCGTCCGGGGCCACATCATAGTCGAGGCCATGCACATTGTCCGAAACGTACGGGCCCTCGAACAGCAGCGCCGGCTTCCCCGCCCGAAGCGCCGAGCTCGTGTTGAGTGCCACGCTGAACACCTGCCTTCCGCGTCGATAAAAGAGCTCACCACCATCTCGGCGCCACTTGACTTCACGGCCGCCATCAACCGTCACCTGCTGGCGCGACCTCAACCCCGGGAATGGCATCACGTAAACCTGCATTCCTCCCGTCGCTCCTGCAACACCACTTGATCCGAAGGCGACCCAATGCCCGTCGGGCGACAGACTGGGATGACGACCGTCTCCTTGGACCAGCGGCTGCGTGCGGCGGCCTTCGTCGAGTCGAAGGACGAAGATCCGCGGCTCGTCAGTCGGCGGTTGCTCCATATACAAGAGGGTTCGACTGTCAGCGGTCCATGAGTCAGGCCACAGAAGGTTGCGGCTGCTGAGCAGCGACTCGGGCTCTCCACTCCCGTCGGCCGGCTGCCATATCAGATGCGGCCCATCGTCCCGGATGGACGAGTAACTCAGTCGCTGCCCGTCAGGCGTCCACAGCGGCGCCTGGTTATCGCCCTCGCTCGTGACGCGCGTCAGATTGTCGGATGCGATGTCGTAGGTCCAGATATCGTGGCGGTCGCCATCTTTGACCGCGAACGTCAGCATCTTTCCATTGGGCGAGACGCGAGGCGTTTTGAAGCCACGAGCCGTAATCGACAGCGCCGTTTCGCCCCCGGCCCGGTCCACCCACGCAAGTTTCCGTCCGGCAATAGGCTGCTCCGGCTCGAAGACCAGCGTGCCGGTTCTCGAGAGCGCAAAGTGGCCTTCTCCGTCTCGGGAGCTCGTCGCGACATGATCGACCAGGGTGACCGGCGGACCCGTCACTTCGAGCCGAGTCAAATCGAACGGGGCCGCGAGAATCGCGCTACCGCGCGCGAAGGCGATGTGACCAGAGGGCAAATACCGAGGTGCGAAGCCGGACGGTATCAGCGCCTTTCGCTGATGCGTCGATGGCGACTCCACGACAATACTGAATCGATCCTCGCCTTGATGAATTGCAAAGAGCAACGCGCCGCCCGGAAGCACATCGGGCGTGTGGTGATCGATTTCGCGGGTCGATTGGTCGAGTCTGGTCAGCGGTTGCGGCTCGCCGCCCTCGGCTGGCACGCGCTGGACTCCATGATTCCGGCCGGTGAAGAGCACCGCATCTTCGGTCCATGCGCCGAAGAGATTGCCAGCATCGACCTGTCTGCACAGCACGATCGGCATCGCCGGGGCCCTGACATTCACTTTCTGGACATTGCCGGCAGCAAAGAAGGCGACCCATTCCCCGTCGGCAGAAAAGAACGGACTCCACGCACCATCCGTTCCAGCCAGAGGGACAACGTCGAATTGATCGACACGACGGAGGAACAGACGCGTGGTCCCGTCTTCCCTTCCGGCGTACACGATTTGACTGCCGTCTGGCGAGATGTCGAATCCGCCGGCCTCCGGCGCAGACGCAGGCGGCTGAAATACGAACCGTGTGACGGCACGCACCGGTGGTAACCGCGCCGCGCGGAGCGTCCAGGCCGTCCAAACGGCGAGCGCAGTCAATCCTGTGAGACCCAGCAGACCGACTGACCAGGCGAACCGTGGTGAGGTCCTCCACGACGTCGCCCGCACCGGCTCCGAAGCAGTGTGCGCTTCCTCAATCTCGAATCGCGCGTCGGCGATGTCGTGCAGCCGCCGCTTCGGATCCTTCTCCAGGCATCGTCGCAGGAGACGGTGGATGGCGGCCGGCGCCGACGCGGGCAACGCGCTCCAGTCCGGCTCGCGTTCGAGAATCGCGGCAATGTGATCGGACACTGTCGCGCCGCCAAACGCGGTGCGTCCCGTCAGCAGCTCGTACAGCACGCACCCGAACACCCAGATGTCCGCCCGTTTGTCGACCGGTTGCCCCCGCGCCTGCTCGGGGCTCATGTACGCCGCGGTCCCCAGCAGCACGCCCTCGCGCGTGCCGCCGACCGTCACCGTCGGTGAACGCGACAGCCGCGGGTCGTGGGGCACCGCGTCCGCAGTGCCGGCAGGGCTGAAGCCGTGCCCTACCACCGTGGCAAGCCCAAAGTCGAGGACTTTGACCAAGCCGGCCGGCGTGATCTTGATGTTGGCCGGCTTCAGATCGCGCTGGACGATGCTCTTTTCGTGGGCCGCTTCGAGCGCGTCGACGATTTGCCTCGCAATGGCGAGCGACTGACTCAGCTCTAGCCCCGAACGCTTCCCCCCGATCCGCTCCGCCAGCCTGTCGCCTTCCACGAGCTCGAGCACGAGCGCCCGCGCGCCGTCGACGATCTCAACACCGTAAATCGCCGCGATGTTCGGGTGATTCAGCGCCGCCAGCACCCGCGCTTCGCGCTCGAACCGCGCGAGCCGTTCTCGGTCCGAGACAAACGCCGCCGGCAGGACTTTGATCGCGACGTCGCGCCCCAGCCTGGAATCGCGCGCGCGATGGACCTCCCCCATCCCGCCGGCACCGAGCGCGGCCAGGATCTCGTAGGAACCTACCGTCCGACCAATGAGTGAAGAATTCGAGCTCGCGCCAATGGCACCCGCAGCAGTGGCGGCAAGCGGCGTGGACAGGAATCCATCGGCGGCAGACTCCTTCGCAACGAGCGCCTCCACCTCGCGACGCAGCCCGCTGTCGTCCGCGCATGCCGCGGCCAGAAAAACCGGCCGTTCGGCGGGATCGCGCGCAAGCGCCTCATGACAGAGCGCTTCGATCCGCTGCCAGCGATCCGCGTCAGGGCTCATGCCAGGTGAAGCGGCCAGCTCGCAGGTGTTCCATCAGGGATGGCGCTCATTTTAAGCATTTTCCCGGAGTTTTCGACGATCTCCACCCTGCCACGCCGCCTCCGGCATTCCACCGCGGGAGGAACGGTCAGGGAAAGTCAGATTCCGGGCCAGAATGCCCAACAGCGGTCCGCGTGGGTGCATCGACCGCTTCACGATGTGGAGCATCTCACATCGGCGAGATTGCTTCTGCGCAGGTCCGCGTTACGGCTTTCGATACGCAGCAAAATATCCTTGCCTCGCGCGAGGCCGGAGATCCTTGCGATTCAGCCGAATCTCGACCTTTCGCCAGGTCCCGTCGGCTTTGTCGTTGGTCGAGAGATACCCAAGCGTGTACTGCGCCCGGATGTGGGCGACGACCTTGTCGTAGATCGAATCGAGATCCTTGACCGACGTCGGAAAGAACGCCTGACCACCACTTACTTCGGCCATCCGTTCCAGGATCATCCGCTGCTGGCTCCTCGCCGATGCGGACTGGTGTTCGAGTGCGCCAATGGGATACACGGTGACGTCGGATGCCTTGAGCAGATCCATCAGTTCGTGAAGAGGGATCGCGCTTCGCGTGTCGCCGCCGTCGGTGTAGAGCAGCATGATCTTGCGCCCATCCTGTTCGCCGGCATCGTGCAGGTACACGCCGACTGCGTCGTAGAGCGCGGTGAATCCAGCGGCTTTCTTCTGACGGATGCGCTCGACGACGCGCGCGAATTCCTGCTGGCTGAAGCGCGCGGCACGCACCTCGGTGTCGAAGTCGAGAATCGTGATGTCGGCGGCATCGGTCAGCGTGTTGAGAAACTTGATCGCGGCGGTCTTCGTGAAGCCGAGATCCTCGCCCATGCTCTCGCTGACGTCGAGCAGGAGGCCGAGGTGCAGCGCCGGGCCAGCGCCGTCTTCCTGTCCACTCGCAAAATAACGAATGGTCTGCTTGCGGCCGTCCTCGTAGATGTCGAAATCGTCTGCCGTCAGGTCGCTGACGAGCGCGCCTGTCTTGGCGGTGACGATGACTGCGAGGTTGACGAGGTCCACGGCCCCGCGGTAGACAGGCACTTGCTGGATGGCCGATGCGAGCGTCATCAGCAGCGCGATGGCCGGACGCATGGGCGAACTGTAACATCACGGACATCGGCGTCAAAGCATGTGACCTGCGGCAGTTCAGGCACGGAGGCGACATCCCGAGGGCCAGACGGCGTCGTTACATGCGGAGCGGCGTTGTGCCACGTGCGGGGCGACCGCCAGCTCGACCGGGCGTATAATCGTCGATTGGTACGTTGATGCGGTGTCTTGCCGTCTGTCAGGACGAACTGGTCATCAGGATGCTGGACGAAATCCTGCTGCCCGGCTTCGAGGTCGAATTCATCGTCGACAACCGGCCGCTGGCGCGGCGCCTCCACGAACGGGACGTCACCGTTACGATCGGGGATCCCCGCCGGACTGAAACGTGGGTCAAGGCCGACCTGGGTCCCAGCACCTGCGTCATCGTCGAAGACAACGGCCGCCGGAATCCGAAGAAAATCCTCGATGCGGTTCGGGACGCGGGCGGCACCCTCGTGTACGTCCTCGGCGTCGGCACCGAGTTCGCCGGCAAGCGCGTCGAGGAGTTCCATGCCGAGTTCCCCGATGTCTCGTATCTGTCGATGTCCGAGCTCTTCGGCGGCCCGCTGCTCACGGAGGTCAGCCGATCGCTCACACGCGCGCGTGTGCAGCAGTACCAGCGCTATTTCAGCGACGCTGATCGCGTGCTGATCATGCTGCACAACGATCCTGACCCCGATGCGATGGCCAGCGGCCTCGCGCTGCGGAACATCCTCCGCCGCACCAAGACCACCGCCATCATCGGCGCCATTCAAGGCGTCACGCGGCCTGAAAACCTTCGGATGGTCAACCTGCTCGATATTCACGTCGATCACATCACGCCGGATTCGATCAAGGAGTACGATCGCGTGGCCATGGTCGACGTCCAGCCGCACTACTTCGGCGGGCTGCTCGATCGCGTGGATCTCGTCATCGACCACCACCCCGAGCAACCTGGTTACACTGCGGTCTTCAAGGACATCCGGACCGACTACGGATCCACGTGCACGATTCTCACCGAGCACCTGCGGGCAGTCGACGTGAACATCTCCGAGCGGACCGCAACGGCCATGCTGTACGCAATCAAATCGGACACGCTCTTCTTCAGTCGGCAGACGAACCGCGTGGACCTGGAAGCGTTCTCGTACCTCTACCCTCTTGCCGATGCCGCTCTGATCCGCAAGATGGAGGGCGCCGAAATCACGCTGGAGCGCCTGGATTACGTGCTCAAGGCGTACCGGGGCGGCACGCTCGCCGAACAGGTGTTCTGTTCGTTCCTCGGCGCGACGCCTCGCGAGGATTTCATTCCCTACGTCGCGGATTTCTTCCTGCAGGTCGAAGACGTCAAGTGGACCATCGTCGGCGGCATCGTGGGCGATTCGTTGGTCGTATCGGTGCGGAATCTCGGCTACTCGAAGAACGCCGGCGAGTTCGTGCGCCGCTTCTTCTCCGACATCGGCAGCGCGGGCGGTCATCGTGCGATGGCCAAGGCGATCGTCCCGATGCGCGCCTTCCGCGAGAAGTTCGGCGATCTCAACGGCGATGCGATCGGTGCGCGCCTGCGCGACCTCGCGCAGGAGTTCCTGGCCCACGAACCCAAGGACGGGAAAAGTCAGAAGTTGGAAGGCAAAAGCGAACTCTCAACTTTCCGTTAGAGCCTGGTCGAGATCCGCAATCAGGTCCGAGACATCCTCCAACCCCACCGACAGCCGCAACATCCCCCGAGTGACGCCGGCCTCGCGGAGCTGTGCGTCGGTGTGTCCCCACTGCGAGGTCAGCACGGGCATGCTGATCAGGCTTTCCACGCCGCCGAGACTGGCGGCGCGTTTGATCACCTTCAAGCGGTCGTAGACCTGAGCGGCCCGCTCGTATCTGCCGTTCAGGTCGAAGCAGACCATTCCGCCGAACCCGCTCATCTGCCGTTTCGCGATGGCGTGATCGGGGTGCGACGCGAGGCCCGGATAGTACACGCAGCTGACGCGCCGATCCCCGGCGAGAAAATCGGCAACCTGCGCGGCGTTGGCGTTGTGCCGTGCGATGCGGAGCGGCAGCGTTTTCAATCCCCGTCCGAGTGCGTAGGCCGGTTGGGGATCCATCACGGTGCCAACCATCCGACGCGCCTTCTCGATTGGTGCGACGAGCGCGGTCGAGCCGGTCACGACGCCGCCGGTCACGTCGCTATGCCCGTTGAGGTATTTCGTCACGCTCTGCATCGCGAGATCCACGCCGAGCGCGAGCGGCTGCTGATTGACCGGGCTGGCGAAGGTGTTGTCGATCACCGACATCACACCACGCGCACGGCAGGCGTCGGCGATTGCCTTGACGTCGACGCAACGCAGCGTGGGGTTGATGGGCGATTCGAACCACACCATGCGCGTTCGATCGGAAAAGAGCCGGTCCGGCAATGCGAAGTCCTCGAGCGGCACGAACCGCGGCGTGATGGCGAACTTTGCCAGCACGTCCTGAAGCAGATGCAGGGTGCCGCCGTAGATCGCAGCGCTGCATACGATCTCGTCGCCGGCCTGTGCGTGCGTCATCAGGATCGTCGTCGTCGCGCCCTGGCCCGACGAGAACAGCAGCGCAGACTCAGCGCGATCGAGCGCCGCCAGCTTCCGCTCAGTGCTGATCACCGTCGGGTTCGTGTAGCGCGAGTACAAATACTTGGCCGAGCGCCCTTCGTTGTACGCAACAACTTCCTCGGCGCTGTCGAAGACGAAGGTCGTCGTCTCGTAGATCGGCGTCGTGAGCGGCGCCGCCATGCCTCGATCGAGCTCCCCCGCATGAATCAACTCGGTGGCAGGACCCTTCATAGACATGTCCCAGTTCTGCTTCTAACTTCTGACTTCTGACTTCTACCCTGCTACTGCCACTCTTCGCTTCTACCTTCTGACTTCAATCGTACGTCTCGAAACCCGTTCGCCGCTGGCGCCGACGACCGGATCGATGAACTGAAGGTACGCATCTTCGTATCCCTGGCTGATCAATTCCGACAGTCCCTGCCCGCGGTGCGATCGATCGTCGTAGCCGCCAGCAAAATCGAATGGACCGATCGGGTTGTGGACCGGCTGGATCGTGAAGATCCGAACGCCCGCTGTCGTCGTGGTCGCATCGTGGACTATAGCCGTCTCGGCCGAACGGAGGTAGTCGCCCAACCGGCCGCGCCCGTCCAGGCGAGCGGCGGCGAGCGCGTGGGGGCCTGACGGCGGCGGAGCTGCTGATACGAGGACGATCTGCTCCGCGCCGAGATCTATCAGCTCGTCCACGAGCCTGATGAGTCCAGCGGGCCGATCGCCCAATCGATGCGTTTCACCACGCCAGTACCCGTCCGACGCAAAGGCGATGGGATGCCATTCCGTCGCGAGCGGCACGGCCAGGGCCGCGGCCACGGCATCGGTCAGGTGATCGCGGGTTACCCCGGAAAGATCGAAGACCTCGGCCCGCCGCGCGTCGGCCGCCCCGCTGGTCGCACGCCGGATCAATTGCCGCCGCCTCGAGTCGCCGACCAGCGCAAATATCAAGTCGCGACGCGCGTCCACGTCGTGCACGACGATCAGCAGCTCGCGAAAACCGGGCTGGCCCAGGTTTTCGCTCAGCATCTCGAGGTATCGTCGCGCCAACTCGGCGCGTGGCGGCACCTTCAGCTGCGCCGCACCGCGAACGAGATCCCACATCACGCTCCAGCAGTGATCCACGATCGTCGCGGCTGATAGTGGCGCAGCCAATGCCCGCCACCAGACCCTGCCGCGAGTCGGCTGCCTGCTCCCCCAGCCGCTGGCCAACGCGACGAGTGCGGCGGCAGCGAGGACCAGGAGCACGAGGCGCGGCAACCACGTCGGCAGCACTTCGGGCGAGAATGCCGACTCCATGGCGTGCAGATACGCGCCCAGGAGTCCACCGGCGCCGTTCGCGCCGACCATCTTCAAAACGAAATCGACAGGAAAAACGACAAGCCCGGCGGCAGCGACTGCAAGTGGAACAGCGACGATCGCCACCGAGATCGCCAGGGCCCACACGGCAATCTTGGGAACGCGCCGCCAGTCGTACAGCGATCGCACGAGCGGCGCTCTCCAGAATCCTTTTTCGTCCCATAGCCGTTGCGGTCCGTCAATCGCGGCAAAGAGTGCGCCGACCACACCGACCCCGCGCGCCCCGATGATGTCGATTTTGACGCCCGCTTCCTGGAGCGCTCGCAGAACGCCGGCGTGATACGCGCCGTCCGTGCCGGTACCGGTCAGCACGAGCGCCGTGCGGCGTTGCGGAAGGTAGGGTTCTATGGGTGCAGGCGACGCCGCGACACGATCCTCGCGGTCGTTCATCCCGCGGCTTCGTCGTGAATCGTCAGGAGCTTGACGATTTCGAATTCTCGAGAGCCGCCCGGCGTTGTCACCTTGACGGTGTCGCCTTCCTCCTTGTTGAGAAAGGCGCGGCCGATGGGCGACGTCGTCGAGATCATGCCCTTTTCGGCATCGGCGTCCTCGGGCATGACCAGCTGGAACACGAGCTTCCCGCCATTCGCCTCGATCACGTGGAGCGTCGAACCGAAGCCCGCGCGGTCTTTCGGAATGCGATCGATGTTGATCAGCGCGATTTCGGCGACGCGCTTCTGCAACATGCCGATGCGCGCCTCGACGAGCCGCTGGCGCTCTTTCGCCGCATGATACTCGGCGTTTTCCCGGAGGTCGCCCAGCTCTCGCGCGCGCTTGATCTCCTGCGGCAACTGGAGCTTCAGTTCGTGCGTGAGAGCCTGGATCTCCTCTTCGAATTTCTTGATCAGTCGATCTTTCATCGTCGCGGTCCAATCGTACCACAGTGCTATTCTTGCGGGCGTGGCGATCACGAGCCGCCAGAATCCGCTCGTCGCGCGCTACCGTGCCGCCGCGCGCGGCGAGATGCCTGACGTCGTGCTCCTCGATGGCGTCCACCTCATCGCCGACGCGCTGCGGGCAGGCGTCGCCGTGGAACATGCCGCGATCACTCCTGCGGCACGCGACAAACCGGACACACGGGATCTCATCGCCGCGCTGACGCGAGCCGGGACGGAGCCGGCGACCGTATCCGCTTCGGTCATGGATGCCCTCAGTCCCGTCCGCACGTCCACGGGCATCGTCGCACTTGCGGCGCGGCCGGCGCATCCGCCTGCACGCGTGTACGCCAGCGCCACAACTCCGCTCGTCATCGTGGCCGTCGACGTGCAGGACCCGGGCAACGTTGGTGCAGTCGCGCGCGTTGCCGAAGCTGCTGGCGCCAGCGGTATGGTCGCTGCGGGGGCATCCGCCGATCCGTTCGGGTGGAAGGCCCTGAGAGGATCGATGGGGAGCAGCCTGCGTCTGCCCGTCATCAGGAGCGAGTCAGACACGGCGGTCGCTGAGGCCAGAGCGCATGGCTGTCGCATCATTGCCACGTCCCCCCGCGAGGGCACGTCTGTGTACAAGATCGACCTGACGGGACCGCTCGCGGTATGGATCGGAGGCGAAGGGCGGGGCCTGACCCCATCGATCGTGGAGGAGGCCGACGCCCGCGTCATGATTCCGATGCAAGCGCCGGTGGAATCACTGAACGTCGCCGTCGCGGCGGCGATCATCCTGTATGAGGCGCGCCGCCAACGCAGCCTATGAGCAGTCTGTTTCCCGACGAACCACCGTCCGAATCCCGCGCTCCGGCACCGCTCGCGGAGCGGATGCGTCCACGCACGTTCGACGAGTTCGTGGGCCAGGAAGAGCTGCTGTCGCCGGGCAGGCCACTCAGACAGGCAATCGAGCGCGATCTGCTCCAGTCGATCATCCTGTGGGGACCACCGGGAACCGGCAAGACGACTCTCGCGCGAATCATCGCGGACATGACCAAGGCGCGATTCGTATCGTTCAGCGCGGTCATGTCCGGCATCAAGGAAATCCGCGAGGTGATGAGCGACGCCGAGCGTCTGCGCCGGACAACCGGCCGCCGCACCATCGTGTTCATCGACGAAATACATCGCTTCAACAAGGCCCAGCAGGACGCGTTTCTGCCCCGAGTGGAGGCCGGCGACATCGTGCTCGTGGGCGCGACGACCGAAAACCCATCGTTCGAGGTGAACGCCGCGCTGCTGTCGCGATCCAAGGTGTTCGTGCTGCGCGGGCTCACCACTTCCGAGGTCGAACGGATTCTCGAGCGAGCGCTCGCCGATCACGAACGCGGCGTCGGCAACGAACCTGTGACGGTGGACGAGGGCGCGCTGCCGGCAATCGCCGTCTACGCCAACGGTGATGCGCGCGTTGCGCTCAACCTGCTCGAATTGAGCGTCGCAGCGGCGCCGATGGCGGGCAGCGTCCGGCACGTGACCATCGAGCGCGTCCAGCAGGCCATCCAGCGACGCGCGCTGCTCTACGACAAATCGGGGGAGGAACACTACAACCTGATTTCCGCGCTCCACAAATCAATGCGCAACAGCGATCCGGACGCATCGGTGTACTGGCTGGCGCGAATGCTGGAAGCCGGCGAGGATCCGCTCTACGTCGCGCGCAGGCTCGTCCGCTTCGCCTCGGAAGACATCGGCAACGCCGACCCGCACGCGCTGACCGTGGCGGTTGCCGCCAAGGATGCCGTCCACTTCATCGGGATGCCGGAGGGCAACACGGCCCTGGCTCAGGCCGCGATCTACCTCGCCACGGCGCCAAAGAGCAACGCCGTCTACGTCGCCTACACCCAGGCCGCTCAGGATGCGCACAATGACGTCGCGCAGCCCGTGCCGCTTCATTTGCGGAATGCGCCGACGAAGCTGATGAAGGACCTGGCTTACGGAAAAGGCTACAAATACGCGCACGACGAAGCCGACGCCGTGGCCGACATGCCGTGCCTGCCGCCGGCGCTCGAAGGACGGAAGTACTACGAGCCGACCGATCGCGGGTTCGAGGAGGAGCTCAAGAGACGACTCGAGGAGTGGGAGACGAAGAAGAAGCACCATCATTGAAAAATCGACTTCGGGATCGACGCGTGCACGCCTTTGGTCGCATCAACGGCCTGCGTTACATGCAAGTCGGCCGCGAGCGAGCACAGCATGTAGGCGTCGTCGCGCGACATTCCCTTCTCGGCCACCAGGAATTCGACCATCTCCCGCGTCGCCAGCCGCGCGGCTACATCGAGGTCTTCGTCCAGCCCCATCGCGATGTAATGGGTCGGGGTCTCCGCTCGCGGCCAGCGTAGCCGCCGCCCTTTTCGCACTCGCAGTTCGAACGTTCCACGAAGCGACGTTTCAAGCGCGGTGCCGGTCACCTCGCCGTCGCCCTGCAGGGCGTGCCCGTCGCCCACCGACAACAGCGCACCGGCAACATGGACTGGCAGGTACAGCACCGATCCCGCAACGAGATCCTTGTTGTCCAGGTTGCCGCCGTGCCAGCCCGGCGGCCGGCTCGAAATGCGGCCGACCAGCGGCGGCGGCGCGACACCGATCGATCCGAAGAATGGCGCCAGCCGCAGCGAGACGCCCGGCTTGAATTCGACGCGCTCGGCGCCGGCCTGCCAGCGCAAGAGCTTCAGCTGCGCGTACGGAAAGTCCTCCGGAAGTACGCCGCCACTCGGGCTGAACGCGTTGACGCCGAACGCATGGAGAAACTCGATCGCGACTATTCGCACTTCGAGCGTGTCGCCGGGTTCGGCTCCATCGACGAAGATGGGGCCGCTCATCGGATGCGCCCCCGGCCCGCGCTCCGTGACCTGCCGCTCCACGGCCTTGAGCGATTCGGGAATTTCCGCCTCGGTCGCGCCCGCCAGGCGCAGCCGCTGCAGGCCACCGGCCACCATCGTCTCGATGCGAACGCGATCGCCCGATGCCAGGTGCAGCGCGGGTGGAACACGCGCATCGTAGTAACCCCAATGCACGTGCTCCGGCGTGAGCGGCAATTCGTGTGTGCGCGGCGGCTGCGAGGTTTGCGCGGCAAGCGCGGCGGTAACGAGCATCCATCTCATGGCTTCGCTCCGGCCCAAATCCGAATCTCCGTGGTCAGGAACGACACTGGCACCGCGCCATCTTCAAACTGTTGAAATCGTTCTGCCGCCGAGCATGACGGATTATACTGACGCCCTTCGAGCGGCTCGACTCGTTCGGTGAAGCAGCCACACAGGGCAGAGGGGTCGACGGGAGGGATACATGCATGTTACGGAGCGCGCAGTTGGCGATGTCACGATCGTGGACGTGTCGGGGAAGGTCACCCTGGGCGACGGCGGAGACGTCGTGCTCAAGGACAAGATGGCCAGTCTCGTTCAGCAGGGTCACAAGAAAGTCCTGCTGAACCTCGCCGACGTTTCCTACGTGGACAGCGCCGGTCTCGGCGCGATCGTGCAGTCCTACGCGACGTTGAACAAGAATGGCGGGTCGTTGAAGCTGCTGAACACCACGAAACGCATCAAGGATCTGTTATCGATTACCAAGCTCCTGATGGTCTTCGAGTGCCACGACAACGAGACTGACGGCGTGAAGAGCTTCGGCGCGACTGTCTGATCGCAACGAGCGCCGCGTCCGCCGACAGCGGGCTACTGCGCGGCGATGGCAATCTGCGGGGGGTCTGCCGGCTCGTAGGCCGGCACCTTCCGCAGCATCTCCCCGCGAATGGGGAGGATGAAGGAGAAGCGATAGTCACCCTGCATACGACCGATCGGGATGCCCACCAAATCGCCGCGCTGATCGAGGATTCCCCCACCCGACACACCGGGATGCCCATCGGTGAGACACGTCACGAGCCCGTTGGACGTGCGCTGGCCGACATAGCCGGTCGAGAGGATGATTCCCTTCGAGTAATCGTTGCCGAGGCGGAAGATGGGATCGGCGAAGTCGTACGGGAAGGCCGTGTCCACGCGCAGCGGCGGCAGCTCCAGCTCGCGCGTCTTGATGATCGCCCAGTCGCCGCTGTGCACCTCGACGTCGGCGTCGCCGACGTCGATGACTTTCGCCGGGACTTCTTTCCCGCGGTACATCACTTTAACGGACGTAATGGTGCGCGGTTGTCGATCGTCTTCTTCGGGCAGCGCGACGACGGCGTGTTTCACTGTGACGAAGTAGCCGCGACCGAGGTAGCCGGCCGTACCGTAGTTGGTTTTGCCAAGATTGTCGTATGAATAGAGCTCCACGAAGCTCGATCGGCGGTCTCGAAGGAGATTGACCGGCAGGAGACCCATCTCGCGCTGCAAGTCCCGTTTGATTTCTGCGACGATTCCCGCGCGTCCTGCGGCTGAAAGGCCCTCTTCTTTGGCGGGGAGAGTGCCTGTCGTGACCGCCGGTTTGACGTCCGGTTTGAGCGCGGTCTGCACTACTTCCTGCCGAAGCGCGTCCAGCTTCGCGTCGTACTTGGCCTGCGCCGCCGAGTCTGTTCGACGTGACTGCAGCACGCCGAGCGTGAAACTGGAGATGGCGAGCGCGAGGAGTGAGCAGCCGAAAGCGATACGACGTGCGTTCATTCGAGACTCCAAGTTCGGCGGCTGAACCGCCTCCCTGGGCGTTCAGCTTTGCGCTCCCGCCTTACGCAGGATGGCCTTTGTCGCTTGGAAAGCGCTGATTGGTCGTTGGTTGTGCGGCGAAGTACCGCACGAAATCAATGTAACAGCCTAAGCTCAGCGTGTCAAGCGTGTCAGGCCCCATCCACCGAGAAAAATGATCACACCCAGGCCAAAAATACGGGGATTTGGACCCATCGGGCCAGCCGTGAACAAATCGACGAGCAACAGCCACATACCGATGAGCTGTCCCAAGCGGCCACCGTAATAAGCGACCTTCACCTGCCGGCCTTCGTCACATGACCTACTTGCCTCGAGCGTTGTGCCTGCCCTGCACACTTCTTCATATCCGTTCGAAATTCTTTTCGATTTCCCGGCGCGTCAGGCGAAGCATGACCGGTCTGCCGTGCGGACAGATGGTGGAATACGCCGTCGCGCGCAATTCCTCGAGAATATGGGTCATCTTTTCGTACGTCAGCGGGTAATTGGCCTTCACAGCGGCGTGGCACGCGGTGGTTGCCGCAATTCGTTGCAGCGCGTCCTGAACCTGCGCGCCACGGTCAAGCCCCTCGAGGTCCTCGGCGAGGGCGGTCAAGGCTTTTGCGTTGTCCTCGCTTCCGAGCAGCGCCGGGACAGCCGTCACCTTCACCGAAGTGCTGCCGAAAGGCTCGATCTCGAATCCGAGCCGCTCGAGTTCGGCCGCGCGATTGGTCAACGCCTGATGCGCCGAGGGCGCCAGGTCCATGACCATCGGCACCAGCAGCCGCTGCGATTCGAGGCCGCCCGCCGTCAATCGCTCCATTACGCGCTCGAACAGCACGCGCTCGTGCGCGACGTGCTGATCGATGATTGCAATGCCGTCGGCGTCGACGGCGATGATGAACGTGTCGCGAAACTGGCCGAGCGCGATCATCGGTTTGATGTCAGGCGACGAGACGGAGATCCGGCTCGAACCAGACGCCGCGGGTTCCTGACCTGTCGGATCTGGCGTCAGGCCGGTGCGAACGGGCCACCACCGGCTTGGAAATGTCCCGCCCGTAAGCACGCCGGGCAATGCGCTCGCAACCGGCCCTGGCGCCGGCGCCGTCTCGGGCCTCAGCTGAAGCTGCGGCACGCTGCTTTGTCCGAGCGCATCCATCAGCGCGCGGCGCACGACCTCGTGGATGAGTGACTGCTCGCGAAACCGCACCTCGGCCTTCGTCGGGTGCACGTTTACATCGACCGCCTCGGGAGGCATTTCGAGAAACAGGTGCACCTCGGGACTGCGCTCTTTGATGGAGGCCTGGCTGTACGAATCGATGATCGCGTGAGCGATCGTGCGGTCCTTGACGATCCGGCGATTGATGAAGACGTTTTGAGGCCCGCGCGTCGGACCCTGATCGGCCAGCGCTGCGACAAATCCGCTCACGCGTACTCCCCCGGCCTCTTTGCGCACCTCCACGAGATCAGGACGGTCGCCATAGATCTGATACAGGCGGTCGCGCGGCGAACCCGACGGAGGATATTGCATTACTGTTCGTCCGGCGCTTGTCAGCGTGAACCCGATTTCCGGATATGCCAGCGCAAGCTGCGTCGTGACGCGCGATATCTGCGCCGATTCGGCGCCGTCCGACTTGAGAAACTTGCGCCGCGCCGGCAGATTGTAGAAGAGATCGTTGACTTCGACGAGCGTGCCCTCCGGTGCGCCTGTTTCCGCAACCGACGCGACGGCGCCGCCGTTCACGCGAATCTCCGTCCCGGTCGTGCGGCCGCGAGCGCGTGTCCGGAGCAGGAAATGCGAGACGGAGGCGATCGAAGGGAGCGCTTCGCCGCGAAATCCGAGCGTCAGGATGGCCGCGAGATCGTCTGCACGGCGAATCTTGCTGGTTGCGTGTCGCTCGATGGCCAGCCGTGCGTCTTCGGGCTCCATCCCCTCGCCATCGTCCTCGACCCGCACCTGCTTCTTGCCGCCCATCTCGACGTGGATGGCAACCCGGTGCGCGCCCGCGTCGATCGCATTCTCGACGAGCTCCTTCACGACCGAGGCGGGGCGCTCGACCACTTCGCCGGCGGCGATTTGATTGGCGAGATCGGAAGACAGACGACTAATCTTCCCCATTGATTTGAATTCGATCAGCCGCGAACAAACTCGACATGCGGCCGTTTCAGATCCAGCGCCGCCGTCGCAACACAGCCAGCATCACCACAATCATCCCGATGCAAATCCCAGCCAGCCACCAGAACTGGGCCCTATCGCCTCCGGGGAAGCTCGGCAGCGGCACGTTCATTCCGTAGATGCCGGCCAAAAGCGTCGGCGGCATGAAGATGGTGGCGACGACCGTGAGCACTTTCATCACCTCGTTGAGCCGGTTGCTCACGTTCGACAAATGCGCGTCCAGCATGCCGGTGATTCGATCCTGGAAGGCGATCGTGTCGTCGGCCACGCGTACGAGATGGTCGTAGACGTCGCGGAAACGGAACGACATCTCCGTGCTGATCGCGGGGAAATCGCGTCGCGCGAGGCGCGCGACGACGTCGCGTTGGGGCGTCACGATACGCCGCAGCGCCGCGACGTGGCGCTTCTCCGCCAGGATCTGGCGCACCAGGGTCCGATCCGGACCCTCGAAGATCTTCCTTTCCATGTCGTCGAGGCGATCTTCGAGCTGAGCCATCTCCGGACGGTAGTGATCGACCATCGAGTCGACGAGCCGGTGGAAGAGCGAAATGGCGCCTTCGGCCAGCATTTTGGGATTGCGCGGCGCCTGCTGCCGCAAATCTCCGATCGACGGGCAATTGCCGGGATGGACCGTTACCAGATACGTCGGTCCGAGAAAAAAATCGATGTCCTGCGTCACAAACGAGCTGTCGCGACGCTGAAACGCAATCGCATGCAGAATTGCGTACAAATATCCGTCGTACGCTTCGATTTTCGGGTACTGCCGCGCCGACATGGCGTCTTCGACCGATAGCGGATGAAAGCCGAACGTGTCGCTGAGGATCAGCGATTCCGGAATCGATGGCGATTCGAGATCGACCCACACCACGGCGCCGGCTGCCGGGTTCAGCCACGTCCGGTCGATGCTCGTGACTTTCTCGGTCCTGCCGTCGCGGTGAACGTAGATGGAAACCATTGGATGGCTAATGGGTTGGTGGCATCAGTCATCAGCCATAGCCATCTTCAGTCCCCCACTCGGACGGCGAGCGCCGCCTGCGCCGCGGCGAGCCTCGCCGCAGGCATCCGGTATGGCGAGGCGCTGACGTAGTCGAGGCCGGCGTCGTGGAAAAAGTGAATCGACGCGGGATCGCCACCATGCTCGCCGCAGATGCCAATCTTGAGTGAAGGCCTTGTCTTGCGGCCGCGTTCGACGCCAATGCGCACCAGCTCGCCGACGCCCGCTACATCGATCGAGGCGAACGGATCTTTGTCCAGGATTTTGCGCTCCTGATAGATCCTCAGGAACTTGCCTGCGTCGTCCCGCGAGTATCCGAAGGTGAGCTGCGTCAGGTCGTTGGTGCCGAACGAGAAGAATTCGGCCAGGCGGGCGATCTCACCTGCCGCGAGCGACCCGCGCGGGACTTCGATCATCGTGCCGACGAGGTACTTGATCTTGATTCCCTGCTCCTTCATCGTCTCCGCCGCAACCCGATCGACGATGGATTTCTGATCCTGGAGCTCTTTGACCAGGCCGACGAGGGGAATCATGATTTCGGGAACGATCTTGATGCCCTCCTTGTTCAGCCGACACGCAGCCTCGATGATCGCTCGCGTCTGCATCTCGGTGATTTCCGGATAAGTAATCCCAAGACGCACGCCCCGGTGACCGAGCATCGGGTTGAACTCGTGCAGCTGTTCCACGCGATGCAGCAGCTTGCGCTTCGCGTCGAGCTCGGCGCCTGACTTGCCTGCGGCCTCGAGCCGCGCGACCTCGACCATCAGCTCCTCGCGCTTCGGCAGGAACTCGTGCAGCGGCGGATCGATCGTCCGAATGGTCACCGGATAGCCGCGCATCGCCTTGAACACGCCGTAGAAATCGTCGCGCTGCAGCGGCAGGAGCTCGTCCAGGGCCTTACGCCGTTCGGCTTCGCTGTCCGCAAGAATCATCCGCTGAACGATGGGGATGCGGCCCTCGCCGAAGAACATGTGTTCGGTCCGGCACAGGCCGATTCCTCCCGCCCCGAACGCATACGCGATCGCGGCCTGATCGGGCTGATCGGCATTCGCATACACGCCGAGGCGCCGGAACTGGTCGGCCCAGGTGAGCAACTTGTCGAACCGCCGATAGATGTCGGACTTCGAACGCGAGAGCGTGCCGTTGACCACCTGCAGAATTTCACTCGGCTTCGATGCAACTTGCGCGATCTTGACCTCGCCCGTGAGGCCATTGAACGAGACGTGGTCCCCTTCTTTCACCACCTGCCCGTTCACCTTGAACTGCTTGCGTGCTTCATCGATCTCCAGCTCGCCGGCGCCGACAACCGACGGTTTCCCCATCTGACGTCCCACGACGGCCGCGTGCGACGTCATGCCGCCGGTGGCGGTCAGGATGCCCTGGGAGACGAACATGCCGTGAATGTCGTCGGGTACGGTCTCTCGACGGACCAGGATGACCGGCTTCCCCTGCGTAGCCCACTCGACGGCATGGTCCGCAGAGAAGACCACCTGACCGCTGGCCGCTCCCGGCGACGCCGGCAGTCCCTTGGTGGCGACCGGAATCTTCTTCCATTCATCGGGATCGAAGCCGGGGGCAAGCAGCTGATCCAGGGCATCGGGATCGACCAGCAGGATGGCTTCCTTCGGCGAGACCAGTTTTTCCTGCACCAGATCGGTGGCAATGACAACGGCTGCGTATCCGGTGCGTTTCCCGCTGCGTGTCTGAAGCATGTACAGCTTTTCGTCCTGGATGGTGAACTCGAAATCCTGGACGTCTTTGTAG
>JBKPDW010000205.1:0-5607 GCA_046728115.1 Acidobacteriota bacterium | reverse complement strand
CGCGATGGACCCCTCGTCCAGGCCCGCGTCGAAATCGCGCGGATGCCGTCCGATCAGCTCCTCGCGTCGATAGCCCAGGCTCTCGCACGCCTGGCGGTTCACGTCGATCACGATCAGGTCCTCATCGTGCAGGAAGAACGCGTCCATCGCATGGTCGGCCCACGTGCGGAAGCGCGCCTCGCTCACGCGGAGCTCTTCCTCCGCGCGGCGGAGATCGGTGACGTCTTGCAGCGCGCCGAACTGCCGCAGCGGCCGCCCGAGCTCGTCCCAGGTCACGTCCCCCTGGCTGTGAACGATGCGGACCGTGCCGTCGGGGCGGATCACCCGGTATTCGATGTCGTACCGTGGCCCGCCGCGCACCGCCGCGGCCGCCGCCTCGGCCGCCTTCGCGCGATCGTCCGGATGAATGACGCTCAGCCAGCGCTGCTGCCATTGCGGCAGCTCGACCGGTTGCACGCCGAAGATCCGCCGGACTTCCTCGGAGAGCGACACGCGATTGGTGATGAAGTCCCGCTCCCACCAGCCGACGTGCGCGATCCGCTGGGCCGCCTCGAGCCTGCGCTCGCTTTCCTGCAGGCTGCGGAACATCAGCAGACTCGTCAGCGCGTCGGTGAGCCGGCGGCCGATCTCCCGGAACAGTCGCTCCTCCTCGGCGGTCCAGCGCCGCGCACGGGAGCACTGGTGCACGCCGAAGAGGTACGGCTGATCGCCTTTGGGATGGACCGCCATGGCCATCTGCGAGCGAATCGTGAAGCGCTCGATCACTGACGAAGCCTTCAGCTCGTGGCCCGGGCCGAAGAGCAGGACGCCGTCGGACGCTCGCGCGGCGGCGAACACGGCGGCCACTCCCCGATCGATCGGAAGATCGGTTCCGAGCGCGAAGGCGCCGGGGAACTCGGGTCGCGTCTGCTCCATTACCACTCGCCAGGATGCCGTGTCCGGGTCGCATGGATAGAGCAGCCATGCGCGATCGCAGGCGAAGATCTCGAGCACCGCGTCGAGGACGGCGCTCATCGTCTTCTCCAGGTCGTGGGTTCCCTGGATGGCGCGGTTGATCCGGTCCATGGACTCGAGGAACCAGACGTGCGCTCGATGCTCCTCCTCGGCGCGCCTGCGGTCCGTCACGTCGACGAGGGTGCCGACCCATTCCACGACGCGCCCTGCGCCGTCGAAGACCGGATGCCCGATGGTCTGGACGTGCTTCACCACACCATCGCGCAGGACGAGCCGGCACTCGATCGCGAAGTTGTCCGTGCCCCGGAGCGCCTTCCGGTTCGCCTCCACGAACGGCTCCAGGTCTTCGGGGTGCACCAGTCGCCGCAGCTCCTCGGCGGACGGGAGGCTGCCGCGCCGGGGATCGAGCCCGAAGATCCGGTACGTCTCGTCGGACCAGTACGTCATCCGCTGGGCGAGCGGGTGGTACGCCCAGCTGCCGGTGTGCGTCAGCCGCTGCGCCTCGCTGAGATGGGCCTCGCTTTGCCGGAGCGCCTGCTCCGAACGCTTCCGATCGGTGATGTGCCGGCCGACGCCGCGGTAGCCGATGAATCGCCCCGTCTCGTCGAACACCGGCATGCCCGATACGGAAACGTAACGCCGGCCGCCGTCGGGGGTCGGGCGCGCGAGCTCGAAATCACGGAACGGCAGGTGCGCCTCGAGCGTGGCCCGGTGCGCGCGCCAAGCCTCTTCGTCGGGCTCGAGGTACGGCACCTCCCACCGCGTCTTGCCGATCTCCGAGCTTCGCGCCGGCGCGTCGGCGAGCTCGCCCGAAAACTCCTGGCGGGTGAAGCGATGCTGCTCGTCGGTTTCCCAGTAGACGTCGAAGGAGAATTGCACCAGGGTACGGAAGCGCTCTTCGCTCGCCCGAAGTGCCTCTTCGGCGTTTTTGTAATCCCTACTGTCCGTCACCGTTCCGCCCGCCTCCCCTGCGTTCTCGCGTCCGACCCACGTACTGCGCGCAGGACGCTCAGCCCGTCACGGGATTTTAGCGGGGCAGTTGCTGCCGGGCAACGTGGCGGGAACTCCTTGAGCTGCGGCCCGTGGATGTCCCGACACCAGTGTGCGGTATCGCACAACGATGTGGATACGTCAACCGGCGACCGTCCCGCGGCGCATTTTCGGCCGTCTTTCATGCCGTCGATGATTGGCAACGTCGATGCAGCGAAATGGTGTAACTGTCGCCAAGGCTGGAGTGGGGTGAACCAGATGAGCATGCAAGTCCGCACGTCGTGGAGGGGCATAAGACACTTCATCGCCGCGACCGCCGCGCTGGCCGTCACGGCTTTGATCTCACCCGCTATGGCGTACGTCGTCGCAGTTACGACGTCGATCGATCTGACCGATGTCGCCGACAAAGTGCAGCTCCTCCGGGCGGTGGAGTCGGCCGTCGACGACGTGCTCGCGAATGCGATCTCGTTTTTGCCAACCGTCATCACCGTACAGAACGCCCGCGTCCTGGGCGACCGCATGCACGTCCTGCTGTTGATCGTCGACGCAGCGGGTGAGAAGGTCCTCGAGGCGATCGCGGGTGACGAGGCGGTGTCGCGAGATTCGGAAGGGCGCGTTGATGCGACGACGCCGCGAAGCACGCGGTGATCGCCGACCACGCCGCGGGCGGCGATTGCGTGCCCGCTCTGGTGTGGGCAGGGATCGAATGCGTGCCGCGCACGGCGGTACTCAGGTCGTCGCCGTGATGCTCGAGCGTCGTGGTCGACGGCGGGCGGTCGGCGTGGTGGTGGCGGCCGCGTGCGTGCTGGCCACGGCGCTGCCCGTGCCGGCGCAGCCGCCGGTGAGGATCGTCGGCGCGGTGCAGTGGGTGTCGTCGACGTCGATGGCCGTGATGAGCGATCACGGCGACAGCATCATGATCGATCTCATGGAGACCGACCAGTCGACATATCGGGGGCTTCGAACCGGAGATTGGGTCATCATCGAAGGTACGCTGGCGCCCAACCGGCGGCACGTGATCGCCCGGGACATCTGGCATGACAACAACCACGGCGCTTGACCCAAGCGCCGTGACCGAAGAACGGGCGCGAACCGTAGCAAGCGAGCACGGTCCGGTGGCGGGCGATCGGCGAGGGGAGACATGAAGACGAGGATCGTGATTGCCGGCGGGGGCTTCGCAGGCCTCTATGCTGCAATGTACTTCGACAAGACCCTCGCGCGTAGAGGCGAAGCAGAGGTGGTGCTGATCAGCCGCGAGAACTTCATTTTGTTCACGCCGATGCTGCACGAAGTCGCGGCGGGAGATCTCCAGCCAAGCGATATTGTGAGTCCACTCCGGCGCATTGTTCGTCACGTCAAGGTCGTCGAAGCCGAGGTCGACGCCATCGATCTGCGCGAGAGAAAGGTTTCGTGCGTGGCGGGAATTCGCGATGTCCGGCGTGAGTTCGGGTTCGACCATTTGCTGCTCACGTTCGGGTCGGAAACGAACTTCTTCGATATGGCGGGCGTGCGTGACTGGGCGGCAACCATGAAGACCCTCAGCGACGCCGCCCTGCTCCACAACACGATGGTTGCACTACTGGAGACGGCGGCGCTGCAAGAGGACGCATCAGCTCGCCGCCCGTTGCTGACTTTCGTCATTGCTGGCGGCGGTTTTGCCGGCGTCGAAACGACGGGCGCTGTCAACGATTTCATCCGTGAGACGGCACGGTATTATCCGTCGACGGCCGAAACTGACATTCGCGTGGTCCTCGTCCATCCCGACAGCTTTCTGCTCCCTGAATTAGGCGCGGAACTGGGCCTCTACGCAGAGCGTAAGCTACGCGAGCGGAACGTCGATGTCATCAAGGGTGTGCGCGTCTCGGGCTATGACGGCTCGATCGTCATGTTGACTGACGGTACGTCGATCCCGGCCTCGACTTTGATCTGGACGGCGGGTGTCAAACCGAGTGCGGTGATCGCATCATTGCCATGCGAAAAAGAACGGGGCCGCGTTCGGGTAAACGAATACCTTGCTGTTCCCGGTGTCAGTGGGCTGTGGGCCGCTGGCGATTGCGCGGCAGTACCGGATGTCACAACCGGCACGTTGTGCCCGCCGACGGCCCAGCACGGTTTGCGGCAAGGCTTGGCGGCTGCGAAAAACATCGAGGCTGCCATTGTCGGTCGTACGCTTAAGCCGTTTCGGTACAGAGCGATCGGACTCTTGGCCAGCATCGGGCGCCACACTGGCGTGGCCATGGTGTTCGGGGTCAAGTTTTCTGGGTTCATCGCATGGTGGTTGTGGCGGACGGTCTACCTGGCGAAGCTTCCTGGGCTGGCCAAGAAGCTCAGAGTGATGGTGGGCTGGACGCTGGATCTGTTCTTCGGAAGAGAGATCGAACAGATGATCACGCTGCGCGATGTTGAAATGCTGAGCGATCGGCTTGCGCGACTTCGGAATAAGGCGAAAACGGACGGCGAAGCTCGACTTCTCGACCTCGGCAACGACGCATCGGCCGGTCCCTCGCCAAAACCTGGCCCGACTCGCTCGGGACCATCGGGATCGGCGGGCCACAGCCCCGAGCCCGGCTCGAGACAGGGCGACTGACGAACTCGGACCGATTTAAGAGCGTCATCGCCGTGACGCCCAGACTTTACCCAGGAATTACCCAGGAAGTTGCTCCCAACGGGAGCCAAAGAGGCCAAAGCCACTTACGCGAGAAGCGCTAATTTACGACGCGTTGTTTTGTGGCGTTCGTGGAGACCAATGCTCAGCCCGGCCCGGCCGTCATGTGATCGCTGTCCCCGCGAACGGAGGGTCCCGGCTCGGAGCTCGACGAACTCGTGGACCGCGCGGATCCCGCCGGGCAACCCACGCTTCACGTGACTCTTCGTAGTTTGGCACCACCGGGTGGCTGACCGCCGGTGCGCCAGGGGCCGACAGCCTTCTACCCTGGTCGGAGAGAGATCGCCACCTCCGGTAATTGCCAAAGTGACTCTGGGGGCGATCGCCGAGAGCTCAAGCAGCTAGGCAGTGACAAGGGCGAGCCCCTCGAACGGCAGGCGGAACGCTTGTTCAGCGTCGAATTCATTGAGTAAGCCGAACACGTCTGACGGGCGAATCCCGTTGATGGGATGAAAGCGCTGCGCCTCCGCCCACGGTGAGATTACCGTGGGCGTTGGACAACACTCGACGGCGTCAGCCGTGAGAGGAGGCGCAGCACATGGAATATATCGCGTTCGATGCTCACAAACATTACACCCTGGCGTGGGTCGCTCGGCCGGACGGTCGGCTCGTCCGCGAACAACGGCTCCCGCATGAGCGGGGAGCGCTCCAGCAGTTTCTGGCGCGCTGTGAGCCGGGCTCCCCGGTCGCGCTGGAGACGGTCGGCAACTGGTACTGGATCGTCGACGAGATCGAGGGGGCCGGCTGTATCCCCCAACTCGTGCACGCGCGCAAGGCGAAGCTGATGATGGGCCAGATCAACAAGACGGATAAGCTCGACGCCCGCGGGCTCAACACGCTGCAACGCAAAGGGACGTTGCCCACGGTGTGGATTCCGCCCGGCGAGTTGCGGGACCAGCGCGAGCTGCCGCGGACGCGGATGGCGCTCGTCCGTCAACGCACCCAGCTCAAGAATCGGCTCCACGCCACCTTGGCCAAGTACCCCCTCCACGACCTGG
>JBKPDW010000204.1:0-5602 GCA_046728115.1 Acidobacteriota bacterium | reverse complement strand
GCCAAGGCGAACGTGTAATACCGCTCGACACGGTCCGGTCGGCTGGCGTGGTGGTTCGCACCTTCACTGACAGCGCATCGTGGGAAAAATACGCGCCGTCGGACGGTGTGCTGCTCCTGAAGCGCGATCTCCTCGATCAGCAGATCATCGACGTCCACGGCCGCAAGGTGGTTCGCGTCAACGACGTCGACATCGAGTCCACGCCGGTCAACAGCCATCTCATCCTCGACGTCGTGTCGGTGGATGTCGGCGCTCGCGGCGCCATCCGGCGGCTCTCGAAAGGGCTCGTGCCGGCGTTCACGTTGAGGGCGCTCCTCGAGAGAATTCCACCCCGCGTGATTCCCTGGGAGTTCGTCGATCTCATCGAGGTCGATCCCGCCCGGCGCGTCAAGCTGAAAATCGCGTACAGAGGCCTCGCGAAGCTGCACCCGGCCGACATCGCCGACATCGTGGAGGATCTGCCGCCAGCCGAGCGCGAAGCGGTATTCGAGACGATCGACGAAGAAGTCGCGGCCGAAACGCTGGAAGAGCTCGATCGCGACGTGCAGGTCGCCATCGTGGAATCGCTCGACAAGGACCGCGCAGCAGACATCGTCGAGGAAATGGATCCGGACGCGGCCGCGGACCTCCTTGGCGAACTCCCGGAGGAGCAGTCGGGCCAGATTCTCAACGAGATGGCACCCGAGGAGCGCCTGGAAGTGACGCAGCTCCTCGAATTCGGCAAGCGCACCGCGGCCGGACGAATGACGACTGAATACATCGCCGTGCCCGATACGGGCGCAGTGGACGATGCCATCGAAGCCCTGAAACGATTCGAAGGCAGCCGCGAGGCGCTGGCGACGATCTACCTCACGGGCGCGAATCAACAGCTCGCGGGCGCCGTGTCGCTGGTGAAGATCGCAACGTCCTCTCCAACGGCGCGGTTGTCGGAGATAAGCGAGCCGTCCGTGACCTGCGCGCCCGATACGCCGGAGGACGAAGTCGCCGCCCTCTTCGACAAATACAACCTGATCACACTCGCCGTCATCGATGAACACGGCCGCCTGGCGGGCATCATCACGGCTGACGACGTGATCGCGATGCTGCGCCAGGGATGACGCGGTGATGAAACTGCTCCCGCGGCACTGGCGGGTACGGCTGATGCTCGTCCTGGCGGCGGTCGGCCCGGGATTCATCACGGCCAACGTCGACAACGACGCGGGCGGCATCGCGACCTATTCCGTTGCGGGCGCGCAGTTCGGGTACACGCTGCTGTGGACGATGATCCCGATCACGGTCGCCCTCGTCATCATCCAGGAGATGTCGTCGCGGATGGGAGCGGTCACCGGCAAGGGCCTGAGCGATCTCATTCGCGAGGAATTCGGGCTGCGCGTCACTTTTCTGCTGATGCTGGCGCTCGTCGTGACCAATTTCGGCAACATCATCAGCGAATTCGCAGGGGTCGCGAGCAGCTTCGGGTTGTTCGGAATCCCGAAATACATCGTCGTCCCGTTGTCGGCGCTGATCGTGTGGGCGATCGTCGTCCACGGCAACTACGGGGTCGTCGAAAAGGTCTTCCTGTCTGCGTCCGCGTTCTACGTCGCCTACATCGTCTCAGGTGTCCTGGCCCATCCCGACTGGAAGGCCGCGGCGCTCTCGACGGTCACCCGTCCCGAGAGCGCGGGCTTCCGGAACTACGGGTATCTCTCGATGATCATCGGGCTCACGGGGACCACGATTGCACCGTGGATGCAGTTCTACCTCCAGGCCTCGATCGTCGAGAAAGGCATCACCATCAAGCAGTACCGCGCCTCGCGGCTCGACGTGGTGATTGGCTGCATCTTCGCGGCGGTCGTGGCGTGGTTCATCGTCGTCGCTTGTGCGGCGACGCTGCATTCCACCGGCAAGTACGACATCGAAACGGGGGCGCAGGCCGCCGAGGCGCTGCGTCCGCTTGCGGGCGAATGGGCCTACCTGCTGTTCGCAGCGGGCCTGTTCAATGCGTCCCTGTTCGCCGCGTCCATCCTGCCGATCTCGACGGCGTACGCCGTGTGCGAGGGGCTGGGCCTCGAATCGGGACTGGACAAGCGCTTTGAAGAAGCGCCGGCGTTCTACTGGCTCTACACCGCGCTCATTATCTTCGGCGCCGCGGTGGTACTGGTGCCGCGTCTGCCGCTGCTGCGCGTAATGGTGCTGTCGCAGGTGGTGAACGGCATCCTGCTCCCGTTCGTGCTGATTTTCGTGTTGCTGCTGATCAACGACCGCGAGTTGATGGGCGATCACATCAACTCGCGGTGGTACAACGTCGTGTCGTGGCTCACGGTCGGTATCATGATCGGGTTGACAATCGCTCTCACCGTCGCACAGGCGCGAGGCTGACACGAACTCCCTTCTCTTCACCGATGTGTCACTTTCCCCGCGCGGGCGCCGATTTCGTACGCGGCCCGCACGAGCACGATGAGAAGCGAGGGGAGGATCAGCACAACCAGCGCATGCTTGGCGAATTCTCCGCCGTCCCGCGCGGCGCCGTTCGCAATCGGCAAGCCGAGCGTGACGAGGTAGTAGCACACAAGAGGTGTCGCCAGGCGCTGGAACGCCTGCGCGAGTGAACGTCTCATGGCGTCGTCCTTGGTCTATGCGAGGCCATCACCTGGCCGCGGTCGAATCGCATCACGAGTTCGTAGAGCGCCACCAGACCACTGAAGTACACGGCGATCCCTTCCATGCGATGGAGCTGCGCTGCGGCCGGCATAGACGGCGCCAGCGGCTGAGCGGCTAGCCATATGGCAATCGCAATCCGCGCCGCGTTGACGATCACAGCCGCCGCGTAGCTTGCGACCAGCGTCGTCGCCAGCAGTCCGATGCCAGACAAACAGGATCGGATGCGGGCACGGAGGGTAAACATCATCATGCCGAACGCGGCGATCATGAAGTTGATCCCGGCGCACGACTTCTCGATCAGAAACCGACGTTGGCGCGACATGTATCCTTCGCCAGGCACTACGATGAAAGCCGTGCCTGTCCCGACACTCACCACGCTCGCTGTCGGCGCCAGTATCCAGTGCAGATCGTCAGCGCCTGCGTCGGCGTAGTAGCGCTTCAGGCCCCACATAGCCAGCACGGCGACGGTGAGCACCAGCACCTTGCCCTTCACGCGCCGGCTCCCAAACGCCGCTTCGCGCGGAGCCTGGTGGCGCAGCCAAACAACGCGAGCACTATCGCGGATACCCAGATCAGCTCGGGTTCAGCGCCGCGCGTCACACCGACCGCGCTGTCGGACACGCCCTGTGGAAGCGGCAGCGGCTGATCGACATCGACCGCATCGCCTGCGCCGCGCCGCACGATCTCATGAACCGCGACGAACGAGGTATATCGGGTCAGCAGCCCATAGGTAAGCCCCAGCGTCGTGATCTCCGCCACTCGTTCATCGCCTGGCGCGCCGGGACCGAAGTCGGACAGGTTGGCGATGCGGGTTCGCGCCCACAGATGCCGAAGGGCGCCGTGCCTCGCGCTCAGATTCTCTGACGCGATCGCAATCGACGTTGCGTACGGCTGACGGCCGGTCGTTCCGGAAATTTCGATCGATCCGCTCGCGTTGCCGCGATATTTTCCGAATACGACGATCGGACGGCTCGCGAACAGATCCGGAATTTCCCGTGGCTCCACATCGTACGCGTCGAATCCCGAAAACTTCACGTCGATGCCGGTCAGCACTGGCGAGTCAATGTAGTGTCGGAACCGCGTGGCGGCCTCTGTTGCTTCGCCGGGGCCCGTCACGACGAACGGCTCCCCCAGTCCCGCGTGCGCAATGCCCTCGATGAGATACCTGTTCACGCTGCCGCCGATGCCGAACGCGAAAAAGTTCGCCTCGTGAAGCTGATTGCGGACGTAGTCGAACACATCGGCTTCCGCTTCGATGTAACCATCGGTCAAGACGACCACGCTGCGCGACATCTCGGGTTGCCGCCGGATGGCCATCGCCCTTTCGAGCGCGGCCCGAAGCCGCGTGCCGCCGCTGCCCTTTTTCGGTCCGATGAACTGAATGGCGCGCGCGAGATTGGCGCGAGTCGCCGGAACGGACGCTGACGAAAGCGTTTCGGTGCCGTCCGCGAAAACGACGATGTTGAAGGCGTCGGACGGTCGAAGCACATCTACCAGGTCGCCCATCAGCGTCTTGGCGGTGTCCAGCGGGAAGCCATTCATCGATCCCGACACGTCGATCACGAAGATGTACTCGCGCGGGGGCACATCGCCGGGCGCTATCTCTTGCGGCGGCTGCGCCATCAACAGAAAGAAGTTTTCATTGACGCCCTGATACAGCAGAAGGCCTGAGCCGATTTCGCGGCCGGCCAATCGATACCGAAGAATGAAGTCACGGTTGCCGGAAAGCCGTTCGGAGTCGGCGAGCGCGATCTCAGCGCGCCCCTGACCGCTGAAGCGCGACACGAGCCGATGGGATGGCGATGCGAGATCCTGAATCGGCATGCCGGCCGACACCACGCCCGCGAGGCGCAACTCGCTGCGCGGGGCCTCGCCTTCGTGAGTGTACGGGCTCCTGACCAATTCATCTCCTGGCGCTGCCTTGTTCTCCCCTTTGGCCGAGTACCGCGGCCCGACCACCGTCGGATAGACGAACTCGTACGCGCCGTCGGTGGGCACGAGCAACTCCGTGTATTTCAGCTCGACCGAGATCGTGTCGCCAGGCAGCACGTTGGCGACGTTCATCGTGAAGACGTTGGGACGGCTCTCTTCCAGCAGCGATGCGCTTTTCCCTACTCGCTTCGCGTCTTCGAACTCGCGTTTCGCTGTGTCGCGCTCCTTGATCGTGGCAACGATGCGGACATCCCCTACCGTCATGGTCATCCCGTAGACGGCGGCGCGCGTCGACGCGGGAAACACGTAGCGCGCATGAAGTGGGCGCGATCCTCGATTTTCGTACACCTGCCTGACCGTGACGTCGGCGATCACGCCGGCGATCGCGACATCAACGCGAGTGTCCTTCAGCGGCAGACGATCGAGGTCGGGATCTCCGTCGTCGATGAAGAAATATGGCGACAGGGTTTTGTCTGGAACCGGTTTCTGACTCTGCCCGGCGTCAGCAGACGGCGCGATCGCGGCACAGGCGAAAAGACTGACGACGATCCATCGAGTTGGGATGCTCATGGCGTCGAAGGGAGCAATGCGACTGCCGTTCGCCTGGCCCGGTTCGGCGGTCAGCAACGTTTTGTACTGGCGATGGATCCGGGCCGATGACGATTCTGTTGGTCCGGATCATCGACGGCGAGGCGTGTCAGCACGTTCACTGACGTGTCACGACCGACACGCTCTGCGCGGTACATTCGGCTTGATTGAACCGAACCTTGGTCGCAGCGAGCGCTCTATTGATTCCCGCGATCGTCATCGCCCGCGACGTGCAGGCGGTCCCATGACTGCTGTCGAGCGCGCACGCGCGAGCGTGGTGCGGTAGCCGCGCTACGGCGCGGTGCACACGAAATTGCCGGCGACGTCGATGCTGCCGGTGCCGTTGTACCGGGCGACCTGAGGATAGGGGCACACTGGACGCGTCCGATCGACCTTGCCATCAGTGCTGTGGGATGCAGTCAACATGTCGGGCGCTTTACCG
>JBKPDW010000203.1:0-9739 GCA_046728115.1 Acidobacteriota bacterium | reverse complement strand
GCTCGGAAGGGGTGCTTATGCTGCTCACGATGGCGCTGGCGGCCGCCGCGACCGTTTCACCATGGGTCTCCACCGAGTGGGTCCAGGCGCATTTGAACGATCCGCAAATCCGCATCATTTACGTGGGCGAAGCGGACGACTACGGCCGCGCTCACATTCCAGGCGCGCGGTTGATGGATCACATGGCCACCGTGCAAATGGGCGCGGATGGACACCGTCTCGCGCCGACCGATGTTCTCGTTCGCGCGTTTACGAAAGCCGGTGTCGCCGACGACACCCACGTTGTGCTCTACGGCGATTCGCCGATGGCGACCGGATGGGTGTACATGGCGCTCGCGTCGATTGGCCATGGCGACGATGTGTCGTGGCTGGACGGCGGGATCGAACTGTGGAAATCGGAAAAACGGGCGGTATCAACATCGGCGCCAGCGGCCGGTACGGGTCCCCTCACGGCGCGACTGGCTCCGGACACGATCGTCGACGCGGCGTACGTGCGGAATCTCCTGGAGTCGCCGGGGACGAAGATCCTCGACGTCAGGACGCAGCGGGAATGGGATGCTGGCCACCTGCCGAACGCGACGTTGATTCTCTGGCAGAATCTCTTTGCCGATCAGCACACGCAGAAGTTCAAGTCGCCCGAGGAGATCCGCGCGCTGCTCGCAAAAGCCGGCGTCGCGCCGAACCAGGAAGTGGTCACGTACTGCGCCGTGGGTATGCGGGCGTGCCTGATGTACTGGGCGGCGCGATCGGTCGGCGTACCGGCTCGCGTGTACGTCGGATCGTGGCAGGATTGGAGCCGCGATCCTGCCAACCCGACCCGCAAATAGCGATCGTTACTTGCTCCAGGGCGGAACGATGTGGTTGGTGCGCGCGTACGCGATCAGCTGACCAAGGTGCTCGTGCAGGTCGCCGCCCACGAACAGCGCGATGTCGGCGGCGGAACGCGGCGCTCCCATCACATTGCGCTTTCCGGTCAACGTCGCCGCGTCGAGCGCCTCGAGTTCTTTCTTCGCGTGCGCGAAACCCTTCTTCACGTGGTCGATCACCTGCGCCTTGTCTGACAGCGTGCGCAGCTTGGCCATCTCTTCGCGGCTGCCGACGTCGGCAGGTTTGGCGCCGAACGCATTCGGGATGAAGCTGTAGCCTTCCATCGCCGCCAGCATCAGCACTTCGCTGACCGATCGCACGCCGTCCATCGGACGCCACGTGTATTTGTCCGGTGGAAACGCTTCTGCAAGACCGAGATACTTCTGCTGCATCGTGTCGAGGTCTGCGATGAAGGATGCCTTCAACGCTGCCGCCGACTCCTTGGTCATCACGTCCTGAGCGTGCGCCGGCAGGACGCCGCAGAGGACGAACAGCGTCGCGACCGCCATGATCACGCGACGTACGCGCGGAGATGGATGAGCTTTGGATGAGAACATAGTCAGCTCCTTGAATGACAACAATACACCTCTAGGACGTTGAAACTCGCAAACCGTTTCATCGATCCGGTGCTACACTCCGCGCGGCGAGGGTGCATGAAGATCATCGTGATGGTGCTTCTGCTCACGGCCTGGGCGTCAACGGCGCGCGCGCAGGCAGATGTTCCCTACCGTGTCTCGCTCGCTGCCGCCATCGCGGCACACGGCGCGGACCTTGCCACATCCGAGTACTGTCTCGGATCCGGGCGGTGCTCAGAAACGAACTCGGTGATGGCGCACTTCTCTGATCAGCCCGCGGCGTTCGCCGCGATGAAGGTGGGCCTCACGGCAGTCAGCCTCTGGTGCGTGTCGAAGCTCCGCGAAAACCACCGTACGCTCGCGATCGTGATGAATTACAGCATGGCCGCCGCGTTCACGGCGATCGCCGCCCACAATGCGCGAGAAATCTCACGGTTCCGCTAAGAGTTCGTCCGAGTAGTACGCGAAACGTGGCAGACCGGCCCGGCACCGGGCACAATCTGTCGTGTGGGCGTCCTCCTCACTCCGATCATCGTCAAGCAAACCCTCTCGCTCGAAGCGCTTCACGGGGCGCTGCTGGCGGTTGACGGTCCCGGCGAGCTCTACCAGTTTCTCGCGCTGATTCGCCTGCGCGACGGGACACCGCTGCGAGATTCGAAGGGCCGCATCACATCGCATCTCTCCGGGCTCTTCTATCGCACGACCCGGCTGATCGCCGATCATGCGCTGAAACTGGTGTTCGTGTTCGACGGTAAACCGCCGGCGCTGAAGACCGAAGAGATCGCGCGGCGCCGGGAAATCAAGGAGCGCTACGAGAGCGAGCACGCCGAAGCGCTGCGAGCCGGCGACCTTGCCGCCGCGTACTCGAAGGCGACGATGACGTCGCGGCTGACGAAGGAGATGATTGCCGAAGCGCGCGAGCTGCTGCGACTGCTCGGCATTCCTGTCGTGCAGGCGCCGTCCGAAGCTGAAGCGCAGGCCGCGCACATGGCCGACGTCGGGTCTGTCTGGGCAGCCGCGAGCAAGGACTACGATTCGCTCCTGTTCGGGGCGCCGCGCGTCGTCAGGTTTCTGACGATTTCCGGCCGGGAGTTCCTTCCGAGCCAGGGTGTAGCGCGGCCGATCGTTCCAGAGCTGATCGAGCGCGATCGCTTCCTTGGCGAACTGGGCATCACGCGCGAACAGCTCGTCGATCTGGCGATTCTCGTCGGCACCGACTTCAACGACGGCGTGAAAGGCATCGGGCCGAAAAAGGCCCTGAAACTCGTTCGAGAGTTCGGATCGATCGAGCGCATGCCTGACGAGATCCGAAACGGGGCTGGCGAGGTGGACGCGATCCGCAAGCTCTATCTCTCACCAGACACCACGGAACAGTACGAAATCAAATTCGACGAGCCTGACATGCCGGGCATCCGGCAGTTCCTGTGCGACGAGCGCGAGTTTTCCAGGGATCGCGTCACCGCCGCCCTCGACCGCGCGTTCTCGCAACGTTCGTTCTGAAAAGCGCACCACAAAGGGCACCGGAGCAACCAGGGCGATCAGCACGTTCTGAGCGTCTCAAGTACAGCGTAATTCAGTTCTGCGAGTTACCGTTAGGCGTTGGGCCGTCTGGGAGCCCGTGTCGGTCGCCCGCCCACTGCGGTCAACACAAAGCGTCGCCGCCTCGCCCTCGAGCGCCTTCTGCCGCCCGCGGGGAACGAGCGTGGAAAAACGCGGCGCTCGGGCGCGTCTGTCGATGGCCGCGTCGATGGGATGCGACTGGCATGCCGCACGAACAAGTCAGAATGGGGTGATTCGCCGGATCCGGTGACCCGCCTCGATCGACGCGGCTGAGCGGCCCTCGCGCGCGTTTTACCGGCTGATACCGATCACGCTCGTTCTAACGCGGTCCGCACAAGGCCCTCGAGTACGAGGCGGGCGGAGAGGCCGTCGGCCGCGTCTGCTTCACCGAGTTCAGGTCCTGCGTGCGGCATGCCGCTGGCGCGGGACCACGACTCGGGACCCTGGACTCGCGGACGGACCGCGAACAAAGCACCAGGTACCGAGGACTGACAGCCATCACCGCCTGCTACACCGATCCGAAAACGCTATGGAACGCCCGAACCACTTGCGAACAGTCCATGTCAGCCCTGCGCCGGCAACGATCGCAAGGAGCAAAGGTAGACGTTCGTTGACCCATGTCTGTGGGCTGGACGACGAACTGCGATCCGCGAAGCGCCCGTGCGCGCCGTGCTCACCGGGGAGGGGCTGCCAGAGATTATCCGGGCGATTCGCATCCGCGGGCCGATCGGTTTGTTGGGCATCGAATCCGGTGCGCGCCAGGTATCGATCTCCGAGAGCGGACGCGAACGCGTTGCCCCAGATCGCCAGGGCCGTCATCGCGCCAACGCTGAGCTCGCGGCGCCGGTGCGAGGCAGCCCACACGATCGCGTCCGCCGCGACTTCGGGCTGGTAGATCGGCGGCACCGGCTGCGGCTGCCGAGGCAATCGGCTCTTCACCCAATCGAACTGCGGCGTGTTCATGGCCGGCGGATGGACCATCGTCACGTGCACGCGGCTCCCGTCGTGCAGCAACTCGCATCGAAGAGCCTCGGTAAAGCCTTGAATGGCGTGCTTCGCGCCGCAATACGCCGCCTGCAGCGGAATGCCCCGATAGGCAAGCGCAGACCCGACCTGAACGATGGTGCCCCGGTTGCGAGGCAACATCCGTTTCAGTGCGGCAAGAGTTCCGTACACCACGCCGAGGTATGTGACTTCGGTCACGCGTCGTATTTCGTCTGCCTGCATTTCCCTGACCGGTGAGAACACCGCGACCATCGCGTTGTTCACCCACACGTCGATCGGACCAAGCTCGCGCTCGACGCGGTCGGCTGCTGCTTCGACGGCGGCTGCATCGGCGACGTCGGTGGGGACGCTCAGGGCTCGACCGCCTTGCGCTTCGACGTCGCGCCGCGCGGCGTCGAGGCCGTCCGGCCCGCGCGCCAGAAGCCCGACGGCGGCTCCTCGGCGAGCGAACGCCCGGACCGTGGCACGACCGAGACCGGCCGAGGCGCCAGTGACAACGACTACCTGTTCGACTTTGGTTGCCATGGGATGGACACATGCAAGCCGGGCGCCCGTGCACTCAGGCGCGGGCCGCCTGGCCCGAGGCAAATCATCGCTTGGCGATTCGCCGCCTCGCACTCGAGGGCCTTCTGCCGCCCGCGGGGAACGAGCGTGGAAAAACGCGGCGCTCGGGCGCGTCTGTCGATGGCCGTGTCGATGGGATCCCACCAGCATGCCGCATGAACAAGGCAGAATGCGGTGATTCGCCGGATCCCGGTGACCCGCCTGGATCGACGCGGCTGAGCGGCCCTCGCGCGCGTTTTACCGGCTGCTACCGATCACGCTCGTTCCAACGCGGTCCGCACAAGGCCCTTGAGCGCGAGGCCTCGGAGAACCGATCGGCAGCGTTCGCTTCACCCGGTTCCGGGTCTTGACGGCGCATCACGCCGCCAAGGGCGGCGACCGGGACTACGGACCCTGGACTCGCGGACGGACCAAGCACGCAGCACGAGGTACCGAGGACTGACAGCCATCACCGCCTGCTACACCGATCCGAGCAACGCTATAACGGGTCGGAAGAGGCTTGTACGGGTTTATTATGCGCGTCATGAAGTCATTCATCTGGCTCCTGGCTGCGGCGTTGGGTCTCGCTCAGGCGCGCCCTGCTGACACCCTGCGAATTTATGTCGTCGATGTCGAAGGCGGCGGAGCGACGCTCGTCATCGCGCCCTCGGGACAGTCGATGCTGATCGACAGCGGGAGTCCCGGTCCGGCGGCCGAGCGCGATTCGAAGCGCATTGCCGATGCCATGCGAGCCGCGGGCCTGACGCGCATCAACTATCTCTTCACCACGCACTATGACAGCGATCACGTCGGCGGGGCGCCGGCCGCGAACGCTGTCGCCCATTTCGAGCGGTTCTTCGATCACGGTGAGATGGATCCGAAATGGCAACAGGGCCGCGGTATCGAGGATCGCTACAAGGCATACCTGGATATCGCCGCCGGCAGGCGGACGATCGTCAAGCCAGGTGACGTCATTCCATTCGGCAGTGTTGGTGTCGACGTCGTCGCATCGCACGGCGCTGTGCTGAGCACGGCGATCAACGGCGGCGGTGCGGCCAATCCCTATTGTGCGAACGCCGAAGTGAAGGATCCGAATACCACCGAGAATTCGCAGACAGCCGGCGTCTTGATCACGCATCGCGCCTTCACGTTTCTCGACGTCGGCGACCTCACGTGGGACAAAGAGATGAACCTGGCCTGCCCGACGAACAAGCTCGGACGCGTGTCGCTCCTGCTGGCCACGCATCATGGGTTCTTCAACGATCAATCCGGCGCGCCCGCACTGTTGTGGGCTATTCAGCCGCAGGTGGTGATTGCCAACAACGGTCCGCGCAAGGGTATGGCAGTTCCGGCCTACGACCGCATTCAGAAGGTGAGCGGACTCGAAGGCCTCTGGCAGTCGCACCTGGCGCTGGACAGTGATGCCGCGCACAACACCGTCAGCGACATGATCGCCAACGTCGAACCCTCGACCGACTGCAAAGGCAACTGGATTCGTGTCGATGCGCGGGCGGACGGCAGCTTCACGGTGACCAACGGCAGGAACGACTTCGCGCACACCTATCAGGCCCGCAGCCGGTGATGCGCGTACTGTTCGTCGGCGCGGCCGACTGATTCATCGCGCTAATCGAGCGCCTTGGCCAATACGCGGACGTAGTCGCGGAAGCCATGGCGTCGATAGAACGCGCGGGCGCCTTCGTTGCGGTCGAGCACGCCCAGTCGCAGCAACCGCGCTCCGTGGGCGCGCGCGAACGACTCGGCCTCCTTCATCAGCACGGTGGCAATCCCATGACGGCGGTGCCCCGCTTTCACGAACAGGTCATGGATCCAGGCGAACGTGGCGGGATCGTCCGGCGATTCACCTCGGGTCGAAGCCACCACGCACACGAACCCCACGATCTGTTCGGCCCGTTCCGCGACCACCACGCATCCGTCATGTGCCGCGCACTGTGTCTCGAGGTACGCCATGTAGTCGTCGGCGATGGCGGTACCCTCGGGCCACGAGGGTTCCAGGCCGCGGTGGAAGTCCTGGTGTTCGACGATGCAGGCGCGTAACGATGCCGAATCGCGGCCAGCATCGTAAAGCCGGATGGTTGTGCCGTGCTCCATATGCTTTGTAGCCGTCATGGAAAGCCGATTTTTCGACCATTTCGCCGCCGCCCCGCCCACCTCTACTGTACCGGCTGATTACCCTCGCTTAAGTGAAGATTCTCGGGGCCTTGACCCCCCACGTGCTACCATCTGTACTCCGTCAGACTGTCAGTCAAAAGACCCTGATGACCTGTCCGCGCTGCGGAAGCGAGGTTTCGGCAGCGTCGACCCGTTGCGGTGTCTGCTCTGCGCCGCTGGGGTCACGCGTCGCTGCGGGTGTTCTCACTCCGCCTCCTTCGCCAAATGACGCATTGACGGTGGTGCCCATCCCCGCCAACGCGGACGACGGTGCGACCGTTGTAACGCCACCCCCAGCGCGGGCCTCCGATGGCGCGGCCGCGACCTACCTGCCGGAGGTCAGAGGGAATCGAGACGACCGGCCGACGTTCTCCCCACACGTACCTCCCGACCGACCCAAAGAGGCAGACACGGCTCTTCCCGACGATGCGGCCACGACGTTTGGGGAGGCGCCTGTTCGCCCGCAGGGAGATACCGGTCCTCTCGCAATCGGTCAAGCCTTCGGCAATCGCTATCACATCATCAAACTCCTCGGTATCGGCGGAATGGGCGCCGTCTATCAGGCCTGGGATGCCGAGCTCGGCGTCGCCGTCGCCATCAAAGTCATCCGTCCCGACGTGATGGCGGATCCGCACGCCGCGGCGGAGATCGAACGGCGGTTCAAGCGCGAGCTGCTGCTCGCGCGGCAGGTGACGCACAAGAACGTCGTCCGGATTCACGATCTCGGCGAGATCGGCGGCATCAAGTACATCACGATGCCGTACGTCGATGGTGCCGATCTGGCGACTGTGCAGCGGCGCGACGGCAGGCTGCCGGTCTCCCGCGTGTTGCGCATTGCGCGCTCGGTCGTGGGCGGGCTCGTGGAAGCGCACAAGGCCGGCGTCGTGCATCGCGATCTGAAGCCGGCGAACATCATGATCGGCCCCGACGACGAAGCGATGATCATGGATTTCGGCATCGCGCGGTCGACCGGGTCGCCCACTGCTGGCGCGGTGCCTGGCCCCGACACTATCGTCCGCAACCTGAGGGGAACGAGCACGAACGTCGATGCCACAGTGTACGGCGCCGTGGTCGGGACCGTCGAATACATGGCGCCCGAGCAGGCGAAGGGGCAGCCTGTCGATCAGCGAGCCGACGTATACGCGTTCGGATTGATTCTGTACGACCTGCTCACGGGACAGCGCCGCGGGCAGGCGGGGAACCCGATCGTCGAGCTGCAGGCGCGGATGAAGCAGGCGCCGCCGCCGGTCAAGTCGCTCGTGCCGGAGGTGCCGGAGCACGTCGATCAGATCGTCTCCCGCTGTCTCGAGCCCGAAGCCGACAAGCGTTTTCAGACGAGCGAGGAGATCGCCGCGGCGCTGGCGCTGCTCGACGACGAAGGGATCCCGATTCCGATTCCACCGCGGTACAGCAAGAAGCTGATCGCCAGCGCGGCTGCGGGAGTGATCGCGCTCGTGACTGCGACATGGTATTTCACGCGGACCCCGCCGCCGCCGAAGCAGCACGATCCTGTGTCGGTGCTGATTGCTGATTTCGAAAACGGTACCGGCGATCCAGCGTTCGATCGCGCGTTGGAACCAATGGTTAAGCTCGCGTTGGAAGGCGCGAGCTTCATCAGTGCCTACGACCGCAACAGGGTCCGCTCCACATTCAACTTTCAGCCTCTCGATAAATTCAGCGATCTCGCGGCGCGCGAGCTCGCTGTCAAGCAGGGCGTGGAAGTGGTCTTCGCCGGCTCGATCACGCCTCGAGGTAACGGCTACGAAATCTCAGTCAAGGCGATACAAGCGCTTACCGGTAAGGTTATTGCCGCTGGCAACCGTCGTGCTTCTAATAAGGACCAGGTTATCGACACAGCGACAAAACTTGTGATCACAGTTCGCAAAGTTCTCGGGGACAATACGACTGAAGCAGCTCAGTTGCTCGCGATGCGGAGTATCTCAACTACTTCGCTGGAAGTAGCGACTCACTACGCCGCGGCGCTCGAAGCGCAAAACAAGAGCAAGTATGAGGAGGCTCGACAAAGCTATTTGAAGGCGATCGAGCTGGATCCCAAGTTTGGTCTCGGCTACCAGGGCTTGGCAATCGTGTCCGGCAATCTCGGCAAGTTACAAGATGCCGAGAAGTATTCGAGCGAGGCGCTCCGCTATCTTGACGGAATGACCGAGCGCGAGCGTCTGCACAGTCGCGGCGGTTACTACAGGATCAGAGGCGATTTGGCGCAATGCGTTAAAGAATATGGCGATGTAATCGCCAAGTATCCGGCAGATGCGATCGCGCACAACCAACGCGCGATATGTTTGGCGAAACTGCGAAACATGCGCGCGGCGGTGGAAGGAATGCGGCCGGCCGTACAAATCCTACCGAATCGTGTGTCGTTCCGAAACAATCTGGCTCTGTTCGCGGCTTATGCAGGGGACTTCGCAACTGCGGAGCGTGAGGTTCGAGCTATCAAAGAACCGACCTCGTACTCGATGCTCGTCCTGGCCCTCAGCCAACTAGGGCAGGGATTGTTCCAGGAGGCGACCCAAACCTACCAGAAGATGCAAACGAGCGATGCCGTGGGGATCTCATTCTCTGCGTCCGGTCTTGGCGACCTGGCATTGTATGACGGTCGTTTTACGGATGCCGTCCGGGTTTTCGAGGAGGGCGCCGCTGCCAATCTGGCTGCGAAGAACGCTGACAGCGCAGCCATGAAATTCGTTTCGGTCGCATACGCAAACCTCATGCGCGGACAAAACGGCCCGGCCATCGCGGCTGCCGAAAAAGCCCTGCGGAACAGCACGGCCATGCCAATCCGATTTCTCGCTGGCCGAATTCTCGCTGAAGCGGGCGCGGCTGCCAGAGCAGGAACGGTGGCCAGCGGCCTCGCCTCGGAAGTGCCCGCCGAACCCCAGAGCTACGGCAAAATAATTCAAGGGGTGATCGCGCTGAAGACCGGCGATCCCGGCCAGGCGGTCAAGATTCTAACCGACGCCAACAGCGTCCTGGACACGTGGCTGGGTCACTTCGATCTGGGC
>JBKPDW010000202.1:0-26037 GCA_046728115.1 Acidobacteriota bacterium | reverse complement strand
CCGCCGGCCTGGCGGTCTGGCGACCGAAGAAGACGCCGCAGCCGGCGCATCGTGGATCATTGCACGACTCCAACGTTGCGCTGGACAAACGCGGCGATCGTCGACACGACGGTCTCCAGCTGCGCTGCGGTCAACTCGCCGTAAATCGGAATCGCGAGGCTTTCGAGCGCTGCGCGCTCTGCGTGCGGGAACGCGCCGGCAGTGTAGCCCAGATTCGCGAAACACGGCTGCAGGTGGAATGGGATTGGATAGTAGATCTCCGTCCCGATCCCGTGTTCCTCGAGGTACATCCTGAGCGCGTCCCGCTCCCGCGCGCGGATGACGAACTGGTTGTAGATGTGAAACCGATCGGGCGGCTCATTGGGCAGTCCGATTGCGCCGTCCAGGCCGGCGGCGCTGAACAACGCCCGGTAACTGGCGGCGTTCGCGCGGCGCGCTGCCGTCCACGCCGCCAGATGCGGCGCTTTGACGCGCAGCACGGCAGCCTGCATCGCATCCATCCGAAAATTGGCGCCAACGGCGTGATGGTAGTACCTGGGCCTCATGCCGTGCGTGCGCAGCAACCGCGCGCGATCCGCCAGCACATCGTCGTTGGTCGTCAGCAATCCGGCATCACCGAAGGCGCCAAGGTTCTTGCTCGGGAAAAACGACAAGCAGCCGTACGAACCGATGCCTCCAACCGGGCGAGACTTGTACGTCGCGCCGATGGCCTGCGCGGCGTCCTCGACGACGGGAACGCCCGTTCGATTCGCGACGTCGAGAATCGGATCGAGATCGGCGCTCAACCCGAAGAGATGAACCGGCAGGATGGCTTTCGTGCGCGGCGTGACCGCGTCGGCGATCCGCTCGGGGTCGATGTTGAAGGTGACCGGATCGATGTCCACCAGAACCGGGCGCGCGCCGAGACGTACGATGGCGCCTGCGGTGGCGAAGAACGAATGCGGCGTCGTCACCACCTCGTCGTCGGTCGTGATTCCGAGCGCCATGAGCGCCAACAGCAGCGCATCTGTACCCGACGAAACCGAGATCGCATGTCGGATGCCGAGCAATCGGCTCATCTCGCGCTCGAGCGCTTCAATCTCCGGACCCATGATGAACCGCTGACTGTCGGCGACCCGGGTCATCGCGGCGAGGATCTCGTCACGAATCGGACGATATTGGGCCTGGAGGTCGAGCAGCGGAACTTTCATGCGGCGGCTTTATTGTATCGTGGGGCTCGCGCTTCATGTCAGCGGCGCGACTTGATGGCCGCTCGCGTTTCCCGATCCGCTTCACGGCGCCTGATGGTTTCACGCTTGTCGTAGTCCTTCTTGCCCTTCGCAAGGCTGACGGCCACCTTCACGCGACCATTCTTGAAATAGAGACGGACGGGCACCAGCGTCATGCCCTTTTCGACGGTCTTGCCGATCAACTTCCGGATCTCGTCGCGGTGCAGGAGAAGCTTGCGTCTGCGCAGCGGCTCGTGATCGGCGTATCCGCGATGGCTGTACGGGCTGATGTTGACGTTGTAGAGGAAGACCTCGCCGTCTTCCACGCGCGCGAAGCTGTCGCGCAGGTTCACTCGGCCTTCGCGAATCGCTTTGACCTCCGTCCCGAGCAGCACGATGCCGGCCTCGAACGATTCCAGGAGATGGAAGTCGTGGTACGCCTTGCGGTTTTCGGCGATGTTCGACCGAGCTTTCTCGCGTTCGGTCTTTTCAGCCATGGTTCGGCAAAATGAACGGGCCGCCCTCTGTTGGGAGCGCGGGGCTGTGAGGCCCGCGGTTCGTTGCCAATCGCGCCGCCAGCAACACCGCCGCGATCATGCTCTCCGGATCGGCCATGCCTTTCCCGGCAATGTCGAACGCCGTGCCATGGTCGACCGACGTGCGAATGATGGGCAGCCCTAGCGTGACGTTCACCGCCTGGCGCGTCGCCACGAGCTTGATCGGAATCAAACCCTGATCGTGATAACAGGCGACGACGACGTCGAATTCGCCACGACAAGCGCGGACGAACACCGAATCGCCGGGGAACGGACCCGAGACGTCGATCCCCCGCTGACGGCACGCAGCGATCGCAGGCGCGATGACAGTCGCTTCTTCGCGTCCGAAGAGTCCATGCTCGCCGGCATGCGGATTCAGCCCCGCGACGGCAATGCGCGGCTTGGCGAGACCGAATCGTGGCAGCTCACACGCGGTCAACCCGATCGTCGTCTCGAGCGATGCCGATGTCAGCGCGTGTGACACGTCCGCCAGCGGAATGTGAATGGTGGCCAGCACGACACGCAGCGTCTCGGAGTAGAAGAGCATCGCCACGTCGCGCGACCCGGTGAGGTGCGCCAGCAAATCGGTGTGGCCGTTCCACGGCAGGCCGGCGAGACGAAACGCTTCTTTGTTGATCGGCGCCGTGGCGATGCCGGCAACGACGCCGTGCTGCGCATCATGGACGGCCCGAACGATCGCGTCGTATGCAGCCTTCCCGGCGTCAGCACTGAGCACACCGAGCGGGAACACAGCACCCGCTGGCGGTCCGTAGACGATAGGCTCGCATACATCGAGCACGCGCGGATCGCCTGCGGCGCGTTCAGCGATCTCTGGTCCGATTCCAGCCGGATCGCCGGCCGTAATCGCGATGCGGGGCTTGGACATGAGGCGTTTCACGTACGCGTCACGGGTCACGGAAACGCGAAAACACGACAAACCCAGTCAGGTTTCGTGATTCGCGATTTCGTGGCTGATCTCGAGGGCTCTTCCGTCAGCCGTGGCAATTACACGTTCCACAGCTGCCGCTGTTACATCCGCCTGCGCCGCAGCCCGACGGGTTATCGCAGCCGCCTTCGCTGCCGCAGCCTCCGTGCGTGACGCCCTTGGCGTTCGGCAACTCATATCGCAGGCAGCATTTCAACCGGCCGCACAGACCTGATAACTTGGACGGGTTCAGGCTCAAGTCCTGCTGCTTCGCCATCTTGATCGAGATAGGCTCGAACGACTGCAGGAACGTCGTACAGCAGAGCGGGCGGCCGCAGGTGCCGTAGCCGCCGTACATCTTGGCTTCGTCCCGAACGCCAATCTGCCGCAGCTCGATCCGCATGCGGAATTCCGAGGCCAGCTCCCGCACGAGGTCGCGGAAATCGACCCGTCCATCCGCCGTGAAGTAGAAGAGCAGTTTCGATCCGTCGAATGCGTGTTCGACCCGCGCGAGTTTCATCGGCAGACCGCGTTCGCGGATCTTGAGGAGCCCGATGCGAAAGGCCTCCTGTTCGCGCCGCTGATGCTTGAGCCGGGCGATGATGTCGTCCCGGGTCGCCAGGCGAACGACGCGCTGCGGAGAATCGGGATCCGGGGCGCGCTTCTGATCGAGTTGCGGGATCCGTCGAACCACGGTTCCGATAGCCGGACCTTGATCGGTCTGCACGACCACACGATCGCCATTCCGCGGCGACGCGTCCGGCGGCGCATCCGGTGGGAGAAACGTCTGCGCCCGGCCGACGGGCGTCAGCTTCACGGCGACGAGTGGCGAGCTGGCAGGAACGCTCATAGCTGTAATACTACCCAGTCCGCGACGACTTTCACGCCCGCGTTGCCTTCGAGCGCCGCCAAGGCCTTGTCGACGGCCGCAAAGGCCCGTATTCCCCGCTCGCCTCGATAGGCCTTGACGAGGCGATCGACCGCCGGCCGCGCGTCCTGATGGGCGAGCACGCGGTCGTCTGCGCCCGTCGCCCGCACTTCCATATCGCGCAGCAGCGCCGCCATCGCGCGCAGATGGGCAGCCAGCTGATCGCGGTCTCGACCGCCGCCGGCGCCGGTGTTGACGAGCAGATCCTTCGCGGCCTCGAGCCTGCGTCCCCGATCGCCGTTGGCCGCGGCCTGCGCGAGCACACGCTCGGCGACGTCACGCGACTCCCTGTCCATCTCCACTTGGCCGATGTCCGCGAACGACAACCGGATCAATCGCGATCGGACCGTCGCCAGCAGTTGGTCCGGCAGCGCCGTGATCAGAATGAAGACGGACGACGATGGCGGTTCCTCGAGCGTCTTGAGCAACGCGTTCTGCGTCTGCGGCGTCATGGTCTCGGCCTGATCGACGATTACCACGCGCCGCCGGCCTTCGAACGGCCGGTACGCCGTTCGCTCCACCACCTCGCGCACCTGCTCGATCTTGATCGCTCCCGTGTCGCCGGGCTCGACGAAAAGAACGTCCGGATGAATGCCTCGCGCGATCCGGGCACACGCGCCGCACTGCCCGCACGCATCCGACGTGCTTTCGCGCTCCGGCGACAGGCAGTTGAGCGCCTGCGCAACGGCCAGCGCCGTTTCGCGGGTTCCTGAACCTTCGCGTCCGGTGAAGAGCAGGCTCGGAGGAAGGGAATCGTGGCGAATCGATCGGACGAGCAGATCGATCAATCGACGGTGGCCGACCACATCCCGAAATGGCATCCCGAGACGGATCGTATCACTGCATGCGTGCCGCTAACTGGTCCTTGGTGCCTGGTGCTTCGTGCTTGGTCCGTCCGTGGTCCGTGGTCCGTCCCAGGTCCGTGGTCCGTCCCTGGTCCGCGGTCCTTCCCTGGTCCGTAGTCCGTCTGTTGGTCCAAGATCAAATGGATCAGGTCCATTGAGAATTGAGCATCAGGACTCAACTGCGGACGGGCTCGGGACTCAGCGACGGACTGGGGACTCAGGGACGGACGTGGGACCCATGGACGGACGCTGGACCAAGGACGGACCAAGCACCCAGGCCCAAGCACGAAGGACCAAACTAACCGCCTGTCTTCTTCTTGGGCGGCGATGCGTCCGGCGATTTCGACTCGCGCTCTTTACCGATTCCAAAGAGGCGCGACCAGAAACCGCGCTTCTTCGCCGCCGGCGCCTGAGGCGGCTCGTCGACGCTGGGCGGCGGCGCGCTAACCGCCGAGGCTACGGGGGTCGATGCCGGCGTACCGACCGATTCAATGTGCGCTGCCGGACGATCCTCTCCGGCGGGGACAGCGGCAATTCTCGTCAGCAGGCTCGTTGACGTGTGCACGTCGCAGGAGGTCGTTGGCTCAGTACCCCGAACGAAATACTCGGTGTAGACCATCGACTTGCGTTCGATCGATCCGTCCGCCGCAGGCGTCGGAACGTCGCGGCACGAATCGGTCGCTAGCTTTCCGGAAATCCGGCAGACCGTCGCCGTGGTCAGGCCTGATGGCGGCGACAGCCATTCCGGTTTGTCGTCGCGTGTCGCAACCTTCATGAAGCTCGCCCACAACGGCACCGCGATGTCGGCCGCAAAGCCGTTCGGCAGAATCGTGCGTGGCTGATCGAAACCGACCCAGACGCCGGTGACGATGTTGGGCGTGAAGCCGACGAACCAGGCGTCGTGAAAATCGTTCGTGGTGCCGGTCTTCCCTGCGGCCGGCAGCATGAACCCCAGCTGTCGCGCGCGCCAGCCGGTGCCCGCGTTGATCACGTCGGCCATCATCGTCGACATGAGAAACGCCGTCGTTTCCTTGATCGCACGCCTGGAGGAATCCTGTGCTCGATACAGCACACGCCCATCGCGATCTTCGACACGGCGAATGAGAACCGGCTTGGGCACGAGGCCTTCGTTCGCGAAGGCAGCGTACGCGGCCGTCATCGACTGAACCGTGACCTCGCCCGCACCGAGCGCAAGCGATGGGACGGCGGGCACGTCGCCGATTCCGAGGTGCTTGACGTATTCGACCGTGCGCCCGAGGCCGACCTGCTGGAGCAGCTGCACAGCCGCGCGATTGCTCGACGTCCGAAGCGCCATGCGCAGTGTCATCGACGGAGCGCCGGAGTGCTCGTCTTCCGGCATCCAGCCGCCCTTCGGCGTTGCGATCGGATCGTCAAGGTGATCGATGACGGTTGCGGGGCTATAGCCTTGCTCGAGAGCCGTTGCATACACGAATGGTTTGAAGGCGGATCCAGGCTGGCGGTGCGCCTGCACGGCGCGATTGAAATGGCTCTCTTCGAAATTGCGACCGCCAACCATCGCGCGGATGTGACCGGTGTGCGGATCCATTGCCAGCAGCGCCGCCTGAAGCCCTTCGTCGTCAGCCGGCTGTTGAGCGTTCCCGTTTCTCACGACGGCACGACGTGCGAGCGCGGCGCGGCGCTGCTCGAGGGCCTTCAGCGAATCGGCCACGGCAGACTCTGCGGCGATCTGGAGCGGCATGTTGACGGTTGAGAACACGCGAAGACCACCCTGATACACGCGCTGCCAGCCGAACCGCTGCACCAGCTCGAGGCGAACCTGCTCCTTGAAGTACTGTCCCTGTGGCTCGTCGGCGTGGAATCCGTCGCGCAGCGTGATCTTCGCCGCCAGTGCATTCTTCAACGTCGCCCGGTCGATCGCGCCGGCCTCGAGCATCGCCTGCAGTACACGATTGCGGCGGGCGATTGCCCGGGTCATGCTCACCGTGGGCGCATAGGAGGACGGCGACTTGACGAGACCCGCCAGCAGTGCTGCTTCGGTGATGTCGACGTCCGACGCGTGTTTGTCGAGGTAGCCGCGCGCAGCTGCCTCGATACCATATAGGCCGTCACCGAAGTACACCTTGTTCAGGTAGAGTTCGAGAATCTGCTGCTTCGTATACAGCTGCTCGATTCTCGAAGCCAGGATGACCTCCTGCACCTTGCGCCGGAGCGTCTTGTCGGGCGTGAGGAAAGACTGGCGCGCGAGCTGCTGTGTCAGCGTGCTGGCGCCCTGTACGGCTCGACGATGACGGAGGTTTGCAAGCGCCGCTGACGCAATGCGGACGACATCGATGCCCCGATGGTCGTAGAACCGCTGATCCTCGATCGCGGTCAGTGCCGATACGACGTGCGGCGACACCTTCGTCAACGGCACGTCGATCCGCTGCTCCTTGTAAATCGTGAACGCGAGTTGGTCTGCATCGTCGTACACCGCCGTCGCCTGATCCATCTCGCCGATCCGCTGGATAGCAGCGACGTCAGGCAGCCCCGAGAACAAGGAGACGAGAAACCACGCACCGAATACCACCGGTGCGACGGCAACGAAGGACGCAATTGCGGCGATGGCGACCGAAAGCTTGGGGTGTCGATATCTGGCTTCGCGCCATTCGCGCGAGAGCTCATCAAAATGTCCGCGAAGTCGTTGCATGACAAGGTCATACGTGCAACAGATGCGCCAGAGGCGTGCTGACGTCCCGGCACCGCTCGCGCAGATCGCGCTCCGGCGGCAAACCGAACTCGTGGAGGCAGTTAGACAGGCGTGGTGGCCGGCCGGGCTGGCGGGCCATTTCCGCCTCGAGCCGCACGGTGTTTGATTCCGATCGAGTCAGTTGTGCACGGTCGGCGCGATGGCACACGACGTCGGCCGGGACGCATTATCATTGCCGCTCATGCGCAGCCAACTGAACGCATCATTGCCGCTCATGCGCAGACAACTGAACGCGACATGTCTGGTCGCGCTGCTCGCCTTGACGCTGTCTGTGACCGCTCGAGCGCAGGCCGCCAGAGCGTTCAAAGGTCGAATCGCACCGGTGCCGATCGATATCTCGATGCAGGCGACGATCAGCGGGTCGGGTTCTATCACCGCGACGCTCAGCGGCAAAACGCTGAGCGTTGCCGGCACTTTCAGTGGATTGCGATCGCCAGCAACGACCGCCCAAGTGCGCAAGAGCCCGGTGCGCGGCGTGCGTGGACCCGTTGTGTTCGATCTGTCGGTGTCGCACGACACCAGCGGCACGATCAGCGGAACGTTCGAGCTGACACCGGCACAGATCGGCGATCTCGAAAACGGCCGCGTTTACGTGCAGCTCCACAGCGAAAAGGCGCCCGACGGCAACCTGTGGGGCTGGCTGCTGCCGGAGACAAAACGATGAGGCATTTCGTGACGCTCTCAGTGGTTCTTGTCTGCGGCTTCGCCGTGGCCTCGGGCCAGCAAGCGCCGTCGACGGTGTTTTCGGCCGAGCAGGCCGCCGCAGGCCGCGCCGTCTATCAAGCCAGCTGCGCGAGTTGCCATCTGGCAGACCTCGCCGGCCGCAACGAGGCTCCGCAGCTTGCGGGCAATAACTTCATGAACACGTGGCGCGGTCGCACCACACGCGATCTGTTCGAGTTCATCCAGAGCACGATGCCGCCAACGGGCGCGGACCTCGGCGCCGAGCAATACCTCGCGGTGACCGCCTACATCCTGAGCGCCAACGGTGCGCAGGCCGGACCCCAACCGCTGACGCCGACGACGGCGATACCGGTCGGCACGATCGCAACCGGAGCGGTGTCGACGACGAGCGGTGCACCAGCCGCGCAACCCGCGGGTCGTGGGCAGGGGGGACGGGGACAAGCGCCAGGCGCCGGCGGGCGAGGCGCGAACAATGCAGGGCCGCTGGGTCTCACGATCGCTGGAGAAGTGAAGAACTACGTGCCTGTCACCGACGAGATGCTGCGCAACCAGGATCCCGGCGACTGGCTGATGGCTCGCCGCAATTACCAGGGCTGGAGCCACAGCCCGCTGACGCAGATCACCCGCGACAACGTGAAGGAGCTGCAGCTGGCCTGGGTCTGGTCGATGAACGAGGGCCAGACAAACGAGCCCACGCCCGTCGTCCACAACGGCGTCATGTATCTGAACAACACATTGAACGTCGTTCAGGCGCTCGATGCCAAGAGCGGCGATTTGATCTGGGAGAACCACGTCGGTCCGAACGCGGCGACCGGCATTGCCGCGATGCGGAACATGGCCATCTACGAGGACAAGGTGTACGTGGCCACGACCAATGCGCGCCTGGTCGCCCTCGACGCGCGAACGGGAAAACAGGTCTGGGAAACGGCGATTGCCGACCGCGCGAAGGGATACGCCAACACCGCGGGCCCGATCGTCATCAAGGGCGTGGTGGTCAACGGCCTGGTCGGGTGCGATCGGTACGGGAACGACGGCTGCTGGATCAGCGGCTACGACGCGGCGACCGGCAGGCAGTTGTGGAAGTTCAACACGATCGCCCGCACGGGGCAGGCGGGCGCCGAGACGTGGGGCAAGCTCGCCGACAATCTGCGAGTGGGCGGCGAGACGTGGATTGCAGGCAGTTACGACCCCGATCTCGATCTCACGTACTGGGGCATCGCGCAGGCCAAGCCGTGGATGCGCGCCACCCGGGGGACGACCAATTTCGACAAAGCGCTCTACACGAGCTCGACGGTGGCGCTGCGGCCGAAGGACGGCACGCTCGTCTGGCACTATCAGCATGCGCCCGGCGAATCGCTCGACCTCGACGAAGTCTTCGAGCGCGTGCTCGTGGACGTTGGCGATCAGAAACTGTTGTTCACGATCGGCAAGGCCGGCATTCTGTGGAAGCTCGATCGGCGCACCGGCAAGTTCGTCGATTTCAAAGAGACCGTTTTTCAAAACGTATTCGAGTCGATCGATGCCAAGACCGGCACGCCGACGTATCGGGCCGACATCCTCGAGCAGCAGACGGGTCAGTGGGTCCAGTCATGCCCGAGCACGGAAGGCGGTCATAACTGGCAGGCCATGAGCTATGACCCTGGCATCGGCGTGCTCGTAATCCCCCTCAGCCAGTCGTGCATGGAAATGTCCGGCCGCAAGATCGATTTCACGGACGGATCGGGCGGTACCGGCGCCGATCGCCGCTTCTTCGAAATGCCAGGCACCGAAGGGAATGTGGGAAAGCTGGCCGCGTACGACGTGAAGACGATGAAAGAAGTGTGGAGCCGCGAACAGCGGTCGCCGTTCCTCACGGCCGTGTTGACGACGGCAAGCGGAATCGGTTTCGTCGGCGACCTCGATCGCACGTTTCGCGCGTTCGACGTCAGGACGGGCGAAACGCTGTGGCAGACCCGGCTCGGGACGACCGTGCAAGGCTATCCCGTTTCGTTCAGCATCGGCGGCCGGCAGTTCATCGCGGTCCCGACGGGCGCCGCCGGAGGTGGGAGCCCGCGTATGGTGCCGCGAACGATCATCCCGGAGGTGCATCCGGCGGGAACCGGCAATGCGCTGTACGTATTCGCGTTGCCTGAGCGGGCTGGAAACGGCAGGTAAGAGTGGGCGCTGACCCTACACGGAACTGAAAACGCCGTAGGCCGGCGCGCTCAGTTGTCAGCCCGTACGGCGTTTCTCCTGCAGCCCGACGGTCTGTTTCGCCTGTTTTCTGCGCGCGCGGATCGAGACGTCCTGACTCGGCTCTATAATCGGCTGGTCGATTTCGCCCGGAGGCCTGACATGACGAAAGCTCTACGCCTGTCGGGGTTCATCGTCGTCCTGGCGTCGCTGCCGCTGTTCGCGCAAACGACCGCTTCTCAGCTGGTCAATCTGCGTCACTGGTCGGGTCAGGGCGTCGCGCCCGTCTACGAAGGCTTCGACATCAACGACGACGGCTCCTACAACATGTGGTTCGGGTACATGAACCGCAACTACGAAGAGGAGCTCGACTTGGCCGTCGGGCCGGACAATACGTTCGAACCCGGAGGCGATCGCGGACAACCGACGCACTTCATCCCGCGGCGGCACAAGGATGTCTTCAAGGTGACCGTGCCGAAAGCGTTCGGCGATCAGACGCTGACGTGGAAGCTCACAGTGAACGGTCACACCGAGCAGGTCGTCGCGACGCTCAAACCGGTGTGGCAAATCGATCGCCTGCGCACGACGCGCGGCGGCAACAGCGAGAAGGTGAGCTCGAATCTGCCGCCGACGGTCACGGTGTACGTGACCAATCACACTGGCACGGGCGTCACGTTGAACGTGTTTGCCACCGACGAAGGCTTGCCCAAGCGTCGTGGCGAGCCGATCGGCATGACGGTGATGTGGGCCAAGTATCGCGGTCCGGGAACCGTGCAGTTTGCGGAGCCGCAAGCGAAGCTCGTGAACGGACGCGCGACCACGACTGCCAGCTTCGGTGAGCCTGGCGAATACATCCTGCAAGCCGTCGTGGACGACGGTTCGGGCGAATCGGCAGGAAACTTCGGCTATCACTGCTGCTGGACGAACACGCAGGCGAAAATCACTATCAAAGGCGGAACCGCGACAGCGTCGTCTTTCGCACTCCCCGCTTCGCCGTCGGCAACTCCAGCGCCAACTTTCAGCAAGGACATCGCGCCGATTCTTCAGAAAGCCTGCCAGACCTGCCATCACCCGGGAACGTCGGCGCCGATGTCGCTCGTGAGCTACGAGGACGTGCGGCCGTGGGCGCGGTCGATACGCCAGCGCGTGGCCAACCGCGACATGCCGCCGTGGCATCTCGACAAGACGGTCGGCGTGCGGCACTACAAGAACGATCGTTCGCTGAGAGACGACGAGATCGCCGCGATCGTCAGGTGGGTCGACAACGGCGCGCCGCAGGGCAATCCGGCCGACATGCCCCAGCCGCTGACGTTCCAGGCCGAGACCGACTGGTTCATAGGCGAGCCGGATCTCAAGGTGACGACGCCCAACGATTTCGTGATGTACCCGACGGGACCCGACTGGTGGATCGATCAGTTCGCTGAGGTCCAACTCACGGAAGATCGCTGGATCAAATCGATGGAGGTCAAACCGAGCAATCCGAAAATCGTCCATCACGTCGTGGTCTACGCGATCGAACCCGACGCGCCCGAGGGGACGCCGGAAGGCGGCGTGATGCTGCACGAATACGCTGTCGGGAAGTACGGCGACATCTTCGGCGAGAACACCGGCCGACTCTTGAAGAAGGGCACGCGGCTGCGCTACGACATGCACTACTTCGCGATAGGGTCGGAGCAGCACAACAAGACGACGATCGCGTTCAGGTTCTACCCAAAGGGCGTGACGCCGAAGTATCAGGTACGGTCGGTGGCCATTCGTAATATCCCGAATGACGAGCTCGAGGTGCCGCCGAACACGGTCGTCCGAACCGATGGGTACTTCCGATTGCCACGTCCGGCGCGCATCGACGCCTTTCAGCCTCACATGCACATGCGGGGACGAGGATTGACCGTCGAAGCGATCGATCCGACGACGAACCGAACGCAAATCCTGAGCTCGGTCGATCACTTCGATTTCAACTGGCACATCAACTATGTGTACGCCGACGACGCGGCGCCGCTGCTGCCGGCAGGAACGGTGCTGCACTTGATCGGCCTGCACGACAACACTTCGGCCAACCGGCGGAACCCCGATCCCAACATGTGGGTCGGATTCGGTGAGCGAAGCGTGGACGATATGCTCCAGGTATGGCTCGACATCGTCTACCTCGACGATGCGGAGTTCAATCGGCTGGTCGAAGAACGAAAGGCCAGGCCGGCGTCCACGAACAGCATCAACCAGAACCAGCGTTGACGACGACGTACACCGTCGACGACGTGCGGCACAGAGCTCCCACAGCCCGCAGAAACCTCGATGCGGGCTCGGTAAGTTAACAAGTCGATCGTCACCTTCGTCTCCCAATCAGAAGTCGGCGCGGCCTGCAATGCGGTCGTTCAGGCCGCCGTGCCAGGTTCGCTCTAGCGCGGCCCTAACAGGGCCGCAGGAACGCGGAGGCTTTGATGAAAACGATCCGAGCGCTATTCGTCTGTGCGGCATTCGTTTCGGGAGCGGTGGCAAGCGCCAGCGATCGCGTTGCGGTTTACACCCGGATCGATCGCGTGGTGCTGGAGCCCACCGCCGACGCGCCCGAAAGAATTCAGATCTGGGGCGTGTTTTCCGTCGCGCAGCCCAACAACCCCAACGACTACCGTCCCGCCGCGCGCGGGTATCTGTACTACACGCTGCCATCGAACCGCGACGGCGCCCGGCGCGAGTGGTCGGATCTGAAGAGCGTGGCCGGTACCGGTCAGCTCGTGGCGTTCGGTTCACGCTGGGAAGGGGTGCCGCGCCTGCGACAGGCAAGCGAGTCGCCGGAGGGTCCCGATGCGTACTCGCTCAACGCGGGTGTCGTGAAGGTGGCTGGTAAGACGGACTACGCGCCGATCAGAGCGATCCTCGATCTCGGGCGGTAGCCGGCATGGCGGCGATCGCGATCGCGATTGGCGTGTGGTGGAACGCCAACACGATTTCGCACATCTTCATCCATCGCCCGTTTCGATCACGCGCGGCCAGCGCCTCGTTTGCAGCGGTGTTGACCGCGCTGCTTGGCTTCCCGCAGTCGGTGTGGCGCGATCGCCACCTCGCTCATCACCGCGGCGCCGAATATCGGTTTCGCATCTCCAGCGAAATTGCGATTCAAGGCGCGGTCCTGATATCGCTGTGGGCGCTGATGGCGCTCCGGGCGCCGGCGTTTTTCATATCGGCCTATGTGCCAGGTCTTGTCGGCGGTCTCCTGCTGTGCGCCGTGCATGGGCACTACGAACATGCCGGCGGAACGACGAGCCATTACGGTCGCCTGTACAACCTCTTGTGCTTCAACGACGGATATCACGTCGAGCATCATCGGCATCCGTCGGCGCCGTGGTGGCAGCTGCCCGAGTATCGGCAGGCGGCGACGCGCGAGAGCCGGTGGCCAGCACCGCTGCGCTGGCTTCAACAAGGTGGACCGTCCGTTTTCGCGCTGGTCACACTGGAGCGGATGGTTCTGCATTCAAGGCTGCTGCAGCGCTGGGTCGTGCGGACGCATGCGCGAGCCTTTCGCGTCCTTCTCGGTCCGCTCTCTCCTCCTCGAGACATCGCCATCGTCGGCGGCGGATTGTTTCCACGAACAGCGATCGTCTTACGCGAGCTCTTTCCAGATGCGCGAATCACGATCATCGATGCGAGTCGGGCCAATCTCGAGTGCGCACGCCGTTTCCTGCAGGGCGCTGGTATCACGTTCGTACACCATCGCGTAATCGCTCCCAAATCTGAATTCAATCTGAACTCCCGCCTTCGCTCGAGCCGTCTGCGATCGAGCCGCGGCGAGGCTCGCGGTAGCGCCGAGGGCGCGAAGGCGGCTGACATCTGCAGTCTGAAATGCGACCTCGCAGTATTTCCTTTGTCTTTCGACGGCGACCGCTCCGCGCTCTACGCGCGGCCGCCCGCTCGAGCGGTCATCGTGCACGACTGGATGTGGTCTATCCGCGGTAACAGCTGCATGGTGTCGCCGATGCTGCTGAAACGTCTGAACCTGGTCGAGTCGTGAGAGTCGTTGGCGCTGCCATAGCGCTGGCCGTCTTCCGGATCGCCGCGCTCGCGGGACACGATCTGTCGTGGTCCTGGTGGTCACCAATCGCCTACGCATGGCACGATGCGGCGGTCCTGCTGCTCTACTTTGCGATAGATCGCGCAGTGCGCAGGGCGCCGCGGACCGCGTGGACGATCTACGCGGCGTTTGTCGCGTACGTCGCGCTCGGCATTCCGGTTGCGCGGGTTATGTCCACGCCGATGACATGGACGATGTGGAGAGCGGCGGGTGGAGCGCTTGGCGATTCCATATGGCAGTACGTGACGATCGTAAACGTTTTCTGGGTGGCGATCGCGTGTGTGGGAGCCGGCATTGCAGTCGCCGCCAGTCCGGCTGAAGCCGGACACTACCGAAGAATCGGCACTGGGTTGTTACCGCTCACGGTCATCGCTGCTCTCGGTCCTGCGGCCGTCAAGCACGTCGACACCAGAGGCCTGGATCGCAATCCGTGGTCGGCGCTCGCAATCAGCGGGCTACCGCGCGTGTCCGCAGGACCGTCAATGATCGATTTGCCGGCCGGCGGCTTCGCCAGATCGCCGATCGGCGAACGCTCGGATGAATCCTCGCGCTCCACCGACCTTCTTGGATTCCGCGGCATCGCGGCGCGTCGCAACGTGATGCTCGTCAGCCTGGAATCCACAGCCGCTCAGTACCTCGGCCTCTACGGCGCCGAGCCCGACGTGATGCCCAACCTCACGGAGCTGGCGGCGTCGGCCATCGTGTTCGACAACGCGTACGCGGTCCATCCCGAGAGCATCAAAGGTCTTCTCTCGATTCTCTGCTCCGTTTACCCGGCCTTCGATCGGCCCGCCGAACGCTATGCGACCAGCGCCGGACGTTCTCTGGCGTCCGCCCTCTCGGATCACGGTTATCGAACCGCGCTCTTCCATTCGGGTCGATTCGACTACCTCGGGATGAACGCCGTCGTGCGCAATCGCGGATTTCAGACGCTCGCCGATGCAGGCGACATTGGTGGGCGTCGCGAATCGAGCTTCGGCGTGGACGACAACGACACGGTGAACCGCATCCTCGAATGGATCGATCGCGCACCCCGAAGCGAGCCGTTCTTCGTCACGTACCTGCCCATTGCCGGCCATCATCCGTACGATGCGCCCGGAGGCGGCCCGTTCTCGGACCCCGACGAATTTGGCCGTTACCGGAACGCGCTTCACTATGGTGACGACGTCCTGGGCAGGCTGATGCGCGAGCTCAAAGCTCGCGGGTTGGAGGACGACACGATGTGGATCGTGCTCGGCGATCACGGCGAAGCGTTCGGCCAGCACGACGGCAATTTCGGGCACACGTTTCAGCTTTACGAGGAGAACGTCCACGTGCCGTTCATCGCCGCCCTTCCTGGCGCGCTGGCAAGCGCGATCCGAAGACGCAAGGTGGTGAGCCTCATCGACACGGCGCCGACCGTGCTCGATCTGCTCGGCCTGCCGGCCGATCCCGGCCATCAAGGACACACGATGCTCGACGGCGAACCGCGGATGGCGCTGTTCTTCGCGGATTACTCGCTTGGCCTGCTGGGCCTTCGCGACGGCAGCAGCAAGTACATCTACGAAATCGAATCCCGACGCTCGCGGCTCTTCGATCTGGATCACGATCCGCTGGAGGCTCACGACGTCGCGGCAGCTCGCGCAGACCTTGCCGAACGGTACTCGCGCCAGGTCCGCGCGTGGAGCAAGACACAGTTGTCCTCCGTATCCTGCGTGAAGCGGTGCAAATTCGATGCTATAGTCGAATGAATTTCCGACCGTCTTCCGGCGACAGGGGCCCAAGCGAGTGCGTTGCCGGAGACGTACGAGGCGGAGTCCCTGGCCGCCAGACGCTGGGGTATCCGCTTTTTTCATTCCTGGCCGGCCCTCGAGCGGACAACGAAGGCGCGTGCGCGCCTGGCGCGCGTCTGCCGAACTCGGTCAGGATGGTTTCGAGCACCGGGAGCATCATGCCTGCGCGCTTCGCACGGATGACGAGATCCCAGCAGGGCTCGAACTTCTTCCAGCCTGCCGCGTAGGCCAGGTGACGCAGGCTGCCGGTGAGCGTGTCGTGCGCGGACGCTCCGCGCACGAGCGATCCCCATCGGTAGAAATTCCGATACGCGCGGCGGTATCCGTGTTCGAGTTCCTCCGCCGTCATCCGCGCCGGACGGAACACGACATGACGCGTGTCGTACAAATCCCAGTTGCCGGTCGTGATGCGGCCCTGCGCGGCCATTCGGCTGTGCAGTGCTGTGCCGGGATACGGTGTGAGAATGTGGAACGTCGCCGTTTCGATCCCGTGCTCGATGGCCCAGTCCACGGTGCGATCGAAAACCGAGCCATCATCGCCGTCCATGCCAAAGACGAAGCTTCCATTGATCATCACGCCCACGTCGTGGAGACGCCGAACCGCCTCGGTGTAGTCGCGCCGCATGTTCTGGTATTTGCGCTGCTCGAGCAGATTCGCGGCGTTGATCGTTTCGAACCCCACGAACAGGCTTCGCAAGCCGCACGCAACCGCGCGTTCGAGTAACCCTGGGGCGAGCACTGTGTTGACGGTGCCGGCGGCCTGCCATACGCGGCCCATGCCCCGCATGCAATCGAACAGCGCCGCGGCAAATCGCGGCGCTCCGAAGAGGTGGTCGTCCAGGAAGTACAGATGCCGGCCAGGCAGCCGATCGATCTCCGCGAGGGCCGCATCGACCGCCTGTGTGTAAAAAGATCGCCCGCCTTCGAAAAATGCCTCTTTGTAACAGAAGTCGCAGACATGGGGACATCCGCGCGATACGACGATTGAGTTCGGAACGAGATAGAGGTGTCGCTTGATGAGATCGCGGCGGATCGGTGGGATGCCCTCGAGCGTGCGAATCTCCGAGCGATATACGCGACCTGGAGAGCCGCGCCTGAAGTCGGTCAGAAATTTCGGCCAGGTGTCCTCGCCCGGACCAAGGAAGATCGTGTCCGCGTGCTGCGCGGCCTCGGCCGGACGCGACGTGACATGGAGACCGCCGAGCGCTACGTGCGCGCCCCGCTGACGGTAGTGGTCGGCCAGACGATAGGCGCGATAGGCGGACGTGATGTAGACCTGGATGACGACGAGATGCGGCGAGTCGTTCAAATCGAGGGTCTCGACGTGTTCGTCCTGGATCTCGATCTGATCATCCGGCTTGCAATACGCGGCCAGCGTTGCAAGCCCCAGCGGCGGGAAGAGCGAATACTTGATTGGACGCCAGAACGGGCTCGTGGCCTCGGTGAGCGCCGGCAGGATCATTTTGATCTTCATCGCCGCGCCTCCCCGACGATCACCACCGAGAGTTCGCGACTACGCGGCCCATCCAGCTCGGCCATGAGCACCCGCTGCCACCGTCCGAGCTGCAACCGCCCATCGATCACGTTGAGGCACACGAACGACCCGAGCAGCAACGCACGACAATGCGCGTGACCGTTCACACGTTCGTTCGGTGTCACATTGACGGTACGGATGCTGGCGTCGTCGTGCCGATAAGCAAGATCCGCAGGTGCCGCAGCTTCGAGAAGCGATCTGAAATCATCGAGCAGCAACGGCTCCAGCTCGTTCACAACAATCGCTGTGGTGGTGTGGAGGGTCTGGACGTTGACGAAACCACAGTCAATGCGTGTCCGCAGGACCAGGGCTTCCAGCCGGTCGGTCAGGTCGATGAACTCGGTGGCGTGTTGTGTGTCGAGTCGAATCGAGGCGTGGCGGCAGATCGAGAGGTTGGGCGCGAGCGTGTCCATCAAAAGCCTCCGGGCATACGCGCGGCCGTGAACCTACGGCCCCAGCGCGTACCCCGAAGCATCGACAATCGGCCGGTTCAAGTCTTCAGCGGAGCGTGACGGCCCGGTGAGATTTTGATGAGCAGTGAGAATTCGCGGGTTTGATCTGCATTTACGGCCGGCGCGTGAGCCCCAATGCCAATCCGAAGCCGAAGAGTGCGCCTTCTCCCGTGCCGATGATGGCCCGTGTAGCAGGGCCGAAATCCGCTTCGCCGATGAGCGCGGCCAGCGGAGTCAGCGTGGCTTGTGAACCGTGCGACGCCTGCGCGATGGCATGAATCGTCCCGCCTACGAGCGGACGGCCTGCCAACGCCAGCACCAGCGCAGACAGGCCGCACGTGCCGGCCACGATGCCGGCGGTCGTCAGCCGTTGTCCGCCCCGGGGCGCGGCGAGACCTTGAGTTCGCGACGTCGCCAGCGCGTAGCCAAGCCCGGCGGCGCCGCCGATCGCCAGGCCCTCCAGACCACCGCTGATATCGAGGTGCAATCCAACGAGGCCGGCGAGGCTCCATCGGGCGAGCCACTCGGCGGCGAAACCGACCAGGCCGCCTCCGATCGCACCGCCGAGGATGAGGGCGGCGGTTCGTTTGGATTTCGCGACGGCTTCCGCAATCGACAGCGCTGCGCCGACACTCGCGCCGCCCGCCGCGCCGCTGAAACCGCCAATTGTCGCGAGAACGACAACCAGAGCAACTGATGCCGCACTTCCCGGCGCCAGGGCCAGCAACAAGCCCCCGACTGCACCGCCGACGACACCTGCCATGCCAGCGGCGAGTGACGCGCCGGCCCATCGCGCGGCCGCAATTCGGGACGCGCGCCGGAGTCGGAGTTGGATCAGGGCCGACGCGACGGCAAGCGACGACGGCTCGCGAAGAATCGGCACCGGGCCGGCGTCCGGTGTATCCCACCGCGTGTCTCGCAGCAGCGCCCGGGCATACGCGTGGCGCGGACGCGTCCCGAGGCGCCGCAGCGCTTCCGCCGTGCCGAGCCCGTGCAGCAGTTCAGCGGCTTCCCGTTGATCCTCCTCGCCGTCGAGATCGACTGTGACTCCAGTCAGGCGCTGCAACAAAGGTTCGTACGGATCGGGTATGGATGCTGATTCCGCCGGAGGCGCCGCGTGTTCAACCGCGGGCCACTCGTCACCGTCCTCTTCTTCGACGACCTCGGGAAACACGAAGCGATATCCGTGCCGGGACACCGTGCGAATAAAGCGCGGATCCCGCGAATCGTCGCCGAGCGTTCGGCGAATCGTTCGAATCGCCTGGCTGAGCGCGCTGTCGGAGACAACGACGTCGTTCCAGACGCTGTCGAAAATGTCGCGGCGATGCACTGCTTCGTGACGATGCTCGATGAGGAAGACCAGCAGATCGAAGTAGCGCGGGATCAGCGGCCGCTCGCGCCCGTCGAACACGAGCAGCCGGCGACGTGGCGACAGGATGAACTCGCTGAAGCGATAGCGTGGCAACTGGTACCGACGCTTCGCATCGTATCAGACGGCTTTTCGCAAAAGTAGCCGACGCCGATTTCCTGGCAACCACGATCAGCCGCAGCAGTCCTCGGAATTGTCGAACGAAGACCGTTATCCGCCACGCATCGGTTTCATGGCGCCAACGATCTGCAACAGGACGGCGATGTTCACCGCGACCTCGATCGGGCCGAAGGTTGTGATGCATCGCGACAGAGATGAGTTGGCAAGGTCCCGGCGTGTGGAGGAATATGGACCCGAGGATCGAGCTGCCATGATGGGGACGCGGGTGAAACGATGTACGTGGGTCGGGTTGGACAATTCGCTGATGCTCGACTACCACGATCGCGAGTGGGGCGTCCCTGTCAACGACGATCGCAAGCACTTCGAATTCCTCGTGCTCGAAGCCGCTCAAGCCGGACTCAGCTGGTCCATCGTGCTCAAGAAACGCGAAGGTTATCGCCGCGCCTTCAGTCAATTCGATCCGCACAAGGTGGCGCGATACACGGGAAAACGGATCCAGAAGCTCACCGCGGATCCAGGGATCATTCGAAACCGCCTGAAAATCGAAGCGGCTGTGCGCAACGCCCGGGCGTTTGTCGCGATACAGGACGAGTTTGGAAGTTTCAACACCTATTGCTGGCGGTTCGTCGATGGACGGCCTCGTGTGAATCGGTGGAAGGCGACGAGCGAGATTCCGACGACGTCACGCGAATCAGACGCGTTCAGCAAGGACCTCAAGCAGCGCGGATTCAGCTTCGTCGGTTCGACCGTCGTGTATGCGCACATGCAGGCGGTTGGGATGGTGAACGATCACCTCGTCGGTTGTTTCCGATATCGAGAGGTACAGCAGCTCGATTGATTCTTCGAAGCTTCGTAAACCACGGCCTTGAAGACCCGCTGATGTCGGTCACGCGGTCGTGTCCGACATCTTCGCGAAGTCGCATTCGAGGAGGGCGTCGTGTTGAAGCATCTCGCGTTCATCCTGTGTCTGACTCCGACAATGCTGCTCGCGCAGACGACCGTCGCGGGCGACTGGTTGATGACGGAGGAGGTGTTCGGCAATGCATTGTCTCAAAGACTGACGCTGAAACTCGACGGCGCGGTGCTGACCGCCACGATCGGTCGCAGAACGCTGACTGGCGCCGTGACCGGTAATGCCATTCGGTTCACGTTCAAGAACGATGACGCAAGCGACGAATACACCGGCACCATCGCCGGCGACGGGATGTCGGGCACGCGCGTGCACACGGACAAGGACGTGCGGAATAACTTTACGAGGCCATGGTCGGCGAAGCGTCTCCCGACGAGGCCCACCGGACCTCCGCAACGCCACGAGTTCGTACCGACGACGTTTCATCGTCAGTTCTCTGCCTCGAATCCTCCGGTGCTCCATGTCTGGCCTGGTGACACCGTGCACACGACCACGGTCGACGCCGGCGGCACCGACGAAAGAGACGTCACCCGGGTGCTCGGTGGCAATCCGCAGACAGGGCCGTTCTACGTCGAGACGGCGATGCCCGGGGATGTGCTCGTTGTCCGCCTGAACCGCATCCGGCTCAATCGCGACTGGGCGATAAGCGACGACGGGATCGTAGGGCGTGCGCTGGACCCGGAATTCGCCGTCAAGATGAAGGACGGTTTCAAGAACGTGCGGTGGCGGCTCGATCGCCAGCGCGGCGTCGCGATGCTGGAAACGCCGTCCGAGCATCTCAAGAATTTCACGGTACCGGTCCGTCCGATGCTCGGCTGCGTCGCCGTGGCGACGGGCTTCGGATCCGCGCCGCCGCCGACCGGCGACTCCGGCCGTTTCGGCGGCAACATGGATTTCAACGAGATCATCGAAGGCGCGACGGTGTATCTCGCCGTGCAGCAGCCAGGCGCGCTGCTCTACGTCGGCGATGGCCACGCGGTCCAGGGTGATGGCGAGCTGAATGGCAACGCGCTCGAGACGTCAATGGACGTGGAATTCACCGTCGACGTGATTCCAAACAAGCCGCTGGCCACGCCTCGCGTCGAGTCGCCGACGCACATCATGACGGTGGGCTTGGGCGGCACGCTCGAGGATGCGTTGCGTGCCGCGACCTCCGGCCTCGGCCAATGGCTCGAACAGGACTACAGCCTCACGCCTTCCGAGATCGCGATCGTGCTTGGCAGCTCAGTCGAGTACACGATTGGCGAAGTTGCGGACCGTAACGCCGGCGTCTCGGCGAAACTGCGGAAGGATCGCCTCGTCTTCAGATAGCACGGCGCCGGCAAGGCCTCGCTCGCGCCCTTTGCGGTCAATCTGCTGCCGGGCACCGGCACTGAATTGGCCGTGACCCGCTCCTATCGAAGGGACGGTGTCGTGACCGCCGCAGCACGCTGCGGTGCGGCCCAATCGCCGAACTGAATCACGTCGGTCGCGTGCTCGATGCGAACCGTCGCCGAGTCGTCGCGAACGGAGACGACGATCGCGTCGCCGATGACGGCGGAGGCGGCGCCAACGCGGCGGCGGCGGAACAGCGTCCAGCGCTGTCCGATTCGCACGTCCTGTTCGCTGCCCCGGTCGATGACCATCAGCCGCCGGGGTGCACCCAGCAGTTGCCCGATGTCGCCAAACAGAATCTTCGCCGCGTTGTCGTAGGCAGGAATGCCGAACGGCTCGGGCGCACGCCTGGGTTCCGGCCTGAATGGCGACAGATAGTCGCCTCGCATCAACGCATCGCACGCGTAGACCACTACTGCCACGGAATCGTGGTCGGTGGCGGCAACAATCTGGACGAGGCCGGCGGTGTGTTCCCCGATGAGCGCGAGCGGGTCGCGGCTCACGACGTAGTGGCGGCGCACGACGAAATTTCGCCCAACCTCGAGGCCGTCGAACGCGCCGCCATCGATCAGCAGTTCATCGCCTTTTCCGTAGAGCTCGTTGTCCGCGGCGTGCCGAAGCGATTGGATGGTTCCAAAGGATTCGGGAACCGCGCCCGGTTTTGCGGGTCCACACACGGACGAACGGTCGTGGTTGGGTACGGGCGCGACGACGAATGCCGGCGGCGGCGGCGGATCGGCCGGCGCGTCGCCATGGACGTCGACGGTCTCCGACATCTGCGCCATGGCCAGGCGCGGCGCAACGGTCACGTCGCGATTCGGTTCGACGGCGGCTTCGGCAATCGCGCTCGAAAAGCCTTCGAGATCGAACGTCAGCGTCACGCGTCCGGGCGGCAGCGTCAGCACGTATCCGCCCGTCCCGTCCGTGACCGCGGTCGCCAGGATCTGGCCTGTCTGCGAGGTGGCCACCACTGTCACCCCTGGCAGAACGCCGCCCAATGCATCGGACACGATGCCGCGAACGCGGCCATCCGCGGCTGCCGCGACAGTTGGCGAGGCGGCTGTGAAGACGAGAAGCGACAGGACTGTTTTGAGGAGGAAACGCATTGAATCCTTGGAAAGCTCTCGGTTCGTATCGGCTCGAACCCATGGACGCTCCAGTCCGGCCTGCGTCAGACTGCGGCTCGAGCCGTCTTTTGCGCTTACGGCACGGTCACAGCCTCGCCCGACAGCGCCGGCGTATGAACGGGACGGCGACGCGCCTTCGTTGCCTGCTCGAAGGCGTAGCCGATCGACAGAAGCTTCGCCTCGCTGAACGCGCGGCCGAAGAACGACAGTCCCACCGGCAGGCTGTCGCCGGTGAACCCTGCCGGCACGATCAGATCAGGGAACCCGGTCAGATTTGCGATGTCGGTCGCGGCAAGTCCTGCAGCGGACAGTGCCGATCCCGCGCTCGTGCCGGCACCGGCGGTCGCCGCGATAAGCGCCGGCCGTCGCGAGGCTGTGGGGTACACGATCGCGTCGAGCTGCTGCGCCTCGAATATCCCCTCGACCACAGCGCGCACCATCGGCAGGCCGTAGTCGTGGACCGCGGTGTAGCGGTAGTCGGTCGTCGAGCCGCTCTCGAGCTCGCGCTTGAACAGCGTCCAGCGGCTCGGATTCGGGCGCGCGCCATCCCCGCGCGTGCCGTTGAACTGGTTGGCGCGATCGATCATCTCCGCGAGCGTTTTCGGATACGTCGGTCCCGTTCCCTCGAGGTACTCGGCGATCTGCACGACGAACTCCGGATACCGAATCGCGGTGTAGAAATCGCCCTTCACGTCAAGCAGCCACTTCGGATATCGGACGTCGACCAGCGTCGCGCCTGCCTTTTTCATGGCCGCAAACGACGCTTCCATCACCCAGTCGACGTCGGGATCGGAGCCAGTGAAATCCCTGGCGACGCCGATCCGCGCTCCCTTCAGCGCGTCGGGGTTCAGTCCCTTCGTGTAATCAGTCTGAAATTGCCCTTCGCTTTTGGACGTCGCCGAGTCGGCCGGATCGACGCCGGTCATGATACCGAGCGCCGCCGCCACGTCGTAGACGCTGCGCGCCATCGGGCCGCCGGTGTCGAAGCTGAGCGCGAGCGGAATGATGCCCGTGCGGCTGAGCAAGCCATGCGTCGGCTTGAGTGCCGCGATGCCGTTCGTGGTCGCGGGTCCTCGAATGGATCCACCGGTGTCGGTGCCCATCCCGATAGGCGCATACGCCGCGGCGATCGCGACGCCCGTTCCCCCCGACGATCCCGAAGGACCTCGCGCCAGATCGTGTGGGTTGAGCGACTGGCCGCCGAGCGAGCTGTACGTCCCGCCCGACGCGAATTCCGACATGTTCACTTTGGCGAGAATGATCGCGCCCGCATCGCGCAGCTTTTTCACCACGAACGCGTCCTTCGACGGAATCGATCCTTCGAGCAGCACCGATCCGCCCGTCGTCGGCATGTCGAACGTGTCGTAGTTGTCCTTGAGGACGACCGGAATGCCGTGAAGCGGCGATCGGCGTCCCTTCGCTTTCCGCTCCGCGTCGAGCGCGCGTGCCTGCTCGAGCGCTTGCGGGTTCAGCGTGATCACCGCGTGCAGGGACGGCCCCTGACGGTCGAACGCAGCAATGCGCGCAAGGCACATGCGCGTCAGCGATTCGGACGTCAGCGTGCCCGCGTCGAACGCCGCGTTGATGTCGGCGATCGTGGCGGCGTCGAAGTCGATCGTCCTGGCGAGCGCGGAACCGTACGCGGCGAGGGTCGCGGCCGCGATCACGACGCACATACGACGAATCCGTGGCATAAGGGCCTCCTGGAGGACGTTCACTTTATCGCACGCCTCGAATTCCCGGCCTTGCTTGCTGTCGGTGTCGTCCGTGTTTCGCGCTGTTCGACCGAACGCGCCACCACGCTGGGCACCGGAGGACATCTAGGAATTGGCGCAGGCTCGGGCCGAAACGATCGCCATTCGGATCGACCCGCTCGACCGAGCGATCGCACGCCTCGGTACGATATTGTTTGACTTCGGATTCAGCACGGCAATGGCTCATCCGCGAGGAGGCGCAACATGGGGATGCTCGATGGCTTGCTCGGTGGACTCGTTGGTGCTGGCATGGTGTCCGTCGTGAGCGACATCTTCGAGAAGCATGGCGGGCTGCAAGGCGTGGTCAACGAATTCGAAACCAAGGGTCTGGGTGCAACGGTGAAGTCGTGGGTGGGAACGGGCGCCAATCAACCGCTCTCCCCCGATGACGTGCACAGGGTCCTTGGCCCCGATTTACTGCAACAGCTTTCGCAGAAGTCCGGCTTGCTCGTGCAGGAGCTGGCGCAGAAGCTCGCACAAGTGCTGCCACAGACCGTGGACAAGCTGACGCCCGAGGGGGCCATCCCGAAGGCGTAGCTCGAACCTCGGATCGAGCTCGATGCCGGCGCGGCAGAGCCATAGCTTTGCCTCGCTCGCCGTCTGGTCTTTGTCTTCTCCCTTACCAGCAGTTCTGAATCGACCGAGGAGGATGGCCATGAGCCGGTTTCTCTGGACTCAAAAACGGGCCCGCGGCCCCCATCGTCGGGTCGGTCATGCCATGGCGTACGACCTGGATCGCGACCGCGTTGTCCTCTTCGGCGGCGATTCCTTGTCGACGGAGACCTTCAACGACACCTGGGAATGGGATGGAACGGACTGGACGCAGGTCGTGGACATCGGGCCGAGCAAGCGATTCAACCACGCGATGACACACGACACTGCACGTCATCGCGTTGTGTTGTTTGGAGGCCAGGCGGGTCCTTCAGCCGTTGGCGATACCTGGGAGTGGGACGGTGAAGAGTGGACACAGGTCGCGGAGACCGGGCCAGGCCGTCGAGCCGAGCATTCGATAGCGTTTGACAGCCAGCGTCAGCGGACGGTGTTGTTTGGCGGTGAATCGACGGGCGCGCGGCTGATGAACGACACCTGGGAATGGGATGGAGAGGAATGGACGCAGCAGGAAGATACCGGGCCAACGCCGCGCAAGAACCACGCGATGGCGTTCGATGTCGCACGCAGTCGTGTCGTGCTGTTCGGAGGCCAGAGCGGGCTGGCGGGTCTCGGAGACACGTGGGAGTGGGACGGCACCACGTGGACCGAGCGGGCGGATTTCGGACCCGATGCGTCCCTCTCGAGCGCGATGGCGAGCGCCGGCAACGGCGTCGTCTTGTTCGGTGGTGTGTCGTCGGTCGATTCAGCCGTGACGCCGGTCGTGTTCGGCGCAAGTTGGGAGTGGGACGGCAAACGTTGGACCTGTCTCTTATACACATCTGACGCTGCCGACGAAGGTGGCCTTGTGTTGTTATGGGGGGGGGGGGGGGGGGTATATAAGGGGGGGGGGGGGGGGGGGGGGGGGGGGGGGGGGGGGGGGGG
>JBKPDW010000201.1:0-13638 GCA_046728115.1 Acidobacteriota bacterium | reverse complement strand
CCTGAAAACAAGCTGCGCGTGGTGGCGCCCGAAGTGGGCGGCGGTTTCGGAGCGAAGCTGAACATCTACGCTGAAGAGGCGCTGTGCGCGCACCTCGCAAAGCGTCTCAAAACCCCGGTGAAATGGACCGAGACGCGGCGCGAAAACGCCGCGTGCACAACCCACGGACGCGATCAAATCGGCGAGTACGAAGTCGCCGTCAAGAAGGACGGCACGATTCTCGGCCTGAGAGCCCACACGATCGCCGACCTCGGTTCATATTTGCAGCTTCTGACACCAGCCGTCCCGACGTTGACCGGGCTCGTCCTCACCGGTTGCTACAAGATCCCCGCGATCAAGTTCGAGGTCATCGGCGTGTACACGCACAAGATGTCCACCGACGCGTATCGCGGTGCCGGCCGCCCCGAGGCAACGTATCTCATCGAGCGGCTGATGGATGTCGTGGCCAACGAGTGCGGGGTGGATCGCATCGACTTACGGATGAAGCATTTTCCGTCGCCGAGCGAGTTTCCCTTCGCCACGTCATGCGGCCTCGTTTACGAGAGCGGTAACTACCAGGGCTCTCTGATGAAGGCGCGGGAGCTCGGCGGTTGGGAACAGCTCGTGCGCCGCCGCGACAACATGCGGGCGGCGGGCAAATTGTCGGGCATCGGTGTCTCGACGTACGTCGAAATATGCGGCATGGGGCCGTCCAAGGCCATGCCCGCCGGCGGCTGGGAATGGGCGTCGGTCCGGATGGAGATGTCCGGCAAGGTGACGGTGATCACGGGCGTTTCGCCCCACGGGCAGGGTCAGGAGACCGCCTTCGCGCAGATCGCCGCCGATCGGCTCGGCGTGCCTTTCGAAGACATCGTCGTCCTGCACGGCGATACGAACGTCGCGCCTTACGGCCGCGACACCTACGGCAGCCGCGGTGCGGCCGTCGGTGGCGGCGCTCTGGTCATGTGCATCGACAAGGTCATCGCGAAGGCCAAGAAGTTCGCCGCGCATTTGCTCGAAACGACAGCCGATCACGTGGAGTTCAAGGACGGCGTCTTCGGATCGCCAGGGGTGACGACGACCGAGCTTGGGTGGGGCCAGCTCGCCGTCGAAGCGTACGTCGCGAAAAACCTCCCGCTCGACGTGGAGCCGGGGTTGGAAGCATCCAGTTTCTTCGAACCGCAGAATTTCACGTTTCCCTTCGGTACGCACATCTGCGCCGTGGACGTCGACCGCGACACCGGGCAGGTCTCGATCACCAAGTACGTGGCGGTTGACGATTGCGGACCGCAGATCAATCCGCTGCTCGTCGAAGGTCAGGTGCAGGGCGGCATCGCGCACTCCATCGGTCAGGCCTTGTTCGAGCAGACCGTGTACGACGACAGCGGTCAGTTGCTGACCGGCGAGCTGATGGATTATCCGTTGCCGCGGGCGGTCGACATCCCGGAGTTCATCATCGGGCACACCGTGACGCCGTCGTCGAGCAATCCGCTCGGCGTGAAGGGTGTGGGCGAGGCAGGAACCATCGGAGCGACGCCAGCCATTGCCAACGCCGTGCTCGACGCGCTTGCGCCACTCGGCATCACGCACCTCGACATGCCGATGACGCCCGAGCGTGTGTGGAAGGCGATACAGCAGAAAGCCCCGGTTGCAGCCATGGCTGCCGGCTAGATGGCCATCAGCCACCAGCCATCAGCCCTTGTGAGGAGCCGACATGTATCCGGCGAGTTTCGACTATCACCGGCCATCCACCATTGACGAGGCTGTTGCCCTCCTGGCGCAGCACGGCGACGATGCCAAGGTGCTCGCAGGTGGACATAGCCTGATCCCGGCGATGAAGCTGCGGCTGGCGCGGCCGAAGGTCGTGATCGACATCGCTCGCATCAGGGATCTGAGCTACATCCGCGAAGCCGGTGTTCTGATTGCGATCGGCGCGACGACCACGCATCACGAGATCGAATCGTCATCGCTGCTCAAGAAGAAATGCCCACTGCTGGTGGACGCCGCCTCCGTGATCGGCGACGTGCAGGTTCGCAACAAGGGTACGATTGGCGGCAGCCTGGCGCATGCCGATCCCGCCGCCGACTATCCGGCGTCGGTCCTGGCGCTCGAGGCCGAAATCGACGTCGCTGGACCGCAGGGCCGTCGGACGATTCGCGCCACGTCGTTCTTCGTCGATCTGCTCCAGACTGTGCTGGGCCCGGCCGAAATCATCACGGAGATCCGCGTGCCCGTGACCGGCGCGACGGCCGCGTACGAAAAGACGGAGCAAAAGGCGAGTGGTTTCGCCGTAGCCGGCGTTGCGGCCGTCGTCGGCGCAGATAGAGTTCGGATTGGGGTCACGGGCGTCGCGGCGAAGGCCTATCGCGCGACAGCGGTGGAACGGGCGCTCTCGGGACAACGGTCGCCATCGGCCGACGCGATTGCCAAGGCGGCGGCTCACGCGGCGGACGGTGTCGAGGCACTGAGCGACATCCACGCATCGTCGGCGTATCGCATCCATCTGGCGCAAGTGAACACGCGGCGTGCCCTTGAACGAGCGATCGCGCGGGCGTAGAGGTGAAGCTTGCGCTGACCAGCCTCGTTCCCGCCGATCGCGATCGCGTATTTGCCGCCCTCGTCGATCCCGAAATGCTGCGCCGGTCGATTCCCGGATGTGAATCGCTGGTGGCGGCAGGTGAGAACGAATACGCGGCCACGCTCAAGATCGGCCTTGCCGGATTGAAAGGCACCTACACCGGCAAGGCCGCCATCCGCAATCCACACCCTCCGGATTCGTTGACGCTGAGCGTCGAAGGAAAGGGTGCTCCTGGATTCGTACGCGGTTCCGCCGCCATCGTGCTGACACCGGAGGCCGACATGACTCGCGTCGCGTGCGATGCAGACGTTCAGGTCGGTGGTGTGATCGCCGCGGTTGGATCGCGGCTCGTCGAAGCTGCGGCCAGAAAACTCGCCGACGATTTCTTCAAGCAGCTGACGCTGGCGCTGCTGGAGCCGTGATGGCCCTCTGTCCTCCGTGTTCACCGTGGTGGCGAAGTCGGGGGCAATTCAGGGCGAGTCTGGAGGGCGAGCCTTTCAGGTCCGCCGACGTGGAAATGAAAGCCGCGCGCTACATGCCACGCGTTACAGGTTTCCGAGTCATCCCAGCGCGCGTTCGTATGCGTCCGCGGTTTCGTGCGCATGATACGAACTGCGCACCAGCGGACCGGATTCCACGTGCACGAAGCCCAGGTCGAGCGCGATCGCTTTCAGCTGCCGGAATTCGTCCGGATGGTAGTACCGAACCATCGGCGCATGCGCTGCTGACGGCCGCAGGTACTGCCCGATGGTTAGAATCTCGCAGCCCACGCGGCGGAGGTCGGTGAACGTGGCCACGAGTTCAACGTGCTCCTCGCCGAGTCCCACCATCAGACCTGTCTTGGTTGGAATGTCGCGAGCGTAACGCTTCGAGCGCTCCAGCAGTTCCAGCGTGCGCGAGTAGCGGCCTCCGGAACGCGCCATGCGGTACAGGCGCGGCACCGTCTCGGTGTTGTGATTCAGAATGTCCGGCCGCGCGTCGAGGACGGTTTGCAAAGCGCGCTCGTTGCCCTGAAAGTCCGGAATGAGCACTTCAATCCGGCAGGCCGGCAGCCGCTCGCGTGTCTGACGAACCGTGTCCGCAAAAATCGACGCGCCGCCGTCCGTGACATCGTCGCGATCGACCGATGTGATGACGACGTAGCTCAGGTTGAGCGCGGCGATCGCATCGGCGACGCGCGCCGGTTCGGCGGCGTCGATGGGATGAGGCCGGCCGTGCCTTACCGCGCAGTACGAGCACGCCCGCGTGCAGACGTCGCCCAGGATCATGAACGTGGCCGTGCCGTGATGCCAGCACTCGCCGATGTTCGGGCACTGCGCCTCTTCACAGACCGTGTGCAAATTCAACTCGCGCATCAGGCTCTTGAGGCGCAAATAGCTGGGCGAACCGGGCGCCCGCACCTTGAGCCACTCGGGTTTCGGCGGTCTTGGTTGCGCGGACGCCAGTGGAATGATGCGAGCCACGATCGATTTATTATATCGGTCCGTGTCGCTCTTCCATCACAACGACGTGCGCGTCATGTGGCCCGACACCGATCCAGCCGGCATCGTCTGGTTCGGCGTCTTCTTCCGCTACTTCGAGAACGCGGAGGAGGATCTGTATCGGCGGCTCGGCAGCGACCGCACGTCGCTCCTGAAGGAGCTCAAAATCTTCATGCCGCGGACGTCGCTGCAGTCACGGTTCCGATCGCCGGCGAGGCTCGGCGACGAGCTGTCGATCGGCGTCGGCGTGAATGAGCTGACGGATCGACGTCTGGGATTCGCGTTCGATATTCACGAGCGCGGGACCGACCGCCTGATCTGCGAAGCCTCGTACCGCGTCGCATGCGTAGATGCCCGGACATTTGCACCGCGATCGATTCCCGAGACCATTCACACGCTCTTGAGCCCGGCACGCACATGAGCGCGGTGACGGCAGCCGACCTCGGCGTCCCGGAACGGTTCAACGCCGCGACCTATTTCGTCGATCGCAACGTCGCGGAAGGCCGGGGAGATCGAGTCGCCATCGAGTGCGGTGACGAGCGCATCACCTATCGCGAGCTGCTGCAGAACGTGAACCGGCTCGGCAGCGCGATCCGCGATCGGCTGGCCATCCGGTGCGAAGAGCGCGTGCTCCTGCTGATGCTCGACGGCCCCGCCTTCGCGTACAGCTTCTTCGGCGCGATCAAGATCGGTGCGGTGCCGGTTCCGCTCAACACGCTGTGGAAGCCGGCGGATTACCAGTACGTGCTCCACGATTCGCGCGCGAGCATACTGATTGTGAGCGCCGAGCTGCTCCCGCAGATCGAGCGTATTCCACCGAACGCACGCCAGTCGCTGCGCCACATCATCGTCGTCGAAAACACCTGCGGCACCTTTTTCGAGCTGCTCGAGTCGGGATCGCCCGATCTCGAAGCCGAGCCGACGAGCCGGGATGCGCCCGCCTTCTGGATGTATTCGTCGGGAAGCACCGGTGCGCCGAAGGGATGCGTGCATCTGCAGCACGACATGGTGGTGTGCGCGGAGCTGTTCGGCAAAGGCATCCTCGGCATCCGGCCGACGGATCGCACCTTCAGCGTCGCCAAGCTGTTCTTCGCGTACGGTCTCGGCAACGCGCTGTACTTCCCGTTGTCGGTGGGCGCGACGACGATTCTGTGGCCCGGTCCGCCAACACCGCAGAATGTGTACACAGTGATCGAGAAGCATCGGCCGACGCTGTTCTACTCGGTCCCGACCGGCTACGGAATGATGCTGGCGCATACGCGCGGCGAGCCCGATCGCGACTTCGACCTGTCGAGTGTGCGGCTTGCTGTGTCTGCCGGCGAGGCGTTGCCGCCGGCGCTGTACGAGCGCTTCAAGAGCCGGTTTGGCATCCACCTCATCGACGGGATCGGATCGACCGAAGCACTGCACATGTTCATCTCGAATCGGCCCGATGCCATCCGTCCTGGATCCAGCGGATTGCTCGTGCCCGGATACGACGCGCGTGTGCGCGACGACAACGGCGTGCCAGTTGAGCCGGGACAGATCGGCAATCTGTGGATCGAAGGCGATTCGGTTTGCGCCGCGTACTGGAATCAGCACGAGAAAACGAAGAACACGATCGAGGGGCGGTGGATTCGCACCGGCGACAAGTACACGCGGGACGAGGACGGCTATTTCTGGTACGCCGGGCGATCCGACGACATGCTCAAGGTTGGCGGCCAATGGGTGAGCCCGGTCGAGGTGGAGAACGCGCTCATCACGCACGCCGCGGTCCTCGAGTGCGGAGTCGTGGGGCGGGAAGACCACGATGCGCTGTTGAAACCGATGGCGTTCGTCGTCCTTCGCGGAGAGGCGGTCGGCTCTCCGGACTTGGCCGCCGAGCTTCAGCAATTCGTCCGCGACCACCTCGCCGAGTACAAACGTCCGCGGTGGATCGAGTTTCTGCCGGAACTGCCGAAAACGGCGACGGGGAAGATTCAGCGGTTCAAGCTGCGCGAGATGGCAGAGGCCGCTCGGTCGTAGCGGAACACGTCTCCACCACGAATGATGCCGAGGAAAGAAGGCTGACCTCGGATCGATAACCCGCGTCCGACCATGTTCCCTGTAGTGGCGAGTTCACGCCGAACATAACCTGCGCCAACGTCATGTCCGCTGCATCCGTCTAAGGGTCATATGCGCGACCTCCGCTACGCCGTCCGCATTCTGATCAAGAGCCCAGCCTTCGCAATCATCTCCATCCTTACGTTGGCGTTGTGTATTGGCGCCAATACCGCCATCTACACGGTCGTCGATCGCATCCTGTTGAGGCCGCTGCCGTATCCCGAGCCTGAACGGCTCGCGCAAGTGGTGACCCACTTCGATCGTCGTGGCGACGACGAGATGGGACAGACGGGCGGAACGTGGGAGGTGTTACGCGATCGCCTCAGATCCGCTGACCTGGCCGTTGTGGCAGGTGTGGGCATGGGCGTCAACCTCGTTGCGGGCGGGCAGCCGCAGAACGTGCAGCAACAGCGCGTGTCTGCGGGTTTCTTTCGAGTCTTGGGTGTCGCCCCCGCGCGTGGACGCGAATTCACGCCGGACGAGGATCGGGAGGGCGGTCCGGCACTGGTAATCCTCAGCCACAACCTATGGATCCGCCTTGGCGCTGACGCGAGGCTGATCGGGCGCGCGATCACCCTGCGCGGTGAGCCACACGCCGTCGTCGGCGTCATGCCCGCGGGTTTCACGAGCGGATCGCCGGTGGACGTCTGGACACCGCTGCGGCCGTCGCGGCGCGGTGAAGGCGGCGGGCAGAACTACGGCATCGTCGCGAGACTCCGGCCCGGCGTGACGTGGCCGCAGGCGGACGCGGAAATCGCGGGCGCCGGCCAGCCCGCCATGGACGACCTCTATCGGTCGCCGCAGAATCGTGCGCACTTGCGTGTCATCCCGCTGCAACGTGCCGAAACCGCCGATGTGCGGGATCCGATTCTGATTCTGTGGAGCGCGGTCTGCATCGTGCTCGTCATCGGATGCGTCAACATCGCCGGTCTGCTGATGGCGCGGGGCATGTCGCGCGCGCCGGAGATCGCTACGCGCATCGCCCTCGGCGGCGGCCGCGCGACAATCGTGCGGCAGCTGCTGACCGAGAGCCTTGTTCTCGCGGCGATGGGCGGCGCCGCGGGCCTGGCGATCGGCTATGCAGGCACGAAAGCATCGACGGTCCTGCTGCGTGATGCGTTCGGTCTGGCGAACGATGTGAACCTCGACATGAGGGTGCTGATCGTTACCGGCCTCGTCGCGCTTGCAACGAGCGTCGTGTTCGGCTTGATTCCCGCCCTCCAGGCGAGCCGCGTCGATCTCCGCAGCACGCTCGTCGATGCTGGGGCGACGACAATTGCCGGCGCGGCGCGCAGTTGGCCGCGGCGCGCAATGGTGGGCGTCGAGGTGGCGCTTGGCGTCGTGCTGCTCGTGGGCGCGGGATTGCTCCTGCGCACATTCGATCATCTGCTGCGGCAGCATCCAGGCTTCGATGGCACGAACGTGGTCTCGGCGACCGTCTCGTTGCAGGACGCGCGATACGCGTCGAAAGAACGCGTCACGCAGCTGTTCGAGCGAACGCTCGCCAGGATGCGCGAGCTTTCAGGCGTGGAGAACGCGGCGGCGGCGTTGACGCTGCCGTACGAACGCGCCTTGAACACCGGTTTCCGCTGGATCGGCGACTCGCAGTCCCAGACCATCAACATGACGTATGTCACGCCGGCGTACTTCGACACGCTGCGCGTTCCCGTGAAGCGCGGCCGCGTGTTCAGCGAGGCCGACAGTGCCGATGCGGCACCTGTGGTGATCGTCAACGAAGCCTTCGTGCGCCGGTATTCGTCCGATCGGGATCCCGTAGGACGTCAGTTTGCGGGAAACCCGCCTCGAACGGTGGTGGGCGTCGTCGCCGATATCCAGACCAAGGTCGCGTTCGGCAACTTCGGCCCGATCGGTGCGGCGCCCGCCGCGTACGTGCCTGCCGCGCAGGTCAGCTCCGAATTTTTCACGATGGTTCACACCTGGTTTTCGCCGAGCTGGTTCCTGCGCGCCAGCGGACCGCAGTCGGGCATTGCAGCGGGAATCGAGCGGGCCCTCCAGTCGGTCGATCCGTTGCTGCCGCTCGCGAAACTCCGAACGCTGCAGGAAGTCCGCGGCGAAGCGATGGCCACCGAGCGCGCGCAGACCCTCTTGCTCACTGCGTTCGCTGTCCTCGCGCTCTCGCTGGCCGCCGTAGGACTCTACGCTCTCGTGGCCAGCGCCGTCGAGGAGCGACGCCGTGAACTCGGCATCCGCCTCGCCCTCGGCGCGACAGCCGGCCAGGCCGTGCGCGTGGCCGCGGCTCCGGGTTTCGCGCTTGCAGTCGTTGGTGTCGTCGTCGGCCTTGTGGCTGCACGGCTCGTGGCGCGGGCGATGGAACATGTCGTCTGGGGCGTGTCGGTCGGAGATTCATTCACGTTTGCGGTTGCCGGCGCTCTCGTCTTCACCGTCGCGTGCGTCGCGACGCTCGTCCCTGCCATGCGAATCGTTCGGCTCAATCCGATTCAAACCCTGCGTCAGTCCTAGCGATCTGTATCCTTTCGCACCTCGCTCATTACATTTCTGTTAGTTGCAATTCTTTGTGCAGTCCTGATGAAACGCTTCGTCTGTTCCGTGCAAGGATTACCGCGCGCCGTACTTGGCTCCAGCGATTCAACAACATCAGAGCTAAATGCGACTGACACCCGCTCGGTACGCGTCTGCGTCTCGGTGCCGAGACGAGAAAGCAGGGAATGAACTTGTTGATGCACAAACGGACACGGGAAGTTTTGTTTGCGCTGTGTATTGGTGCCGTCACTCTTTCACAGGGAGCCGCCGGCAGGGCCCAGTCGGCGCAAGGTGAGGATCACGGCGTCAGATTCGGCCGGGATGTCCGGCACGACGTGTCGCCCGCACTGCGAGACATCCCGCCGAAGCCTTATGTGGGCAAGAAGGAACACGAAGCGAACCTGAATCCGCGACGAACCAGCCAGCATAAGAACGAACCAGATCCCGTGATCCAGAGCACTGCTGACGTGTCTGCTCAGGCGGCATCATTCACGGCAGGCCTGAACTTCGATGGCATCGGTTTTCCGGGCGTGGCCTGCAACTGCGCGCCGCCTGATACGAATGGAGCGGTGGGCGGCACGCAATACGTGCAGATCGTGAATGAGGGACTTGCGGTTTTCGACAAGGCGTCTGGCGCGACGACACTCTCACCGCGCGGCATATCGACGCTCTGGAATGGATTCGGCGGTGTCTGTGAGACCAACGGTTTTGGCGATCCTGTCGTTCTGTACGATCAGTTGGCCGGCCGCTGGGTGATCAGCCAGTTCGCGGGCGTGTCGGTGCCAACCGACGAGTGCGTCGCCGTCTCCACAACCAGTGATGCGACCGGGTCGTACTATCGGTACGGTTTTCATCTTGGATCGAACTTTTTCGATTACCCGAAGCTCGGTGTATGGCCCGACGCGTACTACATGAGCATGAACGTCTTCAACTCGGCGGGCACCGCGTTCCTGGGTCCGCAGCCCTTCGCCTTCGATCGCACCAAAATGCTGGCTGGTCAGACCGCGACGTTCGTGACGACGGGTATTACCGGCGGATCGAGCGAAGAATCGTACCTGCCCTCCGACCTGGATGGCAGCACACCGCCGCCAGACGGAGCGCCGAACACGTTCATCGAATTTCCGAGCGGCGGCCAGTACGAGATGTGGCAGTTCCACGTCGATTTCGACACGCCAGGCAACTCGACTTTCTTGCCGGTTGTGCCATCGCCAACTGCGGCAGGATTCGTCGAACTCTGTCCGACCACACGCAGCTGCGTGCCGCAGTCGGGCACACTCTACAAGGTAGATGGCATCGGCGATCGTCTGATGTTCCGTGCCGCGTATCGCAACTTTGGCGATCACGATTCAATCGTGACCAACTACACGGTCAATGCGAACAGTGGGGCCGGCGTCCGATGGGTCGAGATCCGGAATATCACGACGGGCACGCCAACCACGTTTCAGGAGAGCAGCTATCGGCCGGACAGCACCTGGCGGTGGATGGGCAGCGCGGCGATGGACAAGAACGGGAACCTGGCCGTCGGCTTCAGCGCGTCGAGCAGTACCTTGAAGCCGCAGATCCGCTACGCGGGCCGTCTGGCTGCCGATCCCATCAACACGCTCGGCGGTGAGACAACGCTTCTTGCGGGTACCGGCAGTCAGACAGGCACGAGCAGTCGATGGGGCGACTACAGCGCATTAACCGTCGATCCTGTGGACGACTGCACATTCTGGTACACGAATGAGTACTACTCGACGACGGCCAGCTTCAACTGGCGCACGCGCATCGGCACGTTCAAATTTTCCGATTGCAATGCGGTTGCGCCCGGCACGCTGACGGGCACGGTAACCAACTCGAGCTCCACCGCAATCGGCGGTGCACTGGTGCAGGTCGCAGGAGGACCGTCGACCACAACCAACGGTTCAGGCCAGTACACGCTCAGTCTCGCGCCCGGCGATTACAGTGTGACGTTCTCTGCGTCCGGTTTCGTGAGCAAGACCCTCGATGCTCACATCGATAGCGCATTGACGACGATCCTCGATGCGTCGCTCACGCCTGCCCCGCCATCTCTGTCGATCACGAAAACGGCGGACGCGCCAAACGTCAACAGCGGGTCACGAGCTGGCTTCACGATCACATTGTCCAACGCGGGAGGCGCTGCGTCGAACGTGAGCGTCAATGACGACTTGCCGCCGGCGTCAGGCGTCAACTGGTCAATCGCCTCGCAGAGCGGCGGCTGGTCGCTGACTGGATCAGTCGGTAACCAGGTTCTGACGTTCGGCCCAGGAACTCTCGACGCGGCAACCAACACGTCGGTGCACGTGACCAGCCCGACGACCAACCAGACGTGCACCACGTTGCCTAACCACGCAACATTCACCAGCGACGCGGGAGCTGGTTCGTCGGCTCAGGTCAGCGTGACGGTGAAATGTAAAGGCCCGAAACGGTAGATCGACCGCCTCGCCGTTCAGCAACGGCGCAGGCCGGCGATCAGAAAATCGGCGAAGCGATCGGCGATCTCCTCGGAGGTCGCCGGTCCAGCCGGGTTGTACCACCGCGGAATCCAGTTCACGGCGCCGAATAGCGCAAAGGCGAGGAGCTTGGGATCGCCGCGCGTGAATGTTCCGTCGTTCATTCCTTCCAGCAGCACCTTGCGAACGCCACGCTCGAACTGATCGCGGCGCACGATCACGGCTTTCAGATGCGGCGGCGACAGCGCCTCGAGATCCAGAAAGAGCGCCGTGCCATGCAGCTCGTCGAGAATCGTGTGCACGAACGCGACGATCAGGCGCCTCAGTTTGGCGTCGGCCTCCACACCGCTGTGTTCAACCTGGTCGAGCAGCTGCATCAGGCGATCGAGCGAGTACTGATGGCACGCAAACAGCATTTCCTCCTTGTTCTTGAAGTAGTAGTAGAGGTTGCCCTTCTTCATATGAAGCGCAGCTGCGATTTGCTCGACCGTGGCACCGTGGTAGCCCAGCCGTCGAAACGCTTTTGCCGCGCTTTTCAGGATGTCTATCCGCGTGGATGCGTGAGGATTGGCGTTGCGCGGCCGGCGGGCGCGGCGCCTGCTCGATTTCGATCCCGTCGGTCGCGCATCTGTGGTTGACTCGGTCGGCGGCACAGCCCTAAAGTAGTTTGAACGAGCGTTCAATTTCAATGATCACGTTCGACGCCGGCCCGGACCGGTACCAGCACTGGAAACTGTCGTTCGACGGCCCGGTTGCGACCCTGGCCATGGATGTCCGGGAGGAGGCGGGCCTCTCGCCGAACTACAAACTCAAGCTTAACTCCTACGACCTGGGCGTCGACATCGAGCTCGCCGACGCGATTCAACGCATCCGGTTCGAGCATCCCGAGGTCCACGCCGTCGTCATCACGTCTCTGAAGGAACGAATCTTCTGCGCCGGTGCCAACATCATGATGCTGCGCGGATCGAGTCACGGCGCCAAGGTCAACTTCTGCAAGTTCACGAACGAAACGCGCCTCGCCATCGAAGATGCCAGTGCGCACTCCGGCTTGAAGTTTCTCGCCGCGTTGAACGGTATCTGCGCTGGCGGCGGGTACGAGCTGGCTCTGGCGTGCGACGAAATCGTGCTCGTCGACGATGGCAACTCGGCCGTGAGCTTGCCGGAGGCGCCGCTGCTTGGCGTCCTGCCCGGCACCGGCGGCTTGACGCGTGTCGTCGACAAGCGCCGCGTTCGTCGCGATCTCGCCGACTGTTTCAGCACGCTCGTCGAGGGAGTCAAAGGCAAACGCGCCGTCGAGTGGGGTCTTGTGGACCGCGTCTATCCGACGAGTCAGTTCAAGGACGCCGTTCAGAAACGTGCGCGCGAACTGGCCGCTCAATCGGATCGCCCGGCTTCCGGACCGGGAATCACTCTGACGCCGCTCGAACCGACTGTTACAGACGGCGCCGTCAGCTACTCAGCAGTGTCGATCGCCTTCAATCGTGACAAGCGGACCGCCGTGCTGACGGTCCAGGCGCCGGCGGATCCGCCACCGGCGTCGACCGACGGGATCGTCGAAGCGGGCGATCAGTTCTGGCCCCTTCGGGCGTTTCGGGAGCTGGACGATGCGCTGCTGCGGCTGCGCGTGAACGAACCGGAAATCGGGACCGTTGTGATTCGGACGGAAGGCGATATCAATAGAGTGCTCGCCTTCGACGACCTGCTCATCGCGCACCAATCGCACTGGCTCGTTCGCGAGATCGTGTTGTTCATGAAACGAACGCTCAAGCGCCTCGACCTGACCGCCCGCACGTTCTTTGCGCTGATCGAGCCGGGTTCGGCGTTCGGCGGATCGCTGTTCGAACTGGCGCTGGCGGCCGATCGCTCCTACATGCTGCACGATGATGACGAAGCGAACATCATCGCGTTGTCGCCGATGAACGGAGGGCCGCTTCCGATGAGCAACGGTCTGACGCGTATGCAGACGCGGTTTCTCGCCGACGCTCAGAAGGTGGCAACAGCGCTTGCGCACGACGGCCCGTTCAACGCGGCGGAGGCCGAAGAAGCGGGACTCGTCACGGCCGCGCCCGACGAGATTGATTGGGATGACGAAGTGCGGTTGGCTATCGAAGCGCGCACCGCGTTTTCGCCCGATGCAATGACCGGTCTCGAGGCGAACCTTCGCTTCGCCGGACCGGAAACCATGGAGACGAAGATTTTCGGCCGCCTGACGGCGTGGCAGAACTGGATTTTCCAGCGGCCCAACGCCGTGGGAGAAAAGGGCGCGCTCAAGGCGTACGGAGAGCAGGGAAGGCCCGAGTTTGATTGGAAACGTACGTAACCCTGAAGTCCGAAGTGTGGTGACCTGTGATTTCAGCCGAGAAAATACCAAACAACGTCGATCTGAGCAGCAACAAGCGTCTGCAGCGGGCGCTCGAGCACTGGCAGCCGAAATACATCCAGTGGTGGCGCGACATGGGCCCGCAGGGGTTCCAGGACTACCACCAGGTCTACGTGCGCACCGCCGTCAGCGTCGATCCATCCGGGTGGGCGCATTTCGAGTACGTGAAGCTGCCGGAGTACC
>JBKPDW010000200.1:0-3537 GCA_046728115.1 Acidobacteriota bacterium | reverse complement strand
GCCCAGAACGCCGCCGTAGTTGTGCGTAATGCCTTGCGGCGTCGTGTACATAGTCGCTGCTGGAATGAAGGGCGTGTGGTTCGCGGGGTTGATGAAACCCCAGCCGATCCCAATCACCATCAGCACGATGCTGACCTTCACCACAACGATGATGCCGTTCACGAACGCTGATTCCTGCGTGCCCCGGATGAGCAGCGCCGTGAGCAGAAGCAGGATGAAGACCGCCGGAATGTTGATGACGCCGCGCGTGGTGGTATCTGCCATCACTTCGAACGGCGAGTGCGACCATTGGTACGGAATCCTCATGCCGAACCATTCGAGGACCCGGTTGAAGTACTCGCTCCACGCGATTGAAACGGTCGCCGCCCCGACCGCATACTCGAGCACCAGGTCCCAGCCGATAATCCACGCAACCAACTCGCCCATCGTCGCGTAGGAGTACGTGTAGGCGCTGCCAGCGACCGGAATCATCGACGCGAATTCCGCGTAGCAGAGGCCCGCAAACGCGCACCCGATTCCGGCGACGATGAACGCCAGCACCACCGACGGGCCCGCGCGATCGGCGATCGCGGCAGCAGTGCGGACGAACAAGCCCGCACCGATAATGGCGCCAATCCCAAGCGCGACGAGCGACATGGGACCCAAGGTGCGCTTGAGCGTTCCCTCGCCGCTCGAAGCCGCGTCGGCCATGAGGCGCTCGATCGACTTGGTTCGAAACAATGAGCCAGCCACTATGTCCTTCTCCAGTTTTACGGCTGCCGTATGGTCCACCTCAAAGAAGCCGAATCCGGAGTTGAGGCGAACGCGTAAGACCTCGGGATTATACGCGGCATCGGGTGTCCACAAATATCACCGCGCAACCTGCTCCAGGTAGGACCGCACGCGCGTTTCGGGATCGCCCGTGCACAGCAGGTCGCCGATCACCGCAACCGACGAGGCACCCGCGTCAATCACTGATCGGGCCCGCTCCAGCGTGATGCCTCCAATTGCAACCAGCGGCAGACCGGCGGCTGCGGCCGCAGACGCGGCCGACCGAACCATAGGAAGTCCGATCGCATCGTACCCGGTGGCCTTCGTGGTCGTGCCAAACACCGGGCCAATCGCAACGTATGCCACCGGCTGCCGGACCGCAGCATCGATTTGCGTCATCGTGTGGGTCGACAGTCCAATCGCCGCAGCATTACCCATCACTCGTTGGACGTCGATCGGCGACAGATCGTCTTGACCGACATGCACGCCGTCGGCGTCGGCGAGCCGGGCGATATCCGCCCGGTCGTTGACGATCAGCCGCGCGCCCGCCGCGTGCACGAGCTCGACGATTCGCATGGCGAGATCGAGAAACTCACTCGATGAAACGCTCTTCGCTCGCAGCTGAAGAAACGTCGCCCCGCCGTTCAGGAACGCCGTGGCGAGGTCGAGTGGCTCCCAGCGCGCGTGTTGCGCCGCTTCGATATCGATGATGGCGTAAAGGGGTCGTAGGCCTTTTTCGGGTGCACCCATACGAAAAGGGAACGGTCCTTTTCAGACGGCTTCGGCCAGTCGTCCGGCACCCGGGCGCGGGAGGAAGCGCTCCATGAACGATGTACTGAGTTTTCCGGCCACGAACTCGCGGTCGTTCAGGATCTTGAGGTGCAGTGGAATGCTGGTTTTGATGCCTTCGACGACCGTCATCTCCAGCGTGCGCCTCATTCGTGCGATCGCCTCCTGCCGGTCGCGACCGTGGACGATGATCTTTGCGAACATCGAGTCGTAATACGGCGAAATGGTGCACTCGGAGTGCGCAAAGGTCTCGACGCGAACACCGGGGCCTCCGGGCGTGCTGAACACATGGATGATCCCCGGCGATGGCACGAAGGTTTCCGGATCTTCAGCATTGATACGGCACTCGATAGCGTGACCGGTAAAGGTCACTTCGCTCTGCTTGAACGAAAGCCGTTCGCCCGCCGCAATTCGAATCTGCTCCTTGACGATGTCGATGCCCGTCACCATTTCGGTGACGGGGTGCTCAACCTGCAGACGCGTGTTCGCTTCCATGAAGTAGAAGTGGCCGTCGGGATCCATCAGGAACTCGAGCGTCCCGGCATTCGTGTATTGGACCGCCTTGGCGGCGTCTATGACGACGCCGCCCATCTTGCGCCGCAGCTTGTCGCTGAGCGCCGGCGATGGCGATTCTTCGATGAGTTTCTGGTGCCGCCGCTGAATCGAGCATTCACGTTCGCCGAGATGCACCACCGTCCCGTGATGGTCGCCCAGAATCTGAAACTCGATGTGGCGTGGCGCCTCCACGTACTTCTCGATGTAGACATCGGCCACGCCGAATGCCGCTTCGGCTTCCCGCTGCGCCGTCTTCACGGCATGCGAGAGCTCCGCTGCAGCGCGGACGACGCGCATCCCCCGGCCACCGCCGCCCGCCGTCGCCTTGACGATGACCGGGTACCCGATCTCCTTGGCGAGTTTCAACGCCTTGTCTTCGCCGTCGATCGGGCCGTCGCTGCCGGGCAGGATCGGCACGCCGGCCTTCCGCATGACGCGCTTGGCGCGCGCCTTGTCGCCCATCAGCCGAATCACCTGCGGATCGGGTCCGATGAACTTGATGTGGCAGGCTTCGCAGACTTCCGCGAGGTAGGCGCTCTCCGCTAGAAATCCATAGCCGGGGTGAATGGCGTCGGCACCGGTGATCTCGGCCGCGCTGATCACGGCAGGCACGTTCAGGTAACTGTCGGCGCTCCTGGCGGGGCCGATGCAGACGTCTTCGTCGGCGAACTTGACGTGCAGCGAGCTCTCGTCTGCCTCCGAGTACACGGCAACGGTCTTGATGCCGAGCTCGCGGCAGGCGTAGATCACGCGCAGGGCCACTTCCCCGCGATTCGCGATCAGGATTTTCTTGAACATTGGCAAAGCTCGCCATCATCGTGAACACGCCGCACAGGAGTGTCCTCCGTAGTGGAGAGGTCGCAGCAATTTCCTGGTTTAGTACACGTGCGCACGTTTAGCGAGTCCGGATCGCGAACAAACGCTCCCCGTACTGCACGGGCTGGCCGTTCTCCACATAGATGTTCGCGATCTCGCCGTCGTACTCGGAGTCGATCTCGTTCATCAGTTTCATCGCCTCGATGATGCAGAGCACGTCGCCCTTTTTCACAGTCGATCCCACATCCACGAACGCTGCGGCGCCGGGTTCGGGCGCCCGATAGAACGTCCCGACGATCGGCGACTTCACGACCGCCAGTTCGATTTCCATCTCGCCATCTGTCGGGCCCGGCACGGCCGGAGGCCCGGGCATTGGCGCTTGAGGAAGCTCAGGTGCCGTCCTGGCCACGTGCGCCGGCGCAGATGCTGGGACTGGAGGCGCTTGCAGCGTGACGGTGTGGGAGTCGTGGTCGTTCTTGCGGACTCTCAGCCGCAAGCCGTCGTGTTCCACTTCGAACTCGGCGAGATCGTGCTCTTTTACCAGATCGAGAAGCTGTTTGAGCTGATTCAGGTCCAATTCACATCTCGAGGAGTTCGGCGTCCGCGTCTGTCAACACGTCCACGCCG
>JBKPDW010000199.1:0-19008 GCA_046728115.1 Acidobacteriota bacterium | reverse complement strand
GGCTGGAATGGTGTTGTTGACGACCTGATTGCCGTAGGCGAGCTCGGGCGGGATGATCAGCCGGCGCTGCCCCCCGACTCGCATGCCGGCAACCCCCTGGTCCCAGCCCTTGATGACCTGTCCGGCGCCGAGCGTGAACGGAAAGCTCGTGTTCGAGTCGAACTGTTTACCTTTTCCGTTGGGTTGTCCCGTGTCGTACAGCCAGCCGGTATAGCTCACCGTGAGGCGATTGCCCGCGACAGCCTGCGCACCGGTACCGAGAACGACGTCGATCTGCGTATAGGTTCCCACGGACGTGGGTGCCAGCGTGGAACCTGATGTGCTGGTGCACGCTCCAGCCAGCATCAGAACGGTTGTGATCAATGCGAATCGACGAATCATCCATTGATCATACCGGGCGAAGGCCCTCGGGGGCGAGATCATCGATAGCGTTGACCGGGAATCTGTTCGTCGATTGTGATCGACCAATCAACGTTCGCCGACTCGATCGTCAGGTAGTACCAGCGCGGGCGCTCGGCCGAGACGTACTCGACGTCGTGGTCTACACCGCGCGCGCTGACGGCGTCCATGATTTCGCGTCCGCTGTCGCCGCTGCGGAACACGGCATGAAGGGTTCCAGCGCCCGGAACGGTTTCGTTCCAGGTCTCCCACGTGACACGAAACGCGCCGGTGTCGCTCGTGAACGTCTCGGTTTGCAGGTGGCCGCGGCCTTTCCAGGAACCGACCTGGTGCCAGATCACCACCGGTTGCGCGGCTGGCAACGAAGGCTCCGATCGACACGCTGCGGCGATGACCGCGGCAGCGGCAAAGGCCGCCAAGACTGCCAGGATGTGTCTCTGTGCTCTCCTACCGGTCAAGGGCTGTTATTTCAGGAACCACTCGAAGGCTTCGTGCACGATGGGTGGCGATGGCGCATGCCGGCCATCGTATTCGCGGTAGGTGACGTCGTAGCCGAGCGATTTCAACCGTGGAACGAAGCGCCGGCTCGTCACGTCGATTGGCATCACCTGATCGGCCGTTCCATGCGAAATGAAGATTTTCGGCTTGCCTCGCGCTTCGATCGGTTGCATCACACCGGGAGACATCGCGATGATGTGGCCAAACTGATCGCCGAAGCTGATGCCGAACGACAGTGCGTATGAGGCGCCGTCGGAGAATCCGCAGACGCCGAGGCGCGTCCGATCGACATTGACCCGCGCGATGGTCTGGCCCAGGGCCTGGGCGATGAAGTCGACGTCCGGTCCCCAATTCAGGAGGATGCCATCCCAGGTGCGTTCGTCGCGCGAGTCGGGCGCGACCAGGATGGTGCCGAATTCGTCGGCCAGCGGAAACGCGTACGACGTGGACAGCGCCGTGTTGCCAGCCCCATGCAGCATCACGAGGAGCGGCACGGGCACGCTGTCGTTGTAGTTTCTCGGCACATACACGAAGCCGTCACGGTCTGGCTCGTCGCTGAGGTTCAAGGCGTGACGTCCGGGAGACGTCTCGGACGAGGCTGTCGACTGGGATCGCAGGCCGGTGGTCGGGCCGGAGGATGCGGTGAGCGGCGCCACGGCCGTTGCCGCGAGAAACTCTCTCCGCGTCATCGGCATCGGGCTATAGTACGACAAAACATTTGGTGAACTGGTGAGTTTCACCGATCTCAATCACAACCTCGCCAAGCCGCCAATTCACCAATTCACGTTAGGGGAGGGGTCATGAGAAGGACGTGTCTGTGCGTGTTGGCTGCGGCGTGTCTGGTGCCATCCGTGCTCTCCGCGCAGGGGCCCAAGGCCGCCACCTACATCACCGATGAAGAAGTGAAGAAGGTCAACTCCCAACCCGGCGTCGATCGCACGATCCGTGTGGTCGACATCGGCAACGAGAACTACGCCGTGGGCGTCATTCATCGCGGAGCGACCGGTGCCGCGCGAGGCGCCGCGGGCACGGCCGGCGGTGCAGGCGCTGCTGCCGGAGCGGGAGGCGGCGCTGGAGCCGGAGCGGCCGGGGGCGCGGGAGCGGCTCGCGGCGTTGGAGCGGGACAGTCGGCGGGACCGTGCGGTGAGGCGATGACACCGCCGCCGGCAGGCGGGACGCCCGGCGGGATCGCGCACGATTCGCAGACCGAGGGTTATCTGATCATCTCGGGCGGCGGGACCCTCGTGACCGGCGGCAAGATCGTCAACGGCAACAAATCCGCTCCCGAGGCGCAGGTCACCAGGGAGCTCAATGGACCGTCCTGCAGCGGCATGATCGTCGGCGCCGACGTCGTCAAGAAAGTCGTCAAGACCGGCGACATCATCATCATCCCGGCTGGTGTGCCGCATGGATGGACCGACATCACCGATCACGTGGACTACCTGAGCTTCCGGCCCTCGCAGCGGGTGCTCACCGCCGGGTACGTGCATCCGTCCATCAAGCAATAGGGTCCAGTGACTGGCGGCTCGAGGCTCGGGGCTGGCAACTGGCCGGGATTGGTGGGGAGGGAATCAGGATCAGGGATTAGGGTTAGGGATTCGCTGAGAGGAGGACGGGATGAGACGCTTCACGTTCGCGGTATCGGCACTCGTCCCGTTGCTTCTGTCCGTCGCCGCCGGAGACGACAGCCAGCGGCTCCTGACCATCGATCACTACGTCAAGGTGCGTTCGGCCGTCCCCGCAATGGCCGGTCAGGACGCACAGATTTACGTGCGCGAGCGCGTGCAGGCGGGGACGGCTCTTCGCGGATCCGTTCCCGCCGACCGCGTCGTGTTGTTCGTGCACGGTTCGGGCACGCCGGCGGAAGTGGCGTTCGACGTGCCGTATCAGGACTACAGCTGGATGGCATATCTGGCGCGCGCCGGTTTCGACGTGTTTGCGATGGATACGACCGGCTTCGGTCGATCGACGCGTCCCGGTCCGATGGGCGATCCGTGCAACCTCGCCGCCGATCGCCAGACCGGGTTTGTCAAAGCACCGTGTCCGCCGAGCTATGCGCATGCGTTGACGACGATCGCATCCGACTGGAACGATATCGATGCCACGGTCGACTACCTGCGGTCGCTGCGGCGCGTGGATAAGGTCACGCTCTTCGGCTGGTCGCTGGGCGGTCCTCGGGCAGGCGGCTATGCGGGTCAGCACGCGGACAAGGTGCAGCGGCTCGTGCTGCTGGCGCCGGCCTACAACCGCAACGCCTCCGCCATGCCTCCGGCGCTTCCTGCGCCCGGCGTGCCGATGAACACGCAGTCGCGGCAGGAGTTCAACACGAACTGGGATCGCCAGGTCGGCTGCGCCGATCAGTACGATTCGGCCGCGTCCGATTCAGTGTGGGCGCAGATGCTCGAATCAGATCCCGTTGGAGCAACGTGGGGCCCAGGTGTGCGCCGCGCCCCGCAGACGACGGTGTGGGGCTGGACCACTGCGCTGGTGGGGAAGACCGAGATTCCGACGCTGCTCGTCGCAGGCGCGCACGACAAGCAGGTGTCGCCCGATCGCGTGCGCGAGCTCTACGCCGATCTCGGCGCAAAAGAGAAAGTCTTCGTCGATCTCGCATGCTCGTCCCACAATGCGATGTGGGAGCGCAACCATCAGCTGCTGTTCCGCGCATCGCTCGAGTGGTTGACGCAGGGGAGCGTTAACGGCTCGAAGACCGGGATGCTGAAGATCGGGTACGGACAGGGACAGTGACGTGAAAGGCGAAACTTAGAAGTCAGAAGTCAGAAGTCAGAAGTCGTCAATCCTGACCAATCGCAACAGTCACAGATGCCAATACTGTCGGGCTCGCAATTGAGCGCGTACGAAGCGTTGTCATTGTTTCATTGAACCGTTGCAAGAGGACTGATGGGCCTCTCCGCCGGCACCCGGCTCCGTCCATATGAAATCGTCGCGCCTCTTGGCGCGGGCGGCATGGGCGAGGTGTACAGGGCTCGCGACAGCCGCCTCGATCGAGTCGTTGCAATCAAGGTCCTGCCCGAGACCCTTGCCGCAGACCCACAGTTCCGCGAGCGCTTCGACCGCGAGGCGCGCGCGATCTCGCAGCTTACGCATCCGCACATTTGCACGCTTCATGACCGGCGGGGAGCATCAGGGCTCGTAATAGTGACGTGTGATCGCACGAAACGCCGCGTCCGGCTCTCTGGGATCCCCGAGATCGTCTCGGCAATCTGGCAGGGGGAGCCTGGAGGAGCACGACCGACTCAAACGTGCACGCGCAGCGGTTCGTACATCCGCCGAACAGGGGATTCGACATGCCGACACGATCACTGACGATTGTCCTGGTTCTGGTTGCTTCCATCGTGTCCTTCGCGGCACAGCAGCCACGCACTTCTGCGTCGTCGCAAACGCCGTCAGTCGGAGCGGCCACCAGCTCCGGAAGCTTGCGACAGATCATCCCGGGCCACTATGTCTATCTCGGGAACAACGCCGGCCGGGTCGTCAGCAGCGGCATCATCGTTACGAGCGAAGGGTTGCTGGTCGTTGATGCCCTGGGTTCGGAAGCCGTCGGTCGCGCCGAACGCGAGTCTATTGCCAGCGCGATCAAGCAGCCTGTCCGCTATCTGATCTCCTCGTCTTTCCACGATCCGTTCAGCAAGGGAAATATCGCGTACGCAGACGTGTTCAGGATCGGGCACGAAAACTATCGTGCAGGTCTGCTCGAGCAAATGGAACGCGGTGGCGGCGCTCCTGCGGAACGTCAAACGAGACTGCCGACCGCGACCTTTCGCGATCGCATCACTCTGTACCTGGGCGATAAGGAAATTCAGATCCTCCATTTCGGTCGGGCTCACACCCAGGGAGACAGCATCGTCTTCGTCCCACAAGACCGGATTGCGTACCTGAGCGAAGTCTTCTTTTCGGAAGAGTTCCCGAACATGGCGCAGGGCTATGGCGTGTCATGGCTTCGAGTGCTGGACGCGGTGGGGGCACTCGCCGCGGACATCTTCGTGCCAGGTCATGGGCCTATTCCAGAGGATCCCAAAGCAACTCGAGCGGGATTGCAACGCATGCGGCAGATCCTGATCGACGCACGCGATGCCATCCAGACCGAGATTGCGAAAGGTGCCAGCGAAGATCAGACCGTGGCTGCCGTGAAACTTCAACAGTACGAACGGCTGCCGTCATACGCGACGCAGCGTGAGGTTGTCGTGCGGCGAATGTACAAAGAGCTGACCGGCAATCTGCCGTGAGGCGGCTCGCCAATCACCTCGAAGGCTCGTGGTCGTGCTCAACTGGACCCAGGAATTGAAGGCGCGGGTACCGTAACGCTCACCACGCCATCACGTAGCTGTCGCCCGTCGGACTCACCCCGCCCATCAGGACGCCGGTGCGTGGATCGATCATGATTCCCTTGACCGACCCCACGCCGCGAGCGTCCCGCAGATCGAGCTTGTGACCCTTCGCCGCAAGCGCGTCGCGGACGCTGGCGTCCAGCATCCTTGGTGTCAGCAGTTTGCCGAGGACGGCGTGCGGTGAGTACGAATCGCGGAAGCTGTTGCTGATCACCGAGGGCTGTTCGAGCGCCTGCTGCACCTGCATGCCGAATTCCGTGACGTTCAGGAAGAACTGCAGCTGCGTCTGCGGCTGCGTGTCCGATCCAGGCGTTCCAAACACGAGCCACGGTTTGCCATCCCGGACTGCGAGCGCCGGGTTGATCGTTTGCCGCACCCGCTTGCCGGGCTGCAGGGCATTGACATCCTTCGGATCCAGGTACCAGTACCGCATCCGATCGTTCAGGAAGAAACCGCCGCCGTCCACGACCATGCCGCTCCCGAAGCCGCTCAGCAGACTCGACGTCACCGACACCATGTTGTGATCCTTGTCGACGACGGCGAGATACGTCGTGAGATTGAGGATCTCGTCAGGGTTGAATGGCCTGACCTGCGTTGGAGATGGTTGAGGCACCGCGTATCGATCGCTCGGCTGAAAGCCTCGCGCTGTGCCGGTTATCTGGGAAGGCGAGCCCTGCAGGCGAGCAATCGGCGCGGACGATGTGATCCTGAATGGATCGCCGGGTGCGGGTTCACCTTCGATTGCCCGATTCGGATCGATCGCCGCGCGGCGCGCGGCCGCATACTCTTTCGATAGCAGCCCCTTCATTGGAATATCCGGGGTGAATTTCGGATCGGCGACATAGGCATTGCGATCGGCAAACGAGAGCTTCAACGCTTCGGTCACAGCGTGGAGATACTGCGCGCTGTTGTGCCCCATTGCCTTCAGATCGAATGCCTCGAGGATATTTAGCGCTTCGAGCATCACGAACCCCTGCGAGTTCGGCGGACACTCGAACACGTCGATGCCACGATAGTTCGTGCGAACCGGCGTATCTTCGTACGGCTGGTAGCTGGCCAGATCGGATTCAGTGATGATGCCGCCGTTGGACTGCAAAAACGCAGCGGTGGTTGTTGCGATGTCGCCACGGTAGAACGCGTCCGGTCCCTGCGCTGCGATTGAACGCAGGGTTCGCGCGAGGGTGGGATTCTTCATCACGTCGCCCATCTGGAGTGGTTGACCGTTCCTGAACCACACCTTCGTGGTGGCGGGCCACTTTTCCAGCTTCTCGCGGCTGCTGGCCAGTCCACGGGCCAAAGAGTCGGTAATGGGGAAACCTTGATCCGCAATCTCGATGGCGGGCGCAAACACTTCGGCGAGGGACTTGGTGCCGTACTTTGTCACCGCCAGCGCCGCGCTGCCCACAGCGCCCGGGACCGAAATGGAGAGAGGGCCGCTGTCCGGGATGCCGCCTTTGGATTTGTAGAAGTCGATCGTGGCCGCCTGCGGCGCGAATCCGCTGCCGTTGATGAATTTCACTTCGCCAGTCCTGGCGAGGTAAATCAGGACGAACATGTCGGCACCCAGGCCCGTCATGCCAGGCTCGACCTCGCCCTGCACAGCCCAGGTGGCCATCGCGGCGTCAACTGCGTTGCCGCCCCCTTTGAGAATCCGCATACCGGCCTCGGCCGCGAGCGGATGACCGGCAGCCACTATCCCATGCTGTGCGACGATCGTCGGCCGCCAGCTCGTCGTCTGCGCCGAGATATGCGCCAGGAGCCCGCACGCAACCGCCACGGTAACGATCCATCGCTCCTTCGCCATTTCCCCCTCCGACTGAGAGTCTCCTGAAATCTGAACTCTGAAATCTGAAATCTCTAATTCTGACTTGTCGATATCATAGGGCCGATGAAATGGACTTGCCGACTGGTTTTCGTATTCTCGGCAGTGCTCCCGGCGGTCGTCGCGGCCCAGGCGGATCGCGCGAAGCTGGCAGCCTCGTTCGCCGACGTCGATCGCATCTTCACGGATTTTGCGGCACAAACGCACGTCCCCGGCGCCGCCTGGGGCATCGTCGTCGAGGGCGAGCTGGCGCACAGTGGCTCTGCCGGCTTTCGCGATCTCGCCACGAAAGCGCCCGTTGACGCGGACACGGTGTTTCGCATCGCGTCGATGACGAAGAGTTTCACCGCGATGTCGATCCTCGAGCTTCGCGACGAGGGCAAGCTCTCGCTGGACGATCCCGCCGAACGCTACGTTCCGGAGATGAAGGGGCTGAAATACCCAACGAGCGACTCGCCGCGTCTGACGATTCGGCATCTGTTGTCGCACTCCACCGGTTTCCCCGAAGACAACCCGTGGGGCGATCGGCAGCTCGCGGACAGCGAAGCACAGCTGTCGCAGATGTTGCGCGGCGGCGTGCCGTTTTCGAACGCGCCGGGCATTGCGTATGAGTATTCCAACTACGGCTTCGCGATCCTGGGCCGCATCGTCGCAACGGTCTCAGGGATGAACTACGCAGATTACGTGACTGCGAACATCCTGCGCCCGCTGGGGATGACGTCGACGACACTCGAACCGTCCGCTGTGCCGCCTGCACGGCTGGCTCACGGCTATCGCTGGGAAGACGCGCAATGGAAAGAGGAGCCGTTGCTGTCGAACGGATCCTTTGGATCGATGGGCGGGATGATCACGTCCGTCCACGATCTCAGCCGTTATGTCGCGGCGTACCTCTCGGCCTGGCCGCCCCGCGATGGACCAGAGACGGGACCGATCAGGCGCGCCTCGCTGCGCGAGATGCAGCAACTGTGGCGTCCGGCCCAGGCGTCGGTCGGCCGCGATCCGTCGAGCGGGGCCATCCAGCTGACATCGGGTGGGTACGCGTTCGGCCTCCGAGTCTCTCAAACCTGCAGCTTCCGATACATTGTCGAACACAGCGGCGGGTTGCCTGGATTTGGATCCATCATGCGATGGCTGCCCGAGTACGGGGTGGGCATCATCGCGTTCGGCAATCTCACCTATACGGGATGGGGCAGGGTCACTGCGGCAGCGCTCGACGCGATGGCGAAGAGCGGCGGTCTGCATCCACGCACACCGCAGCCTTCGACGGCGCTCATCAACGCACGCGATGCCGTGTCACGTCTGGTCGCGCAGTGGGACGATCGGCTAGCCGACGAGATCGCGGCCGAGAATCTCTTCCTCGATCAGTCGAAGGAGCGCCGGCGCGCGGATTTCGCGCGGCTGCACGAGACCGTGGGCGCCTGCACGCCCGGCTCCGGGTTCGATTTCGTCGAAAACGCGCTGCGCGGACGCTGGACGGTGAGCTGCGATCGTGGAAAGCTCGAGGTCTCCATCACCCTGGCGCCAACGATGCCGCCCAAGGTGCAGTACCTGTCGGTGCGGCCGGCCCCAGCCACGCCCCCGCGCGTGGATGCGTGCACGCCATGAATGTCTGGGAGTCCGCTCAGAACGCCGTCATCGCGGGCGATGTGTCCACGCTCGAATCATTGCTCCAGGATCACGGGGAACTGCTGCGCACACAGCATCCGCCGTCATATGTGCCGCAAGGCCCGGGCCCGACATATCGGGACGAGGCACGACGAATCATCGCCCGCGAACATCACTTCGAAGACTGGACGACGTACACGCAGCACGCAGATGTAGTCCAGCGTCCCGATTCGCTGGTCGCACTGTTCGAGGCCGCGGTGGAAGCTGTTGTCGGCGGCGACGTGGCGACACTCACGCACCTGCTGCGCGCGCGTCCCGATCTCATCAGCGCCCGATCGACGCGGACGCATCACTCGACGCTGTTGCACTACGTCGGCGCCAACGGCATCGAGGGGTTTCGCCAGAAGACGCCGAAGAACGCTGTCGACGTGGCCGAGGTGCTCCTGCATTCAGGCGCCGACGTCGACGCGACTGCCGACATGTACGGCGGCGCCACGGTGCTCGGGCTCGTTGCTACAAGCATTCACCCGCAAATTGCAGGCGTGCAGATCCCGCTGCTGGACGTGCTGCTCGCGCACGGCGCAACGATCGACAGCGGCGGTCAGGGCGCCGTCATCGGGTGCCTGGCCAACGGGCGTGGCGAAGCCGCGGAATTCCTGGCGTTCCGCGGCGCGCGGCTCGACCTCGAGAGCGCTGCCGGCGTCGGTCGGCTCGATGTCGTCGCGAGCCATTTCGACGACAACGGTCAGCTCAAGAATGCCACGGCGGTGCAGATGACGGACGGATTCGCCTGGGCCTGTGAATTTGGACGTACACCCGTCGTCGACTTTCTGCTTCGACATGGGATGGACATCAACGCGCGCCTCAAACACCACGGCCAGACCGGATTGCACTGGGCGGCCATTGGCGGACATGTCGCGACCGTCGCGCTGCTGCTCGAGCGGCACGCGAAAGTCGACGTCAAAGACGAAGAGTACCGAGGCACCGCGCTGGGCTGGGCGCTGTACGGATGGAGCAATCTGCCGCCGAACGCCAGCGGCGATTCGTACTACGAGATTGCGGCACGACTCGTTGCCGCGGGCGCAGCGGTCGATTTCGAGTGGCTCGCCGATTCCGAGCGGGATTTACCGCTCGCGAAGAAAGTGCGCAGCGACCCGCGGATGGCCGCCGCGCTCCGTCTCACTTCTTGATGTATTTCTTCACGCCCTTCGGTCCAACCTCCGCGCCGTAGACATTTCCCTTCGCGTCTACGACGACACCCTCGGCGGCACTGGTGCCAGCGGTGGTTTTTTCCGGATCCGGATTGTCCGCATCCGGAATCAGATAGAGCACCTTGAGGTCTTTGGCGCTCCCAATCCGGATTCCGCGTTTCCAGTTGCCCGGGTGAGACGTTGGGCTCGACTCGGAGTCGGCGCCGTAGAGCATATCGTTCTTGTCGATGTAGATGCCGCTCAATCGGCTGAACGCCTTCGTCTCCTCGAGGAACTTGCCGTCCTGATCGAAAATCTGGAGTCGCACGTTGCCGCGATCGGCGACGAAAAGCCGTCCACGAGAATCAAGTGCGAGGCTGTGGGGTGTGCGGAATTCACCCGGCCCCGAACCGAGCTTGCCCCAACTCTTGATGAACTTGCCGTCTTTCGTGAACTTCGAGATGCGCGCGACGGTGTCCGGCGGCGCGTTGTTGTTCTGGCCGGCATGCCCTTCGGCAACGAAGATGTCGCCGTTCGGTGCCGTGATCACGTCGTTCGGCTCCGTGAGCGCCTCCGGCGGATTGCCGGCGACGCCCGCCTTGCCGAGTCTCAACAGCACGTTGCCGTCTGGGCTGAACTTGATTACCTGATGGCCGACGGTACCGGGCGTTGACGACGGCGGTTGGCCGCGGGCTGGACTCGGGCGGTTGTCGTTGGCGTCGGTCACCCACACGTTTCCGTCGCGGTCCACCCAGATTCCGTGCGCGAACGCGATCATGCCGGCGCCGAAGCTCTTGACGAGCTTGCCCGACGCGTCGAACTTCAGCACGGGATCGAGCGGAGACATTTTCCCCGTGGCGTCGGCGCACTTGTTCACGCCGCAGCGCTCGCCGACCCAGATCGACGTGCCGTCCTTGTCGACTTCGACGGCGCTCGTCGAACCCCACTCGCGGCCGGCGGGAAGCTTGAAGTAGTTGGCGACCGTCTGGTAGGGATTGGGAAGATCGTTGGTTGGAGGGACGGTATTTTGAGCGATCACGGAACCGGCAATCACAAACGAAATTCCGACCGCGGACAGTACCAGCTTCATACGATCCTCCGCCTGTGGTGATTTATTTCTTCGTGTACCGCATCAACCGTTTCGGTCCGACCTCCGCACCGTAGATATTGCCCTGCGAGTCGACCGCGACGCCTTCGGCGGCGCTGGTGCCGGTGGCTTTCTCGCTCGGATCGGGAATGAAGGCAATCACCTTGCCGTCCTTCCCGTCCTTGAGACGGCCGACGCGAATGCCCCGCTTCCAGCCATCGTGGTTGCGCGACACCGACTCGGATTCTGAGTCGGCGACATAAATCATGTCCTCCTTGTCGATGTAGACGCCGCTCGGACGGCTGTACTGCTTCATTTCTTCTATGAACGTGCCGTTCTGATCGAAGACCTGGATGCGGTTGTTGTTCCGATCGCCGACGTAGAGACGTCCGCGCGAATCCATGGCCAGCGCGTGCGGCTGATCGAACTCGCCTGGACCCGTCCCGAGCTTGCCCCATTCCTTGATGAACTTGCCGGTGTTGTCGAACTTGAGGATGCGGTTGTTGCCGGCGCCGTGGCCTTCGGACACGAAGATGTCGCCGTTGGGGGCTGTTACGACGTCATTAGGTTGATAGAAATAGTCTGGCGCGGCCGCGCCACCAGCCTTGCCGAGCGTCAGCAGCAGCTTGCCGTCGGGACTGAACTTGAAGACCTGATTGCCGAAGGTCGCACCCGGGCGCGGACCGATCGGACCGCTTGGCGCTTCGCCGCGTGCGCGTCCGCCCCCGCGTCCTTCCGCGCCGCCTGCCGCTGCACCACCGCCGCCGCCAGCCCGACCACCGGCCCGCGCCGGCACGGGCGCGTTGTCCTGTCCGTCGGTGATCCAGATGTTGCCGTCGCGATCGACATGGATGCCGTGCGGAAAGATCAGCATGCCGGCGCCAAAACTCTTCACCAGCTTGCCGGTCGCGTTGAATTTGAGGATGGTCGGCAGGTCGGACATTTTTCCCGTGGCGCGATCGAGGCACGAGTTCGCGCCGCAGCGCTCGGCCACCCAGATCGACTTGCCGTCTTTGTCCACGTCAACGGCGCTGGTCGATCCCCAGGTGCGGCCTTCGGGCAGCTTCGCCCAGCCCTCGATGCTCTGATACGGATTTGCTGCGTCGTTGGTCGGTTGCGGCATCGCCTGGCCGGAAGGCCTGGCTCCCAGGAACGCAACGGCCGCGCTCGCGGCGGCCAACAGTCCGAACCTCACACGGCGTGCACGTGCCATCACTGCCTCCACTGCCCTCGCTTTTTCCTGAACCCTAACCCTGTCCGCGACCCCTGGGTCCCGCGGAATTATACCGCTCTATACTCTCAGGGTGAGACGGATCGCCCGCTTCTCGGTGGGCGCGTCGGGTTGCGCCGCCATTGCGATGCTGCTGGCGGCGTCCGTCATTGCGCAGCGAGGGTTTCGCGACTTTGGTGGTCCGCCGCGGGGACCGCTGCGCGTGCGGCCCAATATTCCCTACGACGGCCGGTTCACGTTCGTGCGCGTGAACTATGAAACCGCGCCGGGTGGCTATTGGTACGGTGGCTGGCCGGCCTGGGCGCACGGCTACCCGCTGGCCGAGCAGAACCTGATGAAGATCATGAACGAGGTCAGCTTCCTCGGCGCGCATGCCGAGGAGATCAATACGATCTCGTTCGACGATCCCGAACTGTGCAAGTACCCGGTGGCGTACGTGATCGAAGTCAGCTGGTGGCAGATGAGCGATCGGGAAGCCAGCGCCCTCCGCGACTATCTGAAAAAAGGCGGCTTCGTGATCGTCGACGACTTCAAGGTGCGAGGTTTTGGCGGCGGGATCGGCGGAGGCGGGTGGGACGTCTTCGAGGCCAACATGCGACGCGTGCTGCCGGATGTGCGGTTCTTCGAGATGCACGCATCACACCCCATCTTCCATTCGTTCTTCGAGATCGACGATCTCGATATCGTGCCGCAGGCCTACATCGCAGGCCGTCCCGTGTTTCGTGGTGTCTACGAGGACAACGATCCGACCAAGCGACTGCAGATGATCATCAATTTCAACACTGACATTTCGCAGTTCTGGGAGTGGTCTGGCACCGGGCTGCGGCCGATTGACGATACGAACGAGGCCTACAAGCTCGGTGTCAATTACCTGATTTACGGGTTGACGCATTAGCCGCTCGGAGGCATTGAGGGGACGGAGCGAACGGACTTCCACGAAGGCACGGAGACGCTGCCAGCACCAACGCGATCATCGGACGGGCCGCGCGACGATGACTGCGAACGAGCCACGCCGCCACACGACCTTCACGTCGAATCGCGCGCGGCGGAGCAGCTCGACTTCCGATTCGAGCGGCACGTACACGTCTTCTTTCGACCAGGCTTTGAGCAGCGCATCCGCTTCGCGCCTCGAATACGCGCGCCGAAGGTGTGCGGTCCATGCCTTCATTTCGTTGCGCGCGGCCGTTCGATCCTTCGAGGGATGGCAATCCACTGAAACGAACCGTCCGCGCTCGGCAAGGGTCGATCGTATGCGGCGATACAGTCGAGCCTTGGCGTCACGTGTTCTGACGTGGTGCAGCGCGAACGACGCGATCACAGCGTTGCAGGTCGGCAATGCGGTTCGGAGAAAGCTCCCACGCACGAACGACCCGTGTGTCTCGAGCCGCTGGGCCGCAACACGCAGGATGTCGGCATCCGAGTCGATGCCGATCACACGCGCGTGCGCCGCGCGCGCCAGGCATCGTACGGCGAAGGCGCCGGTGCCGACGCCGAGATCGACGATGGTGCGGACGCCACGCGGCACGGCGTTAGCGCCGGCGTCGAGCATGGCGTCGTAGTCGGGGATGAACGTGCGGATGCGCGCGTCGTAATCGGCGATGTCGATTCCCAGGTGGGTCGCGACGCTCATGGGAGATATTGATTCTACCCAGCCGGGAGGACGGCCAACCTGGCGCGCGACGCGTCCAAACGCCAGCGAGGAGGGAAGGTCAAGCGATCGAGCGGCAAACCCGTCGCGGTTCTGTCAAGATCGAGGTCAGCTTCCGCCTGGTGTAGCAGTCGCCCCGCGCGCGGCGAACTGGCGTCGCAGCATTCGAATCAGGAACGACGCGGACGCCAGGATCATGATGAGCAGCGTTGCGGTGACCGCCAGCGCGACTGCGGGGTGCGTCAACGCGACCCAGGACATCGATACGGCGACGATGTCCTCGCCGAGGCTCAGGAACCAGTTGCTGAACGGCTCGGGGCTCGTGTTGGCGGCGGCTCGCGTGCCGGCCTTGGTCACATGGGTCGTCAGCGCCGTCGATCCGCCGAGAATCGCGACGAGTGTCGTCAGCGTCGGCGACGCATCGCCGAGCGCGGTCACGGCAATGAGCGCCCCGCCGATCGGCCGTACAACTGTGTGCACAGCGTCCCACACCGAATCGAGCCACGGAATCTTGTCGGCGACAAATTCGATTGCGTACATCGTGACAGCTGCCGCAATCACAAGCGGGTGCCCGAACGCCTGATACGCGTCCGGCAGGACCACCAGCTGATAACGCGCGCAGATCCCGACGACCGCGACCGTGGCGTACACGTTGAGCCCGGCAGCGAAGGCCAGCGGCAGGATGCGACCGAGTGTCGTTTGCCCCACGGCGTCTACAAGCCTACAGTGCACCGCCGGTAGCAGGCAGTAAGGAGATTCTATTCGAGCGGCGCCTGCCGGCACACAGGCCCCGGCTCACCCATCGGCCTCGTCGACGGACCCACCGTGAAAGGTGCTCGCGGGCGTGGGAGAAAAAAAGCCGAAGGTACAGTTCCGTAAGTGTACGTTCAATTCTGATATGAACGTGCGGTCCTATTTGTGCAAATCCGCGCAGAACTGGTCGGTCCCCGGCTTGCACCGGCACAGGACGATGAGTGAGACCCCTGGCGTCGACTACTACGAATTGCTTCAGATCAGTCCGGCCGCCGAGCCCGAGACGGTGCACCGTGTGTATCGCCTCCTCGCGACGCGCTTTCATCCCGACAACCAGGAGACCGGCAACGAGGAACGGTTTCGTCAGATTACCGACGCGTATCACGTCATCAGCGATCCGGAGCGCCGCGCTCGCTACGACGTCACGTACGAAGGGCAGCGGCGCGATCGGTGGCGCCTCGCGGCGCGCGCTCCTGAAACGGAAAACGACTTCGCTGCCGAACAGCGTCTGCGTCTGACGGTCCTCGAAATGCTGTACACGCAGCGCCGCGTCGAGCCGAACAAGCCAGGCATCTTTCCATTGGATCTCGAAAGACTGACCGGACGGCCGCGGGAACACCTCGAGTTCACGACGTGGTACCTCGTGCACAAGAAGTACGTGCAGCGATCGGACAACTCGATGGTGGTGATCACCGCCGACGGCGTGGACTACCTGGAAAGCAACTACCAGAGTGCGCCGGCGTCGCGACGCCTGCGTGCGGTCAACGGCTGATCGCCTCGAGGGCGAGCGCGCCGCTGGCAGCGGATGTCAGCTGGTTTCTTTGCGATCCTTCCGGTGGCATCGGCGCAACGCCTGCCAACACGGGCGACATGAAGGCGCAAACCATCGAAACCTTGGCGAGGTTTGGCCCGGTTCTCAAAGTTGCCGGGTTCGACTACAAGGACATCGTCGCGTCGGACGTGTACATCACCGATGTCCAGAAATTCAACGACATGAACGACGGATACCGGCCATCGTTCCAGACCGATCCGCCGGTGCGCGCCACGCTCGGAGTGACGCGGCTGGCCGGCGAGACGGCGTTGGCGGAGATCATGGTGACGGCGGTGAAGTGACGAGGCACCGAGTACCAGGCGCGACGGACCGGGTTGCGTGTCGGAGTGCGACTGCGCTGAAACGGTATTCTACCGCTCGAAGCGCAGGTGGATTCGGAACTGACGGTACTCGGAATTCAGGAACGTGCCGAATGCCGGAGACCCGATGTTGGCCTCAACATCAGCCGGCAGGAACGCATTCAGCGCGTTGGTGACCCGCAGCCCAATCCACGGGTGGACGTGCCGGACCGTCAGACGGCGCTCGACGCCGGTCTCGACCCGCATGTACTCGGGAAACCGGCGATCATTGCGGGGCTCGATGAAATCGAGGTAGTCGTCGACGATCGAATAGGGAAGGCCGTCGCGCCACTCGAGCGTGCCAAGCAGCATCCAGCTTCTGGTCGGCATCCCGTGCACGCGAAGAAGAAATCGGTCCGGCGCGTCCGCGGCCGCGGGCGCGTAGGAATTGGCGCCGATGACCGGCACCAGGATCGCATCGTAAAAGGTGACAAGCGCATTCAGATCCTCGCGGGCTGTCGATCGCACGAACGACGCGTTGAGATCGAGCCGAGTACCGTGCGTCACTCGGACGCCGACTTCTGCCTGGCGATAACTCGATCGCCCGCTGCTGCTCAGCAGCAACTCGCCGCCTCGATCGGTCTGAACCGGATTGACAATGAGTTCGTGGCTGCCACTGCGATCGAGCAGACCCAGGTGCAGCGACAGCAGGCGATTCAACCGCCGATCGTACGAGAGATCCCACGTGGAACTCCGCGCGGTCTGCAGATCCAGCGCGGTAACGTGCTCGTATAGCTCGGGCACGCCGATCATCGACACGCCGTCGGCGGCGAAACGCGTATCGGTCGCGGCCTCGAACTGGTCAAACGCGCCGGCCACCGAGGGCGTACGTTCGACAAACAGCCCGTAGCCGCCGCGGAGCACGGACGAGCCGGCGCTGTCCAGGATCACCGCTATGCCCAGGCGCGGCGAAACGGTGGTCGTCCGATCGATACCGTCGCGGTCGACCCGACCGCCGACCTCGACATACCACCGCCGCGCGGGCTGGACGCGGTCCTGGACGAAGAACGCGATGTCGGTGCTCCCGACGTTCTGTGTCGTGGGAGCGCCGAAGTCGAGCCGTCGAGTCAGCGAGCCATTCGAGCGCGCCACCAGGACCGTCCCGCTCGCGCTCGTTCCGTCGTAGTGGTTGTGGAACACGTCGAGTCCAACCTTGAACACGTGTTGACCCGTTCCCATGTTCCGAGAACTGGTCAACGTCTCGATCCACTGCTCGCTCAGCGTGTCGCGCTGCTGCAGATTGAAAAAGTTGCCGAGGGTGGTCTCCGGCAGCAGTTCCATCGTCGCGGACCCCTGACCGTGCACATCGACGTGCGTGCTTGGACCTGAACTGTCGATTCGAGGAACGTCCTCGTGCTCAGAATGACGCGCTCGGTCAGCATGCCGTGCACGGCCTGGGATGACGTATCCGCCGTGGCAGCGGGCGGCGTGAATGTGCCGAGCGTGGCCTGATCGACGGAGCTGGGGAACACGCCCCCGGTGACGATCAGGGAATGCCTGGGCGACAGCTTCGCATCGACACGGGTGAACGTGCTGAGCGATTGAGCCGTCTTCAGCTGGTCCTCCGGCCGGCTCGGAATGTCGGTGGTGTCGTAGCGGTACTGAGCGCTCTGTTCCAGCCAGACGCTGCCGTCGCCGATCGGGCCGCCGGTCACGAACCCCGGTTTCAGCGAGCCGATACCTGTGATGTTGAACAGGGTGTAACGCTTGAGACGGAAACCGGGCTCGATGTTCTCGACCTGCGTCCGCCACTGATCGGGCGCGCGGCGCGTCTGCACGACGACCACCCCGGAAGAGAAGCGGCCGAACTCCGCTTCGTACGGGTTCGGCAGCACCGATACCGACTCGATCGCCTCAGGCGGAAGCGACAGGCGAGTCAGACCCGTCACCGGATCGACCATCGAACTGGTGTTGATTTGAAACCCCACCTGATTCGGGCTTCCGCCATCGATGCTCGCGCCGCGCGGCAACTGAATGACGCTCGAAAGCAGGCGAAGCGTCGATTGCACGCCTTCTCCCGGCACGAGCAATTCGGCTTCTTTGTTGTTGACCGTCTCCACGGCAGTCAGCGATCCGGCCTCCGACAGCACCGGTGACGCAACGACCGTGACGTTCTCGGTCACCGTTGCGATGGGCAAATCCAACGCAACCTCGTCGGTCTGGCCGGATTCGACGATGACGGTGACGTCGATGACTTGAAACCCGTCGAGGAACGCGTGGACGCGGTAACGGGCGGGAGGCAGATCGCCGACTCTGAAGTGACCCTGGTCGTCCGATACCTGCTGCGAGACCTCCTGATCCGACGCGTTGTCGATGCTCACCACCGCGCCAGGCAGTCGCACGGTCCCATGCTGCGTGGAGACGACGCCTTCAATTGCACCTGCCTCGTCGGCGGCCCCTTGAGCGCTCGCCGCCTCCGGCAACGCTGCGACAACACCTACGATGAGAAGGGAGTGAAGGATGCGCCCGAGACGATTCACCTGAAACAAATATTCGCCAGGGACTCGTAAAGAGTCCATACCGACGACATCGCCGCGCGCTGGGCTTGTCGCCTGTCTTCGATTGTCAACAGGCTTCTGCGATTGTCGATGCGATCGACATGCGCTGCTTCGATCGATCGGCCTGCTCAAATAGAGTCCGACAAATTGCTACGGATGACTTGACATGCGTCGGTAGCGCACATAAAACAGCCATCCTGTCGACATTGCCCGCGCTGATTCGGGAGGTGAGCTATGTCCGGAATCAGAAAGCATCTCCAGTGGTCCATCTCGGCGGTTGCGATTGTCGTCGCCGTCAGCGCCCTCAAGCTGATGGCGCAGGATGCCAGGCGGTTTCAGCTGCGCGGCGCGCCGGAGCCAGTGGGTCGGCCAGTGCGCGGTGTCAGCAAGCTCCTTCAGCAGCGCATCCGCGACGCCGCAGCACGCGGCCAGGCCACTCCGGTCAGCGTCATCGTCCGACTGTCCGGCGATTCGCTCGCGGCGCGCAACGGCGCAGCCGCTGCCCTCGCGGGCGCGTCGTCGAAGAAGCTCGATACGACGTCGTCTGACAGCGCGCAGTATCTGAATCTCCTGGCCTCGCAGCGTGGGGCTTTCAAGGAGCGGCTGCGTGCGGCCATTCCGTCGGCGCGCATCAATCACGAATACGCGGTTGCGCTCAACGGTCTCTCGGCGGTCATTCCCGACACTGAGATTGCAGCGTTGGCGTCGCTGCGGGGCGTCGAGGGTGTGTACGACGATCAACTGAGGTTTCCCGATAC
>JBKPDW010000198.1:0-7695 GCA_046728115.1 Acidobacteriota bacterium | reverse complement strand
GAGATGTGTATAAGAGACAGTAGTTAGAGGGTGCATGACTGCCTGTCGATCCCGGTCACCCCCGTTCGACGTTGAGATGAAGGCCAACAAAGGAGACCACAGATGCGATTCATGGTGATCGTCAAGGCCGACAAGCGGACCGAAGCAGGCATGCTCCCGACGGAAAGGGACCTCAGCGCAATGGGGAAATACAACGAGTCGCTCATCAAAGCGGGCGTCCTGCTCGACGCCGCGGGGCTGCAGCCGACCTCGAAAGGGGCACGGATCGCTTTCAAGGGCGGAAAGCCCATGGTGACCGACGGTCCCTTCGCCGAAACAAAGGAGCTCATCGCGGGCTACTGGATGCTGCAGGTGAAATCGAAGGAAGAGGCGATCGAGTGGGCGCTGCGAGTTCCCTTCGAGCATCTTCCCAACGTCGATCGCACGCCCGAGCTCGAGATTCGTCAGGTGTTCGAGCCGTCGGACTTCGCAGACTCATCCCGTTCCTGAAAAACCTGTTGGCTTGATCCGACCGATCGACAATGGTGTGATCGGTAGCCGTGAGCGCTACCGACACGCACCGCGCCATCGACGCAGTCTGGAGGATCGAATCGCCGCGACTGATTGCGGGCCTCGCCCGAATCGTTCGCGATGTCGGCGTCGCCGAGGACCTCGCGCAGGACGCCCTGGTTGCGGCGCTCGAACAGTGGCCGAAATCCGGCATCCCCAAGAGTCCCGGGGCGTGGCTCATGGCCACCGCCAAGCATCGGGCGATCGACGGTTTTCGCCGGCACGCCCTCATCGAGCGCAAGCACGTGGAGCTCGGTCGCGAGCTCGAAGCCAGACAGGACGAAGCGGTCGCGGACTTCGAAACTGGCCTCGACGATGACGTCGGCGACGACTTGCTGCGCCTCATGTTCACGGCGTGTCATCCGGTGCTGTCCTCGGATGCGCGTGTGGCGCTCACGCTGCGTCTGCTCGGCGGACTGACGACGGAGGAAATCGCGCGCGCGTTTCTCGTCGCCGAGGCGACCATCGCGCAACGTATCGTCCGGGCGAAGCGGACGTTAGCCAGCGAGCACATTCCGTTCGAGGTGCCGAGGGGACCGGAGCGGGCGGCTCGGCTCGCCTCGGTTCTCGAGGTGATCTATCTGATCTTCAACGAAGGCTACGCGGCGACGGGCGGGGACGAATGGATGCGGCCGTCGCTCTGCGAGGATGCCTTGCGCCTTGGACGAATCCTGGCCGAACTTGCGCCGTTGGAAGCCGAGGTCCATGGCCTGGTCGGGCTGATGGAGATCCAGGCGTCGCGTTCGATCGCGCGCGTGGGACCCTCGGGAGAGCCGGTACTGCTGCTCGACCAGAATCGCGCGCTCTGGGATCAGCTGTTGATTCGGCGCGGTCTGGCAGCGCTCGACCGCGCCCTGGCAATTGGCGACGCGCCTGGTCCGTATGCTCTTCAAGCGGCCATTGCGGCATGTCATGCTCGTGCACGAACACCGGAACAGACGGACTGGGTGCGTATCGCGGAGCTATATCGCGACCTCGCACGGGTCACTCCATCACCGGTGGTGGAGCTGAATCGGGCGGTCGCGGTCGGAATGGCGTTCGGCGCCAAGGCCGGACTCGATCTCGTGGAGGCGGTCGCTTCGGAGCCAGCCCTCGCGAACTACCACTTGCTGCCAAGCGTGCGCGGCGACCTGCTGTTCAAGCTTGGCCGGCACGACGAAGCGCGCCGGGAGTTCGAGCGCGCAGCCTCTCTGACGCGTAATGCGCGGCAGCGTGCGCAGCTCCTCGAACGCGCGGACGCGTGCGGAAAAGCCTGAAGATTGCCATGGGCGAGCTCAGACCTGCGCGTCGAGACCGTGTTCTCTCAGCTTTGCAACGAGGGCCTTGTAGCTGATCTGAAGAATTTCGGCGGCACGTCCCATGTTGCCGGCACCTTCTTTCAGCGCCTGCTGCAACTTGCGGCGTTCGAGCTCTGCCAGCACCCGCCGTGAGGCTTCGACCAGCGTGCCCGACAGATCGATCTTCGACCACGGATTCGTTTCTTCCTGCACCGCGGCCGGGGCGACGCGAAACGATAGATTCAGGTGACGTGGATGAATCGTGTCGCCTTCGGTGAGGATCGCGGCGCGCTCGATGCAATTCTGCAGTTCGCGTACGTTGCCCGGCCATGGATACGTCCGCAGCTCGCCTTCCGCGGCTGGCGACAGCATCAACGCCTTCTTATTGAGATCCCGGCAGAACCTGTCGATGAAGAAACGCGCCAGCTTCGCGATGTCGTCTGGACGCTCGCGCAATGGCGGAATGACGATCGGGAACACCGACAACCGGAAGTACAGATCTTCCCGATATTGCCGGGCGGCAACGGCCGCCTTCAGATTCCGATTCGTCGCGGCGACCACGCGCACGTCGACTTGGATCGACATCGTACCGCCGACGCGTTCGAAGCGCTTCTCCTCGAGGGAACGAAGGATTTTGGCCTGCAATGACAGCGGCAGGTCGCCGATCTCGTCGAGAAACAGCGTTCCGCGATGCGCGAGCTCGAACTTGCCGGGCTTTCGCGTCGCCGCACCCGTGAAGGCGCCCTTTTCGTGACCGAACAGCTCCGTTTCGAGCAGCGTCTCGGGAATGGCGGCGCAGTTGATTGCAACAAACGGGCCGTCAGCGCGTGGGCTGAGCGCGTGTAGCGCGCGAGCAAATAGTTCCTTGCCGGTTCCGCTTTCGCCCTCGAGCAGGACGGTGGTATCGGTGGCAGCGGCGCGGTGCAGCGCTATCGACACCTGCTTCAGCCGGGCATCGTCGCCGACGATTTGCGGCGCACCTCGACGCTGCGCCAGTTCCTCCTTGAGCAGCATGTTCTCCGTGGCGAGTCGGCGCTGCGAGAGCGCACGCTCCACCATCAACAGCAGATGATCGGGATCGACCGGCTTCGCGAGAAAGTCCAGCGCCCCTTCCTTCATGGCCGCCACGGCGTCCTGGATGCTGCCGAACGCCGTCATGACAATCACGGGCAGTTCCGGATCGAGCTCCTTGGATGCGCGGAGAACGCCGAACCCATCGCCTTCAGGCAGCCGCAAATCGGACAGCACCACCCCCGGACGGCTCGCATGCAAGACCGCTACTGCTTCCGTCTGATCGCGCGCTTCGATCACGGCGTGTCCCTGCGCTTCGAGCGCGTGGCGCAGCATCGTGCGCAACGAGTCTTTGTCCTCGACGATCAGGATGGGAGGGTCGGCCGAGGTTCGGCTGCGAATGGTCACCGCAGCCAGCCGGGTGGAACACCGGCCCGGCGCGCTTCTTCCAGAAAATCGGCGAGAGCTTTCTTATCTTTCGGAAGCTCCTGCTTGAGCCGATCGAGTTCCGTGAGAGCCTTGTTTCGATCGCGTTCGATCACCGATCGCTCGGCGGGATCGTCTCGATTCACGAATTGGGCCTGCAGCCCGTTGATGCGGCTCTGCAAGGCGTCGGCGTACGTCTGATCGCGATCGAGCTGGTCCTGAAGTGCTTTCAGGCGGCCGGTCCAGTACGCTTTGTCCTTCGCCGGCTCCTTGTCTTTGGCGTCGCCTGTCGCCGGTGCCTTGTCCTTCGCCGTGTCCTTGTCCTGGTCCGCAGCGTTCGAGTCCGCCGAAGCAGCCGGCTCGGAGACGGACGGAGTCGTCGCGGAAGGCGGCTGCCCTTTCAGATCCTTGTTGGTGTAGACCTTCGCCGGTTCCGCAACGGACTTCCGTCGTTCCTCTTCTTTGCGAGCGACATCGGCGAGCGACTGTGCACCCAGCGGCAGAACGACCGCCAACAGCAGCAACCAGCTGACGACGGCCGCGGAGGCGAAAGTGCGCATGGTTCCCCCCACTATATCGGATCGGTGGGACGCCAACGTTAGCACCCGGCGCAACAGCCTTCTTCTCCCTCGCGTCTTTCGTGGTGTCGAGCTTGGATTCCGAAATCGGGCTCGTCTTCCACCTGACGCGGTGTGACTTACCTGAGCTCCCTCCACGACAGAACTCTTGTTGCACTGGCGCCCTGCGCCAGCGTCAGCTCGACAACCTTATGCGCCCCGCCTGGTCCGAAGACTTCAGCTCGCAGCGCGATAACTCCCGCTCCAGGTTGCCCGGGAGCGCCGTCGTGCGCCGGATCGCCGTCGGTTTCGCCCGGGTCGTCGCCGATCATCACCACGCTGTAAAAAGGCGACTCGATCGCGCCGGGCGAAAGCAAGTTTCGCAGAGGCCCATATGCAAAGAGAATCCATCGAGGATTGTTTGGACCCCATGGGCGGTCTTCGGTGTTTGCGTTCATGTCGGTCACGCTGCATGCCGCTTTCTTCTGGCAGTTCGCGAGATTCATCACCTCCATCAGATCGATCGTCGAACCATCGTCAATCGTCCGCGTTCCGCTGGGCGGGCCGTCGACAAAGGTCGACGTTGCCGATCCGTCCAGGAGCGTGTTCCAGTCGGCCACGTCGCGGAGGTCGTCGAGTGACCGTTCGGCTGCGGCGTCGGCGGCGTACAGCGCTTGCTCGGAGCCTCTGAAACTCGCGGCGATGCGTGTCTCGGCGCTCGTGGTCAGCACCAGGACCACACCAAGCGTCGACATCAACAGCATGGCCAAGAGCACGATGACAACTGCAAACCCGTTTTCGCACGGGATGATCGTCGGCCGCCCGATCATCAGCGTGTGGTGTTCAGGTTTCGTGGCGACACTTGAAACCGGACTTCCTGATCCGGCACCCAGCGGTCGGCGCTGCGTGACGTGCCCGTCCGCGCGAATAACACGCTTGCAGGTCCGCGAAGCGCCGAGACCGCAGACTCCACCCGTATCACGACTGCCACACTTCGAATGCGCAAGAGATCGGCGTCCCAGCGGTCAGCCGCGGTGTCGTCCGGGCACCACGGACCGTCGCTCAACTGACCCGCAGCGAGCTTGACAAGCGAGTTGCTTCCATCGCCGAGATCCGCAAGGCGTGGCCGGGGCAGTTCGGATCCGTCGTTGACGAAGATGCAGTTTTCACCCGCATCGAATGGCCCGACTGCCGTCGTCGCCGGCTTCGGACCGTACGTGGTCCAGGGGCCCTCGGGATCAGAGGGTGCTTTCAACGCGAGCGGCGGCTGCGGATCGGCGAAGTACTCGAACGAGAGGCCGACAACGTGATCGACAACGGGGATGTCGAGGTTGCTCGTCGTCTCGTTCATCATCAGCTGACAGGCATCCGTGGCATCGTCCCGTTTCAGCCAATACGTCGTGCCGACGGCCTGGGTGAGAGTCCTCGGGACAGACAGCACGGTGATGGTGTCGGTCTTGTAGGATCCCGGTGGATTCGCAGCGGTGCCGCCGAATCGGTACGGGAGGATCGGCGCAGCGATGCTGACCAGCGCCGCCGACGCACCATCCGCATATGCGCCGGCGCCAGCCGCGACGAGACGGCGATATAGAGAGTCTGCCGCGACGCGGAGACGCTGCTGCATGTCGGCGCCCTCGGCACGCGACTCTGCGATTCCGGACGAGGGTATGGACAGTCCGAGCGCGGCTCCTGTGACCAGCAACACGATGGCCAGTGCAACGATCGTCTCAACGAGGGAGAAACCGTCCGTTCGGGTCATCGGATCGCCTTCCGCGTCTTCACAGTGACTAATCGCGCTTCGTCGGGCCGGCTAGACGCGCCTGCCGTCAGGTGAGTGCCGGTTACGCGCACCTGCAGGATCAATGTGTGGGACGGACTTGCAGGCAACGGCGCAATGGACCACCGGCGCACGAATATCGACTGCGGCGGCGGAAGCGTGCCGCCGCCAAGCGACCTGCCGGAGCCATCGAGAAAATCGCAGTACCCGGCCGCGTTGCGCGACAACGCATCAGGCGGCGACGGGCTGAGACCGACACCTCCAGCGGCCGTTGCTGGGAACGTCGTGAGATCGGTCGTCGTGTCGCTGACCGATTGGCCGAGAGCGTCGACGTCCCACGTCAACGCGCGCAACTGTTCCATCTTGTCAACGGCCAGCAGCGTGGCAAAGGTGATCCGTCTGGACGTGGTGTTTGCATGGGTTGAAACGCCCGATAGATTGGCGAGCGCACATACGCCGACGATGAGCACGGTCATCGCAATGAGGGCTTCGAGCAACGAGAATCCATTTGCACGATCGAGAGACGGTTCAAGATGCACGGTGCGACCCGTGTGCAACGCGCGGTCCACGCGCCAGCGCACGCGAGTGGGGCCGGATTTCGAGGAAATTCGATCGTCTTGAAGCATTCAGGTGCGGCGGGATCGGAGAAGCTGCAATTGCGCCGCTCGCGTAGATGGCAAAAGCTTCAAACACAGAATTGTGCGACCGTGTGCCGCTTCAGCACAGGCATCGGCGACGCCAGTTTCCTGCGATTCCATACTCTAACTTATTGCAGAGGAACGACTTGACTTCGACGAGCCGCCATCGATCGCGTGGCACCGTCGTTGCTCAAAAAGAGTCGCGTGAGGCACACAAAGTTGCACGCCGTGCGCGCGTCCGCGGGATTCTCGGTGCTCGAGACGCTTGTCGTCGTCGCACTGATTGGCGTGGTCGCGGCGATTGCGATCCCGATGTCGGGCAATGCCCTCGGCTACTACCGCGTGAGCGGCGACGCTCGCAGCCTGTCCAACGAGATCGCCGTCGCGAAAATGCGCGCGGCCTCGACCTTCGGCAGGGCGCGTGTCTACGTCGATCTGAACGGCAAGTCGTTTCGCATCGAGACACGCAAGAACGCGACGTCCAATTGGGTCGCTGAGTCCGGTACGACGTATCTCAACCCGCAGGTGTCGTTTGGTTACGGCGTCGTGGCCAGTGCGCCGCCGAACACCCAGGCCAGCATCGGGCAGGCGCCGGCGTGCACGAACAACTCCGAGGAACCCATCGGCAACACGGCGTGCATCGTTTTCAATTCGCGCGGCATTCCGATCGATTCCAGCGGCGCTCCAGCATCGACCGCTCTGTACCTGACGGACGGCACTGGTGTCTACGCGGCGACGCTCTCAGCGACCGGTATGACTCGTCTGTGGCGAACGCAGCCAACATCGACGCCGTCGTGGATTCTCCAATGAGACGAGAGAATCCTGGACGCCGATCGATCCCGTCTCGCCTCCGCGACGAGAGCGGCACGATGCTGATCGAGACCGTGATCGCGTCGGGCGTTCTGATGGTCACAATGCTCGGTCTGCTCTCCCTGGGAGCGCTCGCAACTCTTTACACCGAGAACGAGGGACATCTGGCTGCGCGCACGACCGAGTATGCGCAAGACAAGATGGAGCAACTGCTGGCCCTGGCATACACGGACGCCGGGTCCAACACCACGGTGTTTCCCGCCGCCGCCAGCGGCGGCACCGGACTCGCGATCGGCGGCAGCGCGGATACGGCCTCACCGATCAACGGCTACGTGGACTGGCTTGCGTACGACGGCAGCCTTCTCGGTGGCGGGACGTCGGCGCCCACCACATGGTTCTACAAGCGCGTGTGGAAGATCACGACGCCGTCAAGCGGAATGAAACAGATCACGGTGGTCACCACCGTTCGGTCCTCAGTTGGACGGGCGCTGATCCCGACGTCCACGGTCGTCGCGCTGAAGGCCTCACAGATTTAGGGCGGCGACGTGACGCGATTGCAATCGGACTCTGGTTTCACCCTGATCGAACTGCTCGTCGGAACAGGCCTGTTGCTGATGGTCTGCAGCATAGTTACGACTGCGCTGATGCAG
>JBKPDW010000197.1:0-85219 GCA_046728115.1 Acidobacteriota bacterium | reverse complement strand
GGCCAAGGTGGATGCCCGAGGTTGGTAGCGATGCGGCGGGCCGGAACCCGCGGGCATAGACGCGCATATAGAGGACGGCCAAGCGGGCGCCCGGCGCCGTGAGGCGATAGCGATGACTGGCGGGGATGCGTTCGATGAGGCCATGGAACCGCAGGCGGCGGAGGTCGTACGTCATGTGGCTGGCGGCGTTCTGATCAGGGTCGCGGCCCAGGAACTGCGCGATGTGCGGTCGGACGTCCCGTCAGATTGAAAAGAAGCGGCGCAGTGTGCTTGCGTCGCACGTCTCCGTCGCCATACGAGCCGCTCGTAATGAAATGTGCCTTGTAAGCTCCTTTCCGAATAGCTCGAAGCTCGTTGTCCCAGTAGTAATAGAGAAGTTGACGTGGGCATTGCGGAACGGATCCGCTGGAACGATTCCAATGCTCTCCCGCACCCGGGTGCCGGAATCGTTGCGTCAATATCCGTACAGCCTTGCCGGATTCGCGACGAGGATGGTTCGCCGAACCTCGGGACTGGGTACCCATACGGCCAGCTGGTTGAAGATCCGACCGTCGTCGACCTTCCGCAGAGGCGCAATGTCCGTGGCCTTGCGGCCAACTACCTGCGACGAGTCGGGGTGCGGCCAGTTCGTGGCCCACAGAATGCGTTGTGGGTTCGCCGCGACCAGTGCCTGCGCGAGCGGTACGACGTTCTGGTAGTCGGGCGACTGGTTCGAACTCAGATATGGCGCAGAGAGTTTGACATATGCCTTGCCGGCGTGAACCAGGTTCACGAGCACATCGAAGCCGGGTTGTCGAATCCCCAAAGCGGCCTGCGCACCGCCAAAATGGTCGAACACCACTGGCAACGGTGCGGCCATGATGAGGTCTTCGAGGCTGCCGATGACGGACAGGCGCGTGTAGATCTGAATGTGCCAGTCGCGACGCTGCAGCCGCTGAACCGCCCGCTGCAGGCGCTGGCGAGCGATGGCAGGATCGGTGACCCCTCCGGTTTCAAGGTTGAGTCGAATGCCTCGAATGCCGATGCCATTCATCTCGTCGAGCGCCGAGTCCGAGGTCGCGTCGTCAATGACCGCAACACCTCGTGCATCTGGAGCCAGCTGACGGACTGCGTCCACGGTGCACGCATTGTCGGCGCCATACACGCTGGGCTGAACGATCACCACGCGGGTCGTATGCAGCGCGCGATGGAGCGCGCGAAGCTCTGCAACCGAGGCTGATTCCGGCGTGTAGGTGCGTTCTCGTGCAAACGGGAAGCGCGCCAGATCTCCGAATATGTGCGTGTGGCAATCGCACGCGCCGGGCGGTACATCGAAATTGACGGGCGTGGTCGGTTGCGACGCCGCGGCGAAGAGAGGCGCAGCGTTCCGAACGAATGCGGCGGCTCCGGCGGTTGCCCCGGCTACGAGCAAATTGCGCCGCGAAATCATGTCTGGCCCTCCGGCATCATACGCCGATGATTTCTGAAGAGACGAAATCTCGAGCTTTCGCGTGCTCCCGACTTCACTTCCGACACGACGATGCAGAAATCCAGAAAAGATTCAGGATCCGCGGAACGTGGGCACGTGAGCCGAACGCGCAAATCCTGGCGGAGGGTGCGACCGCACGCACGCGCCTGGCGAAGGCGTCCAGCAGGGCGCGATCCTCAACGGACATCATCGCTGAAGGATACACAAAAAAGGGGCGACGATCTTTCGATCGCCGCCCGTCAACTCGCGTGCGCTTCGCTCTCGGGCGATTGGCGTGACCAGCGGGTCTGACTCGTACTTCTGACTTCTGACTTCTGACTTCGTACTTCTAACTCTCCAAGTCCCCCGTCCTCGGCGCCAGCGGCGCCTCGTCGGGCTCGACGAAGTACTCCATGTCGCGCTCCAGCTCCAGCTCGTCGTCGCTCGGCTGCGGCGGCGCCGGCGGCGGCGGTGGCTCGTCCGGCGGGATCCGCACGTTGCGGTAGTACTCGAATCCCGTTCCGGCTGGAATCAGCCGGCCCATCGTCACGTTCTCCTTCAGGCCGCGCAGGTGATCGACCTTGCCGGAGATCGACGCTTCGGTCAGCACGCGCGTCGTTTCCTGGAACGACGCCGCCGAGATGAACGAGTCGGTCGAGAGCGACGCCTTCGTGATGCCGAGCAGCAGCGGCCGGCCCTGCGCCGGACGTCCACCCGTCCCAATCACGCGCTCGTTCTCCTCGAGGAACCGGAACTTGTCCACCTGCTCGTCGACGAGGAATTCCGTGTCGCCGACGTCCTCGATCTTCACCCACCGCATCATCTGCCGCGCGATCGTCTCGATGTGCTTGTCGTTAATGTTCACGCCCTGCAGCCGGTAAACCTCCTGGATTTCGTTCACCAGGTACGACTGCAGCGCCTTCTCGCCGAGCACGTTCAGGATGTCGTGCGGATTGCTCGGACCGTCCATCAGCGGCTCGCCCGCGCGGACGCGCTCGCCTTCCTGGACGTTGACGTGCACACCGCGCGGCAACGCGTACTCGCGCGGCTCCGCGCCCGGCTCGTCCGGCACGATGATGATCTTCCGCTGACCCTTGACGATGCCACCGTGCTTGACGACGCCGTCGATTTCGGAGATCACCGCCGTCTCGCGCGGCTTCCGCGCCTCGAACAATTCCACGACGCGCGGCAGACCGCCCGTGATGTCCTTGGTCTTTGTCGTCTCGCGCGGAATCTTGGCGAGCACGTCGCCGGCCGACACCATCTCGCCATCCTGCACCATCAGGTGCGCGTGCGACGGCATGTGGTACTTGCGGTTGACCTTCCCATCCTTGCCCTTGATCTCGACCGCCGGCTGCTTCTTCTCATCCGGCGAATCGACGATGATCAGACGCGACAGACCGGTGACTTCGTCGACTTCCTCGTGCACTGTGATGCCTTCGAGAATGTCCTTGAACCGAATCTGACCCGGGTCCTCGGTCAGAATCGAGAACGTGTACGGATCCCACTCGACGAGCACCTGACCCTGATCGACCGACTGCCCTTCCTTCACCTTCAGGCGTGCGCCATAGACGATCGGATAGCGTTCGCGATCGCGCCCCTTCGCGTCCTGAACGACCAGCGAGCCGTTGCGGTTCATCACCACCAGGTTGCCGTCCTTCGCTTCGACAACCGTGAGGCCGTGGAATCGGACGTTGCCGGCGTTACGCGCCTCGAGCGTGGACTGCTCCGACACGCGCGAGGCCGTGCCGCCGATGTGGAACGTCCGCATCGTCAGCTGCGTGCCGGGCTCGCCGATCGACTGTGCGGCAATGACGCCGACAGCCTGACCGAGTTCCACCATCTTGCCGGTGGCCAGATCGCGGCCGTAGCACTTCGCGCACACGCCACGTCGTGACGTGCAGGTGAGCACCGAGCGGATTTTGACCTTTTCGATGCCGGCATCCTGAATCTGCGACGCCTTCTCCTCGTTGATCTCCTCGTTGACGTCGATGATCACCTCGCCGTTGAACGGATCGGTGATCTTCTCGAGCGTGACGCGGCCGATGATGCGATCGCGCAGCGGCTCGATGATCTCGCCCGATTCGACAATGGCGCGAGCTTCGATGCCGTCGACCGTTCCGCAATCCTCCTCGTGGATGATCACGTCCTGGGCGACGTCGACGAGACGACGCGTCAGGTATCCGGAATCGGCCGTCTTGAGCGCCGTATCCGCCAGACCCTTGCGAGCACCGTGCGTCGAGATGAAGTACTCCATCACGGTCAGGCCTTCACGGAAGTTGGCCGTGATCGGCGTTTCGATGATCTCGCCCGACGGCTTGGCCATCAGGCCGCGCATGCCCGCGAGCTGACGGATCTGCTGCTTCGAACCGCGCGCCCCGGAGTCGGCCATGACGTAGACCGGGTTGAACTGCCGGCCTTCCTTGTCCATCGACTCCATCTCGCTGAACATGGCGTTCGCCGTGTCCTCGGTCGCCTCCGACCAGATGGCGATGACCTTGTTGTAGCGCTCGCCGTTGGTGATCGCGCCTTCGAGGTACTGCGATTCGACCTTGATCACTTCGGCGCGCGCGCCGTCCACGAGCGGCGCTTTCTCCTTCGGGATGACGAGGTCGTCGATGCCAATCGACAGGCCCGACTTCGTTGCGTAGGTGAAGCCGAGATTCTTCAGCGAGTCGAGCATCTCGACCGTCTTCTCGAGCCCGAACTTCAGATAGCAGCTTTGGACGAGCTGCTGCAGCCCCTTCTTCTTGAGGATCCCGTTGACGAACGGCATCTCGACGGGAATGGACTGGTTGAGGACGACACGGCCGACCGTCGTATTGATGATCTTGTTCGTGACGGTCTGCACTTCCGTGCGCAGCACATCCTGGTCGTCGTGCGACGCCGTGAGGTCCTGCAGATCGCCGGTGTAGCGCAGCCGGATCGGCGAGAGCGTTTCGAGCTCTCCTGCTTCCAGCGCCAGCATCACATCGTCCGCGTTGCTGAACGCGCGGCCTTCGCCCTTTGCGCCGGCCTTGGCCTTCGTCAGGTAGTAGCAGCCGAGCACGATGTCCTGCGACGGAATCGCAATCGGCGCGCCGTGGGCGGGCGATAGGATGTTGTTGCTCGAGAGCATCAGCACCGACGCCTCGATCTGCGCTTCGGGCGACAGCGGAATGTGAACCGCCATCTGGTCGCCGTCGAAGTCGGCGTTGAACGCCGTGCAGACGAGCGGGTGGATGCGGATCGCCTTGCCTTCGACCAGCACCGGCTCGAACGCCTGGATGCCGAGTCGGTGCAAGGTTGGCGCGCGGTTCAGCAGCACCGGGTGCTCGCGAATCACTTCCTCGAGCACGTCCCATACTTCGGGCCGCTGCAGCTCGACCATCTCCTTGGCCTGCTTGATGGTCTGCACGAGGCCGCGCTCTTCGAGCTTGTTGTAGATGAACGGCTTGAACAGTTCGAGCGCCATCTTCTTCGGCAGCCCGCACTGATGCAGCTTCAGCTCGGGACCGACGACGATGACCGAGCGGCCGGAGTAGTCGACGCGCTTGCCGAGAAGGTTCTGACGGAACCGGCCCTGCTTGCCCTTGAGCGTGTCGGACAGCGACTTCAGCGGACGGTTGTTGGCGCCGCGCAGGACGCGGCCGCGACGGCCGTTGTCGAACAGTGCATCGACGGCTTCCTGCAGCATCCGCTTCTCGTTGCGAATGATGACGTCCGGCGCCTTCAGCTCGATCAGCTTCTTCAAACGATTGTTGCGGTTGATCACGCGGCGATAGAGATCGTTCAGGTCCGAGGTGGCGAACCGGCCGCCGTCGAGCGGGACGAGCGGACGCAGCTCCGGCGGAATAACCGGGATGACGTCCAGGATCATCCACTCGGGCCGGTTGCTCGACTTCCTGAACGAGTCGACCACCTTGAGGCGCTTGGCGAACTTCAGCTTCTTCTGGGCCGAGTTCTCGGCCTTCATCTTGTCGCGCAGCTCCACAGCGAGCCGCTCGACGTTGACGCGCTTCAACAGCTCCTTGATCGCCTCGGCGCCCATCTGCGCGCGGAACTTCGTCGGGCCGTACTCCTCGCGGCTCTTGCGGAACTGTTCTTCGTTCAGCAGCTGGTTCTGCTTCAGCTCCGTCTCGCCAGGATCGACGACGACGTAGGCTTCGAAGTACAGCACGCGCTCGAGATCGCGCAGCGAGATGTCCAGCAGGTGGCCGATGCGGCTCGGCAGCCCTTTGAAGAACCACACGTGGCTCACCGGCGTGGCGAGCGTGATGTGGCCGAGGCGCTCGCGGCGAACTTTCGCCTGCGTGACTTCCACACCGCACTTGTCGCAGATGACGCCGCGGTGCTTCATGCGCTTGTACTTGCCGCACAAGCACTCCCAGTCGGTGATCGGTCCGAAGATCTTTGCGCAGAACAACCCGTCGCGTTCCGGCTTGAACGTGCGGTAGTTGATGGTTTCCGGCTTGGTCACCTCGCCGTGCGACCACGACATGATCTTGTCGGGCGAAGCAAGGCTGATGCGAATCGCGTCGAAATCGCTCGTTAAAGCGCCGCGCTCATGAAAGCTTGGTCTCATATTCCCCTTCGCATGTAGCGCGAGCCGGTCAGGCCCGCGTGGGTTGGTGGCCCTGAAAGGGCCGCCCTACATCCGCCGCCGCAGCTACACCTCTTCGAGAACGGGCTGCGGCGCAACATCCACGATCTTCTTCTTCGTTTTCATCAGCTCCACATCCAGACAGAGCGACTGCAGCTCGCGGATGAGCACGTTGAACGATTCGGGCAGCCCCGCCGTGAACGAGGCATCGCCCTTGACGATGGCTTCGTAGATCTTCGCTCGGCCCGTCACGTCGTCCGACTTGGCCGTGAGCAGTTCCTGGAGGATGTGGGCCGAACCGTAGGCTTCGAGCGCCCAGACCTCCATTTCCCCGAACCGCTGGCCGCCGAACTGCGCCTTGCCGCCGAGCGGCTGCTGTGTGATCAACGAGTACGGTCCGATCGAACGCGCGTGAATCTTGTCGTCGACCAGGTGCGACAGCTTCAGCATGTAGATGTAGCCGACCGTCACGTCCTGCTCGAACGACTCGCCGGTCATGCCGTCGTAGAGCCGCGTCTTGCCGCCCTTCGGCAGGCCGGCGCGATCCAGCCAGTTCTTGATCTCTGCCTCCGTCGCGCCGTCGAACACGGGCGTGGCGAAGTAGAGACCGAGCGCGTGCGCGGCCCAGCCGAGGTGCGTCTCGAGAATCTGGCCGACGTTCATTCGCGACGGCACGCCGAGCGGATTGAGCACGATTTCCACCGGCGTGCCGTCCGGCAGATGCGGCATATCTTCCTCGGGGAGAATGCGCGCGATAACGCCCTTGTTGCCGTGGCGGCCCGCCATCTTGTCGCCGACCGACAACTTGCGCTTCATCGCGACGTACACCTTCACGAGCTTGATGACGCCCGGAGGCAGCTCGTCGCCGCGGCGGATCTTCTCCTTCTTCTCTTCGAACTCCTGGCGGATCACCTCGACGCGACGCTCGGTCCGCTCTTCGAGATCGCGCAGATCGTCTTCGAGCCGCGTGTCGTCGGTCGCGATCTTCAACCGGACCATCGTGTCGTAGGGCATGTCGCGCAGGAGCTCTTCGGTGAGATCCGTGCCCTTCTTGAGCAGCCGCTCGCGTCCGTACTCGTCGAATAGATCCGAACGGAGCTGCTGGCCCTTCAGCATCATGATCACGCGCTTCTTCACCTCGTCGTGAAGAATGCGGATCTCGTCCTGAAGGTTCTTCTCCATCATGTCGAGCTCTTCCTGCTCGATCGCCTTCGCGCGGTCATCCTTCTCGATGCCCTTGCGGGAGAAGATCTTCACGCCGACGATGATCCCTTCGATGCCCGGCGGACAGATGAGGCTGGCATCGCGCACGTCCCCGGCCTTCTCGCCGAAGATCGCGCGCAGCAGTTTCTCTTCCGGCGTCAGCTGCGTCTCGCCCTTCGGCGTGACCTTGCCCACGAGAATGTCGCCCGGCTTCACGTTCGCGCCGATCCTGATGATCCCGCTCTCGTCGAGATCCTTCAGGAAGCTCTCGGACACGTTCGGGATATCGCGCGTGATCTCTTCCGGGCCGAGCTTCGTATCGCGCGATTCGATCTCGAACTCCTCGATGTGGATGGACGTGTAGTAGTCCTCCTTCACCATCCGCTCGGAGACGAGAATCGCGTCTTCGAAGTTGTAGCCGCGCCACGGCATGAACGCAACCAGCACGTTCCGGCCGAGTGCGAGCTCGCCCAGCTCGGTGCACGGACCGTCGGCGAGCACCTGGCCCTTGTGCACCTTCTGCCCGACCCGGACGATCGGCTTCTGCGTGATGCACGTGTTCTGGTTGGATCGCTTGAACTTCGTCAGCCCGTAGATGTCGGCGCCCATGTCCTCGCCGACCATGCCCTCGCCCTCGCCTTCCACGCGGACGACGATGCGCTCGGAATCGACGTAGTCGATGGTGCCGGAGCGACGGGCCACGATCACTGCGCCCGAATCGCGAGCCGTGATGTACTCCATGCCGGTGCCGACAAACGGCGCCCGCGCGCGAAGCAGCGGCACGGCCTGGCGCTGCATGTTCGATCCCATCAGCGCGCGGTTCGCGTCGTCGTTCTCGAGGAACGGGATGAGCGATGCAGCGACCGACACGAGCTGCTTGGGCGACACGTCGATGAACTGCACGTTCGCCCGCGGCGACAGGATGAAGTTGCCGGCCTGCCGCGCGTTGACGCGTTCTTGCGTGAGCTTGCCGTCGGCGTCCACCGCCGCGTTAGCCTGGGCGATGATGTACTGATCCTCTTCCCAGGCCGACAGGTAGAAGGAGTAGGGCTCGACCTCGACGCCTTTCTTCTTCGCCCGTCCGTCTTCACTCACCAGCTCGTCGGCTTCGACGATGTCGCCCGTCTTGTACTTGGGATTGCCGCCGGCGTTGGTGACAATCACGTAATCGGTGATGCGTCCGTCCTTCACCTTGCGGTATGGCGACTCGATGAACCCGAATTCGTTGATGCGCGCGTAGCACGAAAGCGAAGAAATGAGACCGATGTTCGGACCTTCCGGCGTTTCGATGGGACAGATCCGACCGTAGTGAGTCGGGTGGACGTCGCGGACCTCGAACCCGGCGCGCTCGCGTGACAGACCGCCAGGCCCCAGCGCCGACAGACGCCGCTTGTGCGTGATCTCGGAGAGCGGGTTGGTCTGGTCCATGAACTGCGAGAGCTGCGACGACCCGAAGAACTCGCGTATCGCGGCCATGACCGGCTTCGCGTTGATCAGGTCGTGCGGCATCGCCGTCGCCATTTCCTGGTAGACCGACATCTTCTCCTTGATGGCGCGCTCCATCCGGACCAGGCCGATGCGGAACTGGTTCTCGAGAAGCTCGCCCACGGAGCGGACGCGGCGGTTGCCCAGGTGGTCGATGTCGTCCACGTTGGCCGGGTTCTTCCGCAACTTGAGCAGGTATTTGATCACCTCGTAGAAGTCCTGCGGATGCAGGATCTTCTCGTCGAGCGGCGTGTTCAGCCCGAGCTTGGTGTTCAGCTTCAGGCGGCCGACGCGCGAGAAGTCGTACTTCTGCGGGTTGAAGAACATGTTCTCGAAGAGCGACCGCGAGCTGTCCAGCGTCGGCGGATCGCCCGGCCGGAGCCGGCGGTAGATCTCGATCAGCGCTTCTTCGTGCGTGTGGATCGGATCTTTCTTCAGCGTCTGGCCGATGATCGACCCGACGTCATCGCGCTCGGGGAAGAAGATCTCGATGCGATCGACGTTCTTCTCCTGCGCCATCGAGATGACGCGCGGCTCGAGGGGCTCGTTGGCCTCCAGGATGACCTCGCCGGTCGACGGATCCACGACATCGGCCGCGGCAAAGGCGCCTTCGAGTTCGGCATCGGAGATCTCGATCGCCTCGACGTTGGCCTTCTTCAGCGCCTCGATCGCGTTCTTGGTGATCTTCTTTCCAGACTGAATCGTGAACTCGCCACCGGGAACGTGAATTTCCGTGGCGGCGCGCAAGCCAACCAGGCTGTCCGCGACAGCCCAGTAGATCTTGCCGTTCTTGATGTGCAGCCGATCGACGCTGTAGAACGCGCGCACGATCTCGTCCGCGCCTCGAAGACCCAGCGCGCGCAGGAACACCGTGGCCAGGAACTTCCGCTTGCGGTCGATGCGGACGTAGAGCAGGTTCTTCGTGTCGTACTCGAATTCCACCCACGATCCGCGGTACGGAATGATCTGGGCGACGTAGAGCGTCTTGTCCTCGGAGTGGAAGAAGGCGCCCGGCGAACGGTGCAGCTGCGAGACGATGACGCGCTCAGTGCCGTTGATGATGAATGTGCCGTTCTCGGTCATCAGCGGGATGTCGCCGAAGTAGACCTCCTGCTCCTTGATGTCGCGGATGGTCTTGACGCCGGTTTCGGGATCCTTGTTCCAGACCACGAGCCGGATCGTCACCTTCAGCGGCACCGCGTACGTCATGCCGCGCTCCTGGCACTCGTCGACGTCGTATTTCAGCTTCAGGCCGACGGTGTTGCCGCAGATGTCGCACACGTCGCCGCGGGCCTGGTTGGCCTTGCCGCAGCGTGGGCAGAGCACCTCGCGGTCGCCGTACGGATCGGCAATCAGCGTCGCCCCGCATGCGCTGCACGGCTTGCGCAGGTGATGCAGCCCCTGCAGCTTGCCGCACTTGCACTCCCAGTTACCGATGGAGTACTCGATGAACTCGAGCGACGAGTTCTCGCGGAAGTCGCTGATCGGAAACACCGATTTGAACACCGACTGGAGACCCGCGTCCTCCCGCTCGCTCGGCAGACGGTTCATCTGGAGGAAGCGTTCGTAGGACTTCTTCTGGATCTCGATCAGGTTCGGAATCGGAACGGTCGTCTTGATTTTCGAAAAGTCGATGCGCTCACGGTAGACGTTCTTGGGAAGGCTGTACATTCGTTAAACCTCGAGGAAAAGACGGAGCGCCACACACAATCTGAGGAATCGAGAACGTGAGGATCTGAGGATCGATTGGAGGATTCTTACATCCTCACCTATAGCCTCACATCCTCACATCCTTATATCCTTACATCCTCAGATCCTCAGATCCTCAGATCACTTGATCTCGACTTTGGCGCCGACTTCCTCGAACTTCTTCTTGATGGCCTCGGCCTCATCCTTCGGGACGCCTTCCTTCACGTTCTTCGGGGCACCTTCGACGAGATCCTTGGCTTCCTTGAGACCGAGCGCGGTGATCTCGCGCACGATCTTGATGACGTTGATCTTGTTGGTACCGATTTCGGTCAGCACGACGTTGAATTCGGTCTTCTCTTCAGCCGGAGCCGCCGCACCGCCGCCCGCGGCACCCGCCATTGGCATCGCCATCGGCATGGCGGCCGCTGCCGAGACGCCGAGCTCGCTCTCGAGTGTTTTCACGAGCTGCGAGAGCTCGAGTACGCTGATGCCTTTGATGTAATCGACAACCTGCTGCTGCGTCACTTCGGCCATTGTGCTCTCCTGATCTAATCCCGATCCGAACGACTAATCCCTCGCCTCTAATCCCTGTTTTACGAATCCCCAAGCCCTGGTCCCTGGTCGCGGCGCTAGCTCGCCCCGGCGCGCTTCTTTTCAGCCTGCACGAGCACGCTCAGCAAATCGCGCGGTGCGGCGTTCAGCACGCTGACGATCTGTACCATCGGTGCCTGCAGGACGAAGAGGAGCTTGGCGTACAGCTCCGGCTTGCCCGGCAACGCTGCCAGATCGGTCACTTCTGCCGGCTTGATCGCGCGGCCCTGCACAACGGCCGCTTTGATCGTCAACGTTGGAGCGGTCTTGACGAACGTCGTCAGCGTTTTGGCGAGCGCAACCGGATCCGTGGATGTGTAGGCGATCGCGGTCGTGCCCTCGAAGAATTTCTCGAACGACTCGAACTTCGTGCCCTTGAGCGCGCGCTTCGCCAGCGTGTTCTTGACGACCTTGTACGTCGCCTTCGCCGATCGCAATTGACGGCGCAGCTCGGTGACCTGTGGGACGTTGATCCCCTTGTAGTCCACCAGGATCGCGCTCTCGCTGCCCTTCAATGCCGTCTCGATCTGTTCGAGTTCGGCGGCTTTGTCCGCTTTGGTGACTGCCATTACGTGTCCTTTAACCCCGAATCCCTACGCCTGATCGCTGTCTTCCAATCCCAATCCCCGATCTTCAGTGCTTCGCCGCCGCCTCAATATTCGTCGTATCGATCTTGATCCCCGGCCCCATCGTCGACGATACGGTGACGCTTCTCAGGTACTTGCCTTTCGCGGCCGCCGGCTTTGCCTTCACAATGCTCTCGACCAGCGCATGCGCGTTGGCGACGAGCGACGGAATGGCAAACGATGTCTTGCCGAGCGGCGCATGAATGATCCCGGTCTTGTCGACGCGGAATTCGACCTTGCCCGCTTTGATTTCCTTTACGGCCTTGCTAATGTCCGTCGTGACGGTGCCCGTCTTCGGGTTCGGCATCAGACCGCGCGGACCGAGCACCTTCCCCAACCTGCCGACGGCGCGCATCATGTCGGGTGTGGCCACGACGGCATCGAAGTCCATGAAGCCACCCTGGATCTTCTCCACCATGTCCTCGCCACCGACGACGTCGGCGCCGGCGTCCTGCGCTTCCTTCTGCTTTTCGCCGCCGGCGATGGCGAGCACGCGCTTGCTCTTTCCCAGGCCGTGCGGCAGCACGACCGTGCCCCTCACCATCTGATCCGCGTGTTTCGGATCGACGCCGAGGCGAAGCGAGAGCTCGACGGTTTCATCGAACTTCGCGAATTTCACTTTCTGCATCAACGGCATCGCGTCTTCGATCGAGTAGGTTCGATCGCCGACCTGCGCTTTTGCCGCTGTGAACTTCTTGCCGCGTTTCTTCATGCATCCTCCCGTGGTTCGAACGGGTCTTTCGACCCTCCCACGCCTCTCATTGCAGGTTGCAGACTGCTAATTGCTCGTTTCAATTTGCAATTGGCGATTTGCAATCAGCCATGGTCCCTACCCGATTACATCCAGCCCCATCGACCGCGCCGTTCCGGCCACGGTCTTGACTGCCGCTTCGAGCGACTCGGCGTTCAGGTCGGGCAGCTTGATCTTCGCGATCTCCTCGACCTGCTTCCTGGTCACCGTGCCCACCTTGTTCTTGTTGGGTTCGGCCGATCCCTTGGCAATATTCGCTGCGCGCTTCAGCAGCACGGCTGCCGGCGGCGTCTTCGTGATGAACGAATAGGACCGGTCGGCATACACGGTGACGACAACGGGAATGATGAGCCCTTCGTCCTTCGCCGTCTTCGAATTGAAGTTCTTGCAGAAGTCCATGATGTTGATGCCCTGCGGACCGAGCGCGGTCCCCACAGGCGGCGCCGGCGTGGCCTTCCCCGCCGCGATCTGGAGCTTCACCATTGCTTGAACTTTTTTCGCCATCTGACTGCTCTACCTCGGAGGTCACGGCCATCCCGACGCGCGCACACGGAAGCCACGGATCCTTGCGCTCCCCGGTCTTTATCCGTGTCCTCCCGTGACTAGATCTTCTCCACCTGCAGGAAATCCAATTCCACCGGCGTGGAGCGTCCGAAGATCGTCACCATGACCTTCAACGTGTTCTTGTCGACGTTCACCTCGTCGACCACGCCGTTGAAGCTGGTGAACGGCCCTTCGTTGATCCGCACCTGCTCGCCCTTTTCGAACATGTACTTCGGCTTCGGCTTCTCCGCGGCCGTGCGCACCTGCTGCAGAATTTGCTCGACCTCGTCCTTGCTGAGCGGCGTCGGCTTCGCGCCTGCGCCGACAAAACCCGTCACCTTCGGCGTGTTTTTCACCACGTGCCACGCGTGGTCGGACATGTTCATCTCGACCAGGATATAGCCCGGGAAGAACCGCTTCGCGGTCACGACTTTCTTGCCCGCCCGCATCTCGACCACGTCCTCTGTCGGGATGAGCACTTCGCCGATGTCGTTCTGCAGCCCGTACGCATTGACGCGCTCGGTCAGAGACTCGGCGACCTTCTTCTCGAACCCCGAGTAGGTATGGACGATGTACCAGTTCTTCTGAGCGTCGTCGGTCATCTACGCCGCACCGAACTTCCTGAAAACCCACTGCACCGTGGTGAGCAGAATCTGATCGAGCGCGAACAAGTAGACGCCGAAGAACACCGACGTCAGGATCACGACAACCGTCGTGGCGTAGACCTCTTTCTGCGACGGCCACGTCACGCGCTTCAGCTCGTTGCGGACCTCGCTGAGAAACAGACGGATGCGTTCGATCCGTCCGCCGGTCGCGCCCTTTACTGTCTCGAGCGTTGTGGTTTCTGCCATGTCTTTCTACTTCCTGCTTCCGACGATTTGTCCGCCTCCGCTACGGGTCCGCCTTCGCGCTTCGACGAGACAGCCTCCGCCGGGCTCGCCGAGCGCAACCTTCGCGCTCAGCGCTTCGGCTTGCCAGGCCGTAGCTCGCTGTCGTGATGCAGCCGCGAGCGAAGGCTGGCAGGCCAGGAGGGAATCGAACCCCCAACCCCCGGTTTTGGAGACCGGTGCTCTGCCAATTGAGCTACTGGCCTTCAAGAGCAGCGATCTGAGAGCAGGGAGCAGGGATGAGAGGAACTCTCTTTTTCCAAACCGCAATCCCCAGTCGCCGAGCCCCAATCCGCGCCTCTCGTTACTTCGACTCGCGATGCGCCGTGTGCTTGCGGCAGTACCGGCAGAACTTGCTGAATTCCAGCCGTTCCGTCGTCTTCTTCTTGTTCTTCGTCGTACTGTAGTTGCGACGCTTGCACTCGGTGCAGGCCATCGCGACGATGTCTCTCATGGCTGCATCTCTGGCCGTTAATCGATCACTTCTTCTACCGTGCCGGCGCCGACGGTTCGACCGCCTTCGCGGATGGCGAAGCGGGCCCCTTTTTCGAGCGCGACCGGCGCCATCAGGTCGCCCGTGATCGTCGTGTTGTCGCCCGGCATCACCATCTCGACGCCTTCCGGCAGATTCAACGTGCCCGTGACGTCCGTGGTGCGGATGTAGAACTGCGGACGATATCCGTTGAAGAAGGGCGTATGACGGCCGCCTTCCTCCTTCGACAGGATGTAGACCGTGCCCTTGAACTTCGTGTGCGGCTTGATGCTGCCCGGCTTGGCCAGCACCTGTCCCCGTTCGACGTCGTCTTTTTCCACGCCGCGCAGCAGAACGCCGATGTTGTCGCCGGCGACGCCTTCATCGAGCAACTTGCGGAACATCTCGACGCCGGTCACAACCTTCTTCTCCGTCGGGCGGAAGCCGACGATTTCGATTTCCTCGCCCACCTTCACCTTGCCGCGCTCGACGCGGCCCGTGACGACCGTGCCGCGGCCCGAGATCGAGAACACGTCTTCGATCGGCATCAGGAACGGCTTGTCCACTTCGCGCTGCGGCAGCGGCACGTAGCTGTCGAGCGCTTCCATGAGCTTGACAACGCCCGCGATGCCGTCCGGATCGCCCTGCAGTGCCTTGAGCGCCGAGAGACGCACGACGGGGATGTCATCGCCGGGGAAGCCGTACGATTTCAACAGGTCCCGCACCTCGAGCTCCACGAGATCGATGAGCTCGGGATCGTCGATCGCGTCCACTTTGTTGAGCGCGACGACGAGATACGGCACGTTAACCTGGCGGGCGAGCAGGACGTGCTCGCGCGTCTGCGGCATCGGGCCGTCGACGGCGCTCACGACGACGATCGCGCCATCCATCTGCGCCGCGCCAGTGATCATGTTCTTGATGTAGTCAGCGTGGCCCGGGCAGTCGACGTGGGCGTAATGGCGATTCGCCGTCGAATACTCGACGTGGCTCGTCGCGATGGTCAGGATCTTCGTTTCGTCGCGGCGGCCCTGCGACTCGGACGCCTTGGCGACCTCGTCGTACGAAACAAACTTCGCCCATCCCTTGTCGGCCGCGACTTTCGTGAGCGCGGCTGTCAACGTCGTCTTGCCGTGGTCGATGTGTCCAATCGTGCCCACGTTCACGTGCGGTTTGCTGCGGTCGAATTTTTCTTTGGCCATGTCGTCTCTGCCTCGTTTATCTACTCAACGTGAAGCGTCCGCCTTCGCTCGGCTTCGCCGAGCCACGGCGTGATCGCGGCTCGCCGGTCAAGCCGTAGCCCGCCGCGAATCAAAACCACGCGGCGGGCGAAGGCTGGAGCCGATGACCAGGATTGAACTGGTGACCTCGTCCTTACCAAGGACGCGCTCTGCCAACTGAGCTACATCGGCCTTCGCGCTTCGCGCTTCGACCTGACAAGTCGGCCGACCGTTCTCCAGAGCCAAACCGTCCGCCTTACCGCGTCGCGAAGCTACGGCGTGACCACGTCCGCTCGAGACCTGGCTCGCCACAGGCGGCAGCGTGCGCGCTTCGCGCTTCGGCCCGCCGAGCCGTAGCTCGCGGCGAAGGCTGGAGCGGGAGACGGGGATCGAACCCGCGACCAACAGCTTGGAAGGCTGTGACTCTACCACTGAGTTACTCCCGCCTTCGGGCTCGCTCTTCGCCGCCTAGCCGCTTCGCGCGGCACAACACCTGCCCAATCACGCTCTTGTTCCCGCTCACGCACGTTGCAATCAACCGCCTTCAGGCTGCCTTCGACTGCTTGCTCGCCACCTTCAACTCCGCTCACGCAGCGGCTCATGGCATTCGTCTCGACCCCGGCGGGCCTGCCATCAGCGAGGCCCGCAGGGCCGAGTCCAATGGTGGCGAGGGAAGGACTCGAACCTTCGAAGCCGCTAGGGCGACAGATTTACAGTCTGCTGCGTTTGACCGCTTCGCTACCTCGCCAATTCGTCTGTGAGTATGGAAACGCGTGTTTCTGATGCTTACCGGCTCTTGTGTACTCGGTCGATGGAGCTGGCGAAGGGATTTGAACCCCCGACCGGCTGATTACAAATCAGCTGCTCTACCGGACTGAGCTACGCCAGCCAGACAAAAGGTGCACTTTAGCACGTCTCGTGCCAGTCGCGCAAGCGCACGAACTCCCTTCAATTGATGAGCTGACCCGCCTCTCCGCAACCCTCTATTGTACACAGACTAGGCCCGGTGCGGGACCGCCTGCGCCCCGTTTATGGCTGGCGGAGACGGCGCTGACGGACGGCTTCGAACAGAGCGATCCCGGCCGCCACCGAGACGTTCAAACTTTGAACGTGGCCCGCAAGCGGAATCGCCGCTTCCCAGTCGCACCGCTCCCGCACCAGCCGCCGCAGCCCGACACCCTCGGCGCCGACGACCAGCGCCGTCGGCAGCGTGAGATCCAGGTCGCTGTACTGTTTAGACGCGTCGCCGGCGAGAGCGATCGTCCAGACGCCGGCTGCTTTGAGGGTTTCCAACGCCCGCGCGATGTTGACGACTTCCACAATCTTCACGTGAGAGACCGCGCCCGCCGACGCCTTCGCCGCCGCGCCGTCGAGCCGCGCCGCGTGCCGCGACTGACGGATCACGCCATCCGCGCCTGCCGCGTCCACCGTTCGCACAATCGCCCCGACATTGTGGGGATCTTCGACGCCGTCCAGGACGAGAATCAGCGGCGCGCCACGCGCGCCGGCCAGCAGGTCGTCGATGCCCCCGGCATCCTGCGCTCGGACATCGGCAACCACGCCCTGATGCCGTGACATTCCGCCCGCAGCCCGATCGAGATCCGCGGCGCTGACGCGCTGCACGCGCACGCCCTGCGATTCGGCGAGGCGAACGAGGTCAGTCAGGCGATCGTCGGCACGAGACGAGACCCGGATCGCCGTCGCACGCCGCGCGCGCAGCGCTTCGAGGACGGGATTGATGCCGTAGATCCTCATCGTGAAGTTCGCCGCCACCGAGGACACAAGGGACACGGAGGATCGTCACTCGATAAGCCTCGAGTCCCCCTGTTCCCTGTCTCCTCCGTGGTGAAGATTTTCCAACGCCCGCGCAAATGCCGCCGCGCGTTTGCGATTCCCGAGAATCGGCGGAAGGCCCGCGCTCGACGGCAGCGCCGCGCCCCGATCAATCGCAGGCACGGCGAGATCGAGCTCGGGCCCCTCGGCCCGACCCGTCAACGCAACGCGGATAGGATGAAACAGAGCGCGACCTTTTCGGCCGGTCTGAGCCTTCACCTGATCGGCAACCGCGCGAAACGCGTCGCGATCGAGCGGTGGCGCCGACGCCAGCGCCGCTGCGAGCGCCGTGACAACGGCTCGCGCGTCGTCCGTGCGTATCTCGTCGGATACTTCCGGCACCATCAAGGCGGCGCGCGGATCGAATTCGAACAAGAACCCGAGACGGTCTGGCACCTGACTGAGGCGATCGACCCAGGAGTTCGCCATCGGCATGGCCTGGGCGAGAAACTCGAGGCCGCGCTCGTCAGGCGACATTCGAAGGCCGGCCTGCCGGAAGAACGGAACCGTGAGGCCGGCAAGACGCATCGGATCCGCGAGCTTCATGTAGTGCCGGTTCACCCACGCGAGCTTCTCCTCGTCGAACACACCGGCGCTGTGCCCGACCGCGTCCAGCGAGAACCGCCGCACCAGCTCGTCGATCGGCAGCAGTTCATCGTCGTTGCCGGGCGACCATCCGATCAATGCGAGATAGTTGACGAGCGCTTCGGGCAGGTAGCCTTTTGCGCGAAACTCGGCCACCGATGTGGCGCCGTGCCGCTTCGATAGCGGGCTGTGATCGGGCCCCAGGACCAGCGCCAGGTGCGCAAACGCTGGAGGCGCGAATCCAAGCGCCTCATACAGCAGAATCTGACGCGGCGTGTTCGAGATGTGATCCTCGCCGCGGATGACGTGCGTCACCTCCATCAGCGCATCGTCCACGACGACAGCAAAGTTGTAGGCGGGATGGCCGTCGGCACGGACAATGATCGGATCGCCGATGACGCTCGTGTGGAATCGGACTTCGCCCCGGACGACGTCGGTGAAGACAACGTCGCGCTGCTCGGGTACACGAAAACGGATCGCGGGACGTTCGCCGTTTTCGATCCGCGCGAACGCCTCGCCGCGCGACAAACGGCGGCATCGTCCGACGTAGTGCGCGGGCCGTCCGGCCGCGAGTGCGTCCTGGCGATCCGCTTCGAGCTGCGCCACCGAGCAAAAACAGAAGTAGGCTGCCTCCGAGCCGAGAAGTTCCTTAGCGTAAGAGTGATAGAGGTGCAGGCGCTCCGACTGACGATACGGGCCGTGCGAACCGCCAACGTCGGGGCCTTCGTTCCAATCCAGTCCAAGCCAGCGGAGATCGCGCAGCATCGAATTCTCGGACTCGAGCGTGGAGCGCTCCGAATCGGTGTCCTCGATGCGCAGGATGAACGTTCCGCCCGATCCCCGCACGACCAGCCAGTTGAACAGCGCCGTGCGGGCGTTGCCGACGTGCAGGTGCCCGGTCGGACTAGGAGCGAAACGAACTCGCATGGCTCATGGTCACATGGCAGGTGGCTTTACCGCTACGTGCGACCAGCCGAACGAACGAGCGCCACGGCATGCGCCGCAATCGCATCGCCGCGCCCGATCGCATCCATGCCTTCGTTGGTTTTTGCCTTGACGCTCACGCGGGCGACGTCGATGCCGATTGCGGCGGCGATCGCGCGGCGCATCGCGTCCACATGATCCCGAAGCTTCGGTGCTTCGAGGACGATGGTGACGTCCACGTTGCCGACTTCGTATCCCTGCTCGGCAACCATGGCTGCGGTTCGTGCGAGCAGATCCAGGCTCGATGCGTCCCTCCAACGCTCGTCCGCATCGGGGAAGTGCCGGCCGATATCGCCAAGGCCGAGGGCGCCGAACATCGCATCCACGATCGCGTGGCAGCCGACATCCGCGTCCGAATGGCCCAGCGCACCGCGAGAGGACGGAACCTTCACACCGCAGACGAGCAGCGGGCGCCCTTCGACCAGGCGGTGCAGGTCGTAGCCCGTGCCCGCGCGGCCCGTTCTCGCGGGACGGCCGGCTGCGTGCGGCTCGCGAGCAATGACTTCCGCAAGGGTCATATCGTCTGGTGTCGTGATCTTGATGTTCGACGGCTCCCCTGTGACGAGCCGAACCGGGTAGCCGGCCCGCTCGGCAAGACACGCTTCGTCGGTGGCCACCATCGACTCTCGCTCCCCTGCCTCGAGCGCCGCGGCGAGGATGGCGCGGCGGAAGGCCTGCGGCGTCTGCGCCAGGAAGACGGTCTCGCGCGGCAACGTTCGTTGCACGTAGCGGCCGCGTTCGCGCGAATCCTGGCGCAGCGGATCACCTGTCGCGAGCTTCACCGTCTCCCGTGCTTGCACGGCCGCGACGGCCGCGCCGGTCTCTACCGCGGCGGCGACGGTTCTGGCGATCAGATCGCTCGTAACAAACGGGCGCGCAGCGTCGTGGATCACAATGATGTCGCTGGAAGGATTCGACGCTCGGAACGCTTCTGCCACCGAATCCTGTCGGCGTTCGCCGCCGGCAACGACTCGAACCGAGGGCGTCCGCAAGTACGAGGGCGGATCGGCCGCGAGCGCTTCAGGGAGCGCGACGATCACCTCGGCAATCGAAGGATGCGCGACGAACGCGCTGACGCTGCGATCGAGAATGGCGCGGCCGGCCACGAGCCGCAACTGCTTGAGCTCGCCGCCGCCAAACCGCGAGCCGCGTCCCCCAGCGGCAATGATGGCCGAAACTCGCATGTGTCAACTGCAACCACGAAGGCGCGAAAACACGAAGCCCCTATTTCGAGAACTGCCGCGCCTCGACCGTGGCGGCAACAATCGCGTGCACGCGATCGGCGAGGGTCTTGGCGCCGTGCACTCCGACATCGCCGATGGCGGGCGGCTGAATCGGATCGTGCACGACGAGCTCGACCGACGCAGGCTCCGTGCGCAGCCTTCCCTTCGGCATCACCCGGCGCGTACCGATCACGGCCAGCGGGACGATCGGCAGGCCTGCTTCGATAGCGAGCAGGAAACTTCCGGCTTTGAAGCGTGCGACGTGACCGTCCCAGCTTCGAGTGCCCTCCGCGAAGATGATGAGCGACAGCTCTTCGGAGACGAGCGCACGCCACCGCTTCAGAATGCCCGATCGGTTGGGATTCCGCCGATCGACGAAGAGGTGGCCCCCGCGCGCCAGATGCCATCCCAGCACGGGAAAACGCGCAAGGGACGCCTTCGCGATGATCCGCAGCTGATACGGCAGCGATGCGAAGATCACCGGGATGTCGTAGATGCTCTGGTGATTCGACACGAACACGTATGTGGTGCCGGGCCTGATGCGATCGAGACCGTGCAGCGTCACGCGCACGCCGGTTGTCTTCAGGATCAGCGACGACCATGCGCGGGCGCATCTGTGCGCGAAGTAGCCGCGGCGGTCGAACAGGCTCGACGCAATGGACGCGGCGCCGAGGACGAGCGTATAGATGCTGATGGCCGGAATCAAGAAGAAGACCGTCCGCCACCAGTGGTACGGCGGAACGGGCGAGGAAAATCTGCGATCGGGCGATCGCGTGAGTGGCTGATCCGCAATCGGCATGGTGACGATCGAACGCCTACAATTTACCATGCGCCCCAGGGCCGTTTTGTGCAGAATGTCCTCGTGACAAGGAGCTCATAGGCATCCGCCATCCAGGCGCAGGCGCCGATGCAAGGCGCACAGGAGTCATCTATGGAACGAAAGAAAGCGTCGGATTATCCACAGGAGCTGCTCGATCTGTTCCACGAATATCAGCACGGAAACATCACACGACGCGATTTCCTGGAACGCGCCAAGAGGTACGCGGTCGGCGGCGTCACCGTGTTAGCACTGTACGAGAGTCTGAAGCCGAACTACGCCTGGGCGCAGCAGGTTCCGAAAGACGATTCGCGGATCAAGGCCGAATACGCGACCGTGCAGTCGCCGGAGGGCAACGGCAGCATCAAAGGCTACTTCGCAAAGCCGGCGAATGCCAGCGGCAAGCTGCCGGGCATCCTGGTAATCCACGAGAACCGCGGGCTGAACCCGTACATCGAAGACGTCGCGCGCCGTTTCGCCGTCCAGAACTACATCGCGTACGCACCCGACGGCCTCACGTCGGTCGGCGGCTTCCCCGGCAACGACGAACAGGGCGCGGTGAAGTTCAGGGAGGTGAACGGCCCGAAAATGTTCGAGGACTTCGTTGCATCCGCGAAGTGGCTGAAGGCGCGTCCCGATTGCACCGGCAAGATCGGCGCGATCGGTTTCTGCTTCGGCGGCGGCGTCGTGAACAATCTCGCCGTACGGCTCGGCGCCGATCTGGCGGCCGGGGCGCCCTTCTATGGAGCGCCGCTCAGCCCGGAAAATGCGGTGAAAGTACAAACGCCGATGATGCTCCACTATGCCGACCCAACCAAGGACACCGGCATCGGTCAGCGAATCCCTGCGTTCGAAGAGGCGCTGAAGGCCAATCACAAAACGTATCAGCTGTTCATCTACGAGGGCGCGCAGCACGGCTTCCACAACGACACGACGCCGCGCTACGACGAAGCCGCCGCGAAGCTCGCGTGGCAGCGAACGCTCGAGTTCTTCAACAAAAACTTGAGGGCCTAGGGCTGGGGATTGGCGATCGGGTAAGGGATTGCGGGATTGGGCGGTAGGGATTGGTAAGGGATTAGGGGTTGGGCAAGAAACTCGACGCGGTTAACTCAGGGCCGCGTCGAGCGCTTCACCGATCGTTCGGACGCCGACGAGCTCGCAGCCGCCGTTTTCTTCGCCGCGCGATCCGGTCAGGTGCGCGTCTTCTTCGTCGCGCGATCCTTTCCGGCGAGCATGTTCATCGTCGCGCGAGCCTTTCAGGCGAGCGTCCGGATCGATATTCGCTTCGGGCATGATGCAGCGTTTGAACCCCATCTGCGCGGCTTCGCGGACACGGAGCGACGCTTGCGAGATCGCGCGCACTTCGCCCGCCAGACCAACTTCGCCGAACATCGCGGTTGTCGCCGGAATCACGCGATTTCTCACGCTCGAGGCAATCGCGGCGACGACCCCGAGATCGGATGCGGGCTCGTCGACCGTCATCCCTCCCGCAATATTCACGAACACATCGTCGCCGATCAGGTTCAGACCGGCGCGCTTTTCGAGCACCGCGAGAAGCAGCGCTAATCGTTGCTGATCGATGCCGTTCGCGGTCCGGCGGGCCATGCCGTAGGAACTGGAGCTGACGAGCGCCTGCACTTCCACCAGAATCGGCCGTGAGCCCTCGACCGAGCACAGGACGGCAGAGCCCGGCGCGTTGTTCGGCCGCTCGGCGAGGAACATCTTCGAAGGGTTGGGCACTGGCCGCAGGCCGTTCGACGTCATCTCGAACACGCCGAGTTCGCTAATCGCACCAAAACGGTTCTTCACCGCGCGGACCACGCGGTGCGAGTGGTGGCGCTCACCCTCGAAGTACAGAACGGTATCGACGACGTGCTCGAGCGCCTTCGGGCCGGCGAGGCTGCCGTCCTTGGTGACGTGTCCCACGAGAAACGTGGGGATGTTGTGTCCTTTCGCGGTGAACAGCAGCTGTGTCGCCGCTTCTCGGACCTGACCGATACTGCCTGGCGCCGACTGAAACTTCAGGGAGAAGATAGTCTGCACCGAGTCCACGACGATCAACGCGGGCTTGAGGCGCGCGATTTCTTCCAGGATTCGCTCGAGGCACGTTTCCGCAAGCAGATAGAGCGGCGCGTCGCCCACGGCGAGCCGTTCGCCACGTGACTTGATCTGATGCTCGGATTCCTCGCCGGAGCTGTAGAGCACCGGCCCGGCCGTTCGCGCCAGATTCGCAGCGGCTTGAAGGAGTAACGTCGACTTGCCGATCCCCGGCTCGCCGCCCAGCAGCACAAGCGACCCGGGCACGACCCCTCCGCCCAGGACGCGATCCAGTTCGTCGATGCCGGTGCCGAGTCGCGAGCAGTTCTCCATCTCGATGTCCGCGTACAGCCGCGCCGATCCGGAGGAACCTGCGAGCGCGTATCGATGTCCAGCAGGCGGCGCCCCACCCGCGTCCTGCGCACGTTCCTCGACGAAAGAGTTCCACGCGCCGCAGTCGAAGCAGCGGCCCTGCTGTTTGGGCGACTGCGCGCCGCATTCCTGACAGACAAAGACGGTCGGGGCACGCTTCGGCATGGCAACGAGGTAATCGTGTAATCGAGTAATTGGATTGGGCGATTGAGCAATCCAATTACCAGATTACCCGATTACCAAATTACCAGATTCACGAGTAAACGCGCTCGATTCTGCTTCCAATCCTGCACAGGATCTCGTACGGAATCGTACCAATCTGTGCAGCCATCTCACGAACGTCGATGCGATCGGCGCCTTGGGAACCGATGATGACCACCTCGTCGCCAGGCGAGGCGTCCAGGCCGGTCACGTCCGCCATCAGCATGTCCATACACACCGAGCCCACAATCGGCGCGCGCCGGCCACGAATCAGGACGTTGGCGGGACCCGCCAGGCGTAGATCGAGTCCATCGGCGTACCCTGCTGGAACGATGGCAATCTGTCTCGGTTCGTGGGCCGTGAATCTCACACCGTAGCCGACGCCTTCGCCCGGACGAATGCCCTTCACCGCGACGATGCGGCTGGTCAACGCCATCACCGGCGTGAGTGGGAGCGTCGAGGCAAGTGGCGGCGGAACCAGGCCGTACAAGAGCAGGCCCGGCCGGACGCAGTCGTACCAGACGCGCGAATCGCGCAACAGCGCGGCGCTGTTGGCGGCGTGGAGGTAAGGGGGACGGTTGGAGGAGGGACGGAGGTCACCGATGACCGCCACCGCCCCCTCGAACCGCAGGCGCTGCTCGTTGAACAGCGGCGACTCCGGATCGTCCGCGGTGGCGAAATGTGTGTAGATGGCCGCGAGCTCGAGATTGGGGCTGGCAAGCAGATCAGGCAGGGTCCGGCGCAGATTGTCGTGCCGGAAACCCAACCGGTTCATGCCGGTGTCGATCTTCAGGTGATAGCGCACCTGCTGGCGATGCCTTGCGGCCGCCGCCTGCACCGCGCGCGCAGCGCCCGGCGTCGAGATCGTCGGCGTCAACACTCCGTCGAAGATCCCATCGAGGTCGCTGACGCTGAGGGCACCGAAAACCAGAATCTCGGCGCGGACTCCAGCGGCACGGAGCGTCGTTCCTTCCTCGATGTCGGCGCATGCGAGAGAATCAGCGCCGGCCTCTTCGAGCGCGAGCGCGATTTGCACGGCACCGTGGCCGTACGCGTTCGCTTTGACTACGGCCGTCACCCGAGGACCAGGACCGGAGCCAGCAGCCCCAGCCCCGGTTCCCGAAACGAACGCCACGATCTGTCGATAGTTGGATTTCAGAGCTTCGAGATCGATGCGCGCGACGGTCGGACGGATCATCGGCTTCGATCATACCGTCCGGCACTACTTCGGGCCTGCAGCCGTTGCCCGCTTGAACGTGATTGGGGCTTCGAACGACTGCTGGGTCCATGTGCCGGCCAACTCGGTTCGATCGGCGTTCAGCGCACCGGCAAATCTCCCGCCGACGATCCGGACGTCGAGCGTCAGCGCGGAGCCATCCTGAGCGATTGTGGTGATCGGAATTTCGATGCTGCTTCCATCCGTGGCGATGGTGCCGGCCGATGTGCCGTCAGCCTGGTTGGCCAGTTTCATCGTGACGTGCAGCGATCGCCCCTCGACCTCGATTGCAGCTGTCCACGTGCCCTCCAGCTCTTTTCCGATCGCTGCGCTACGAGGCTGCAGTTCGATCTTCGCGTCTCCGGTTCGGGTCAGTGTGAAGGGAACCGCCATCGGACCCTTGGGAGTGGTCGCCGAGAACTCGCCCGCGATCGATTTGCCGTCGGCGGACAGAACGCCGTTGAATGGCCCGCCACCATTACCTGCGCTGAGGACGAACCGAACCGATTGTCCCTCGACGACAACGTTCGACAGCGGGTATCCGGCCAGATGCTCCGCGGGGTTGCCGAACGTGCCGATCAGTTCGCCGCCGCTTCCCTTTCCAAGGTCGATCACGATGGCGACGTCGCGGCCGGGCGCCTTGATCGTGCCCTCCCAGTGGCCCGTCGCATCGGCAGCTTGCCCGAACGCCAGCGGCGACGCCAACAGCAGCATCGCAACGATCGTCGATGTCAGACGTGGAACAGACATGGCAATTGCCTCCAGAAGAACTGGTTCAGAGACTGCACCTAGGCTCTTCGTAGCGCTCTCCAGCGCGGAGGACACCGAGGACACGGGGTTGGTTGGTGCATACAAGTGTGCTCCATGTCCGGGGTGTCCTCCGTGGTGAAGAGTTCCCTCAAAAGTCCCGACGTGCGAAATTCACAGCCGCCAGGTACAACATCGCCGCCGATATCGCCGCACTGGAAAACAGCCCCACCCATGGCAACCGCCCAGTTCGGAAAAACAGCTCGCCGCTCATCACGCGAAACAAGGTGTAAGGCCATGTGTCGCGCACGACCATTTCAAACGATGCGAGCGCCAATGCAACACCGCATCCCATCAGCAACGGACGCCACAGGTCGCTGAACACCGTCGACAGCAGCAGCGCAAGGCTGAAGAACACGCTGCCGGCCATGAAGAGGCACAGCGCATGCACCAGCGCGCTCCAGATGCTGTAGGTCTGTCCTATCGCTGGTGAAAGCAGCGGGATCACCATGGACGAGATCAACGCCAATGCGAACCACTCTGCCAGACCGGCTCCAGCGCGGGTCGCCAGCAACCGGTTGCGCGAGACGGGCAGCGAGAGCGTGAACAGCGTCGCAACGCCGGAAGATTGCGACACCAACCCGCCCGTGCCTAGCAGCACGGCAAACAACGTCCCGATCTGCGTCGGTGTCTGCCGCCACCACTGCGACCAGATGAAGCCGCGATACTCCCGCCCCAACGCCGCCGCCTCGCGAATCCGTTGTCCCAGCGCTCCGCCGCTGTCCATCGCGGGAAGGCTCGCCATCAGCTCCACCACCTTCGGATAGGTGGAGACGATCGTAGCGGCGCCGCAGGCGAGGATCAGCAGGCCTGCGAGGAACCGCCAGCGGGTATCGAGCCAGGCTTTGTACCAGAGCATGTCAAACCTCCGTCACCACGGTCTCGAGGAAGATCTCTTTCAGCGCAACGGGTGCGACGTCCGTCGACGCGGGCCCGAGCGCACGCGCTTCCTGAAGAATGTCGTCGCTGCCGGCGCTCGACAGCACGCTCAGCACGCGGCCCTTTCGATGCGTCCGGACGACACCGGCCGCACGGAACGTGTGATCGGGGGCGTCGCCATCGAACACGAGCTGCACCCGGCGATAGCTCTCGCGCAAATCGTCCAGCGCGCCGTCAACCACCACTCGGCCCCGGTCGACGATCGCCACGCGATCCGCGACCTGTTCGACCTCGGCGATCTGGTGCGAGGAAAAAAATACGGTCATCTCCTCGTTGGCGACGTGGGCGACCAGTGCCTGCAGGACCTCCTCGGTCATCGCGGGATCGAGTCCGGACGTCGGCTCGTCCAGCACGAGCAGGTCGGCGCCACGGCACAGGGCCAGCAGCAGGGCCAGCTTCGTCCGCATGCCGCGCGACAGCGCTTTGATTTTCCGATCGAGCGGCAGCTCGAACGCATTCAGGTACTGCTGCTCCAGATCGGCACGCCAGCGCCGGTAGAACGAAGCGGTGAAGCGAATCATGTCGCCGACGCTCATCGTGTCGAACAGGTCCTTGTCCTCGCTCACGAAGCCGACGCGACGTCGGATTTCGACGTTGGACTGCGGTGCATGCACAGGCAGACCGAAAACGCGTGCGTCTCCGGCGGTCGCGTGCACCATACCCAGGAGGATCTTGATCGTCGTGGTTTTTCCGGCCCCGTTCCTGCCCACGAACCCGCAGATCGATCCCGCGGGCACACGCAGGTTCAAACCCCGCAGCGCCTCGACCGTCCCGTACGCCTTGCGCAGATCGGCCGCTTCGATCGTCAACGGATCAGCCATGCTCCACTCCCGCCCTGGTCAGGCCTGCCAGCTCCGCTTCGAACAGCCGGCGAATTTCCTCATCGGTCACACCGCGCGCGTGCAGCTTCTCGATTGCTGCCGCCACGACGGCCTGCGCCGCGCGCAGGCCGGTCGACTTCGTCGCCCGCGCCGTTTCGGCAACGAATGCACCCGCGCCATGGCGGAGCTCGATCACGCCCTCGTGCTCGAGCTCCCGATAGGCCTTGGCGACGGTGTTGGGGTTGATGACCAGCTCCTCCGCAAGCGGACGGATTCCCGGCAGCTGATCGCCCGGCCGCAGGGCGCCGGTTTCGATCGCGTGTTTCACCTGCTCCATCAGCTGGAGGTAGATCGGCACGCCGAGCGACGGATTGGTCCGGAACAGCATCGGGGCAACTGTGCTACTGAACTAGCACAGTATTACTGTTGCCAGAGAATCGACTGTTTGTCAAGGGCCTTTTTGCGCGACCTCCGTGCCCACCAGAAGGGACGGAGGTTGGAGGCGCTAGCCCTCAGCCCCTATCGCGAGATTTTCGAAGCGGGTGTATTCGCGTATGAAGGCGAGTTTGACGATGCCGGTGGGTCCGTTGCGCTGTTTGCCGACGATCAGCTCCGCGATGCCTTCCGCGTCGGTAGGCGGCTGGTTCCTGTCGGCGTACTGATCCTCGCGGTAGATGAAGATGACCACGTCGGCATCCTGCTCGAGGGCGCCAGACTCGCGGAGGTCGGAGAGCTGCGGACGATGATCCGAGCGCGATTCTGGCGCGCGGCTCAACTGCGACAGCACCACGACCGGCACATTGAGCTCTTTCGCGAGGCCCTTGAGCGCGCGTGAGATCGACGCGAGCTCGAGCGTGCGGTTCTCGAAGCGGCCGCGGCTCTGCATCAACTGGATGTAGTCCACGATCACGAGGTGCAGTCCGTGCTCCGATGCCAGCCGTCGACACTTCGCGCGCATCTCGAGCACGCCAATCGACGGCGTATCGTCGATGAAGATCTTCCCCTCGCTGAGCGTCCCGACCGCCTGCGACAGCTTTCCCCAGTCACGCTCGCCCAGGAACCCGCCGCGCAGCCGGTGCGCGTCGATGCGCGCTTCGGCCGTGAGCATGCGGAGGAACAACTGCTCCTTCGACATTTCGAGGCTGAAGACACCCACCGTCATGTCGGTGCGGGTGCCGACGTGCTGTGCGACGTTCAGCACGAGGCTGGTCTTGCCCATCGACGGCCGTGCCGCGACGATGATCAGATCGGCCGGCTGGAGTCCCGACGTCAATTCGTCGAGATCGGTGAATCCGGTCGGTACGCCGGTGATGAGTTCCTTGCGCGAGTGCAGCCGTTCGATCGTCTCGAGGCTCGACTGCGCGAGATCGCGCAGCGAGATGAATCCGTCCCGGACCTTGTCGTCCGCAATCGCAAAGATCGCGTGCTCGGCCTGGTCGAGGATCACGTCGGCTTCTTCCTCGCCGTCGTAGGCCGTCGCGAGAATCTTGTTCGCGGAGAAGATCAGGTTCCGCAGGGTGGCCTTTTCCTTGATGATGCGGGCGTAGTGCTCGACGTTGGTCGACCGCGGCACGCCGTCGACGAGCGCCGTGATGTAGGCGGGCCCCCCCACCTCGTCGAGATCTCCGGATCGGCCGAGCTCTTCTTTCAGCGTGACGAGATCGATCGCATCGCCGCGCTCGGCAAGCCTGACCATCTTGTCGAAGATGCGCCGGTGCGCCTCGCGGTAGAAGTCGGCGGAGTCGATCACCTCGGCGGCGAGGTTGAAGGCGTCGTTATGCAGCAGGATGGCGCCGAGCACCGACCGTTCGGCCTCGAGGTTGTGCGGCGGGACGCGTGCTGCGAGGTCGGACACTGAAAGTCAGAAGTAGGAAGTCAAAAGTCAGACGTGCGAAGGGTCGAATCTGACGAATTCTACTTCTGACTTCTGACTTTTGACTTCTTACTTTTCATTACTTTTCATTTTCGCTTTTTTCGGCAATCACCCGAAGCTTGACGTGGGTCATCACGTCGCGATGCAATTTGATCGGCACGTCGAAGTCACCGAGCTTCTTGATCGGCTCGTGGAGACCGAGCTTTTTCCGGTCAAGGTCGAAGCCCCTGGCGCGCAGTGCCTCCGCAATGTCTGCGCTGGTCACCGATCCGTACAAGGCTTCGGTCTCGCCGACCTTGCGGGCGATTTCGATCTCGACACCCGCGAGCCGCTCCGCGACGGCGGAGGCGACCTTCTGCTCTTCGACCTCCTGCGCGTCGAACTTCGCGCGCTCGCGCTCGATCTGCTTCTTGTTCCCCTCGGTTGCCACCAGCGCCAGCTTCCGCGGCAGGAGATAGTTGCGCGCGTAGCCGTCCGCGACTTTCACCACCTCGCCGCGGCGGCCGAGATTGTCGACGTGCGTTCTGAGGATTACTTCCATCGTCTTGTCCTCGAGCTGGACCGCAAGGGCCGACAGGCCCGCAAAGGATCGACAGGCTTTGCGGTCTTCGCGGTCTCGACGGTCCTTGTCGTCTTAGTCCGTCACGTATGGAATCAATGCAATCTGCCGCGCGCGCTTGATCGCGACCTGCAGCTTCCGCTGGTGCATCGCGCACGTGCCCGAGATGCGGCGCGGCAGGATCTTGCCTCGCTCCGGCACGAACGGCCCCAGCAGTTTCACGTCCTTGTAGTTGATGTCGTCGATCTTGTCCGCGCAGAACTTGCAGACCTTTCGGCGACGGAACAGCGTACGGCGCTGACCCTTCTCCTTGTCGCTGGCCTTCTTGTCGCCACCGCGGCCTCGGCCGCCTGAACGTCCGTGTCCGAATGCCACGTCAGACCTCCACTCCGTCAAAACGATCGTCATCGGTTTCGTCGAGATCGCTGGACGCACGGCCTTCGCCGGGCTGTCGCTGCGGCGGCAGGCCGCGCTTGACGCGCCGGCGCTCGGACTCGGTCCGGCGCTTGGTCTGCGTCCGTTCGACGACTTTCTTTTCGTCGTCCACGCGGACGATCAGGTGCCGCATGACGAGATCGACCACCTTCAGGCGGCGATCCAGCTCCTTCATCAGTTCTCCGGATCCGTTGATCAGTTCGAGGACGTAGACGCCCTCTTTGTTGCGGCCGATCTCGTAGGCGAGGCGCTTGCGGCCCCAGTTCTCGGTCTTCTCGATCGCGCCGTTCATACGCGACACCACCGATTCGACCTGTGCGTGCAGCTCGGCCACCTGCTGCTCGGTTGTTTCGGGAGGAAGGATGTAGACGAGCTCGTACTGTCGATCAGCCACTTCAATGCTCCTTCTGGACAGCGATTGTTGCTGATTGCCGGGTGCCAATTGCTGATTGAACTGTGAAATGATCAATCAATCAGCAATTTGGCAATCTGCAATTTGCAATGAACGCCGGCCACCCTCAGGTGGCAAGGTGGCGCCACGTCGGCGCTATTCAGTTGTTCCCGGTCCTTCTGTTGCCGGTCTTTCGCTAACGTTGTCTTCCGCCGCGTTGAACCGGTTCATGGCCGGTTCGATCCCTTCGTCGATAAACGCTTCTGCCGCGTCTGCCGCCCGCGCAATCGCGGCGTCCACGACGTCGCGCTCGGCCGGCAGAAACCGCGACAGCACCCGATCCGCCAGGTCCCATCGCCGGTCGCCGCGATCGATGCCGATGCGCAACCTCGGAAAGTCGCTGCCGAGATGCTCGATGATCGACTTCAACCCGTTGTGTCCGCCGGCCGATCCCGACCGGCGCAACCGCAGACGACCGAGCGGCAGCTGCGCTTCGTCGACAATCACGAGCACGTCGTGCGGCTCGAGCTGGTAGAAATCCGCCACCGCGCGGACGGCCTGGCCGCTGTTGTTCATGAACGTCTTCGGCTCGGCCAGGATGACGTCTCGACCGCTGATTACCGCAAGATCCGCCACCGACTTCCACGCCCTGAGCCGCACGCTGCAGCGGCGCGCCAGCTCGTCTACCACTTCGAACCCGACGTTGTGACGTGTCCGCTTGTATTCCGTGCCCGGATTTCCGAGTCCGACGATCGCTTTCAATCTGAACTCTAAACTCTGAAATCAATCTGAACTCTGAAATCTGAACTCTGAACGGTCTATTTCTTCTTCTCTTCCTTGACTTCCGCTTCCTCTTCCTTCTTGCCCTTCTTGATGACCTCGGGCTCTGCCGGTGCGGCCGGTGCGGCGACGGCAACAGCGCCCTCGGCCGGCGCCGCCACTTCTTCGACCTTCGGCATGATCACGTGGACCAGCATCGCCTCGCCCTCGGTCAGCGCTTTCCATTTCGGGCTGCCGGGGATGTCGCGGACGCGAATGCCCTGGTGCACCATCAGCTCGCTGACGTCGAGATCGATGCCCTCGGGGATGTCGCCGGGCAGACATTCAATCTCGATTTCACGCCGGATGATCTCGAGAATACCGCCCTGCTGCTTGACGCCCTTCGGCTCGCCGCGGGTTATCACGGGAATCGTGACCTGAATCGCGCGATCCATGGCCACACGATAGAAATCCGCATGCAGTACGTGATGTGTGATCGGATCGAGCTGGAAATCCTTGACGAGGACGCGGGTGTCGCCGCCTTCCGGCAACTTCAGTGAGATGAGCGTGTTCTGTCCAGACTCGGAATGCAGGATCTTCAGCAGGGCCTTGGGCGCCACCGCGATCGGCGTCGCCTGACTGCCGTCGCCGCCGTAGAGTACTGCCGGCACCTTCCCTTCGCGACGCGTACGGCGCGCTTCGTTCTTGCCGAATGTTTCCCGATGTGATGCTTCCAGTATCGCTTCCATATCGCTGATTCCTAACAGCTAATCACTGACCCCTAATACTGATCCTGAACCATTGCTACACGAACAACGACGAAACCGACGTTTCTTCATGAATGCTCTTGATGGCTTGTCCGAGCAGACGCGCGACCGACAGCACCTCGATCTTGTGGCACGCCGTCGTCGCCTGCCCGGGCGGAATCGTATTCGTCACGATCAACTTGTCGATCGGCGACTTCTCGATCCGATCGATCGCCGGCCCTGACAGTACGCCGTGCACGGCGCAGGCGAACACCCGCTCCGCTCCGCTTGCCTTCAACGCCGCGGCTGCTTTCGTGATCGTCCCCGCAGTGTCGATGATGTCGTCCTGCAGAATGCAGGTGCGGCCCTCGACGTCGCCGATCACGTTCATCACTTCGGCGGTCCCATCGTCGGTGCGGCGCTTGTCGATCACGGCGAGCTCGGCATCGAGCCGCTTGGCGTACGCACGCGCGCGCTCGGCGCCGCCCGCGTCCGGGGAAACGAGCGTACGGCGCGGGTAATCGAGGCGCGACAGATAATCGATGATCACCGGCGCGGCGAACAGATGGTCCACGGGAATGTCAAAGAACCCCTGAATCTGCGCCTTGTGCAGATCCATCGTCAGGACGCGGTTCGTTCCGGCAGCGCTCAGGATGTTGGCGACGAGCTTGGCCGAAATGGGCACGCGCGGCTTGTCCTTGCGATCCTGGCGTGCGTAGCCGAAGTACGGCACCACCGCCGTGATCCGGGCCGCTGACGATCGCTTGAACGCATCGATCATGATCAGCAGCTCCATGATGTGCTCATCGACCGGCGCACATGTCGGCTGCACGATGAACACATCCGTCCCACGGATGTTTTCGTCGATCTGAAACGAAACCTCCGAATCCGGGAACCGACGGAGCCGGGCCTGACCGACCGCCACACCGAGGAACCCCGCGATCTGCCGGGCCAGTTCCGGATGGGCGCTGCCGGAAAAGATCTTCAATTCGCCGAATCCGGCCATGAACAGATCGTCCGTTACCACGTCAGCCTCTCCGTGTTGGCTGGGGCGGAAGGATTCGAACCTTCGAATACGGGATCCAAAGTCCCGCGCCTTACCGCTTGGCCACGCCCCACCGTAGTCGCCAGTCACTTGTCTCCAGTCTCGGGTCGCGGGCCTGGCTCGACGCTCCAGAGGGATGTCGTCCGACGTGGACTATGACTTGCGACTGATGACTGAAGACTTGCGACTACCGAAGGTCCAGCAAACATTTAGTGTATCCGACGGGCTCACGTGCCGGCAAGTCGGCGGTAGGCGGCGCGCGTCACGGTTCGGGTGACCAACGTCCGGGGGCAGAGCGACGCCGCCACCCGCGCAGCCGCGCGCTGTGCCGCCGACCGACTGGTGAAGAGGCCGTAGACGGCCGAGCCGCTGCCCGACATCGCCGCCTGCAGAGCGCCTGCTCCACCCAGTGCCGAGACGACGCGCGCAATTTCGGGGTGGCGTTTCTCGACTGCCGGCTGGAGATCGTTTCGCACGACCTCCGTCGCCGGCCCCACCTCCGTCCCCGTCGGGGGGACGGAGGCGGCATCAAACCAAGCAAAAGCATCGCGCGTGCTGACGCCGAAATCCGGCAGCGCCAGAACCACCCACGCCGACGGAGAATCCATCAGCGGAAACAGCAAATCGCCGCGCTCGAGGCCGAGCACGGTGCCGCCTTCGAAAAAGTACGGTACATCCGCGCCAAGCGCCGGCGCGATCGTCCGGATGCGTTCGTCGTTCACGCGCCAGATCCGCGCGAGCGCTCTCAACGTCGCAGCCGCGTCACTGCTGCCGCCGCCAAGTCCGGATTGCAGCGGAATCCGTTTGACGAGATGCATCGAGACATCGCGCGGTACGCCTCGACGACCGGCAGCCTTCCATGCAGCCTCGGCGGCCTGGACGACGAGATTCGATCTGTCGACGGCGAGATTGGGATCGTCGCACGTGAGACGAAACGGGCCGGGCCGGCGCTGAACGGTGAGTGTGTCGTGCAGCGCGATCGATTGAAAGACGGTTCGCAGCTCGTGGTGTCCGTCGGCGCGCGTGCCGAGCACGTGCAGGGAGCGATTAATTTTCGCGAAAGCCCGGACGCGCACGTTTCAACTCGTCGATCGTCATCGGATCAGCATCGGGTGGAACGCGAAGCTGGAACACATCGGCATCCAACGGTACGTTGGTCTCGACCTGCGACAACGTCAAGCGTAGATCGAAGCTATTGGGTGCACTCCCCGCAAACCGGACAGCGTGCGGGAGACCTGCCTGGTAGTCGCCGTATTCCGCCCGCCACACGGGGCCCGACTGCGGGTGATAGATCGTTGCCACGAGGTGCCACGCCGCGGACTGTTTCTCCCTTCGCAGGTAGATCTCATTCGTGCCGTCGGCCATGACGCGCCAGTCGTCAGCGACCTGCCTGGCATTCGCCGCGTTCGCAGCCGATGGGCATCCGGTGAGTGCGATCCGCAGAGCACCCGCATCAATCGGCACACCGGCAAGAGCTTCGAGGACCGACGCCGGAGACGCGTGCTCGACGACCCGTCCGTCATGCGGAAGCAGCAGCGTCGCATCGTTGCCGGTCGCGACCAGGATGAACAGCGGCGCTCCGAATGGCGCGGCCGCTTCGAGCCGCGCCGAGGCCGGAGCCGCAAGACCTGCAGTAAGGCGCGTGCGGAGACGCCTGCCGCCCACCGAGCCGGTGACGCCGATCTCCGCGGTGATCGTGGACACAGCGCTGCATGCCCGAGTGGCGTCGGCCAGAACCTCGCGGCCATCGGCAGCGGGCGTGCCCTGCCCCTGCGGCAGTTTCACGAGCGGCGCGCCACAAGATGCCGCAGCCAACGCGACAACTGTTACAGCGGTCAGCTCTCTGCCACGGAGGACACACCGGACACGGAGGAAGCGACTCACAGATGTTGACCTCCGCGTCCCCCCGGTCCACCGTGGTGGAACGTTCACTTTTTGGGAAGTTTCTGTTTCGCGCTGCGGATTTTCCTGTCGATGTCTCCGCGGTCGACTGAGTCGCCGTCGCCGGACAGCGCACGGGTCCATGCCGCGATCGCCTCGCCGAAGCGCCCCAGCTTGAACAGCACGTCGCCGTAGTGATCCTGGATCACGGAGTTCGTCTTCAACTGGTCGGCTGCGCGCCGCAGATTGTCCTCGGCGAGGTCGAGCTTGTCCGACTTGAAATAGGCCCAGCCGAGGCTGTCGAGATAGGAACCGTTGTCCGGTTCCATCTGCAACGCCTTCTTCAGGTAGCCGACCGATTCGTCGAGACGCTCACCACGCTCGGCGAGCATGTAGCCGAGATAGTTCAGCGCGGCGGCGTTGTCCGGCTCGCGGTCGAGCACCTGCCGGAACGCCGCCTCGGCATCTGCGAACTTCTTCTGTTTGTCGAACGCCGCGCCGAGCTCGAACGCAATGGCGTTGTCATCCGGGAACTTCAGCTGCGCATCCTGCAGCACCTTGATCGCCTGCGCAGCGCGATCGGCATCGACGTAGCCCTGTGCGAGCACGACGTATGAGAACGGATCGTCGGCGTGCGCCTGCGCCGCGGCTTCGAGCTGCGTAATGCCTTGATCGCCCTTGCCGGTCAATCGCAGCGTCTGTGCGTGCAGCCGCGTGAGCCGCAGATCGTTCGGATTATCGACGAGCGCCGACTTTGCCGCTTCCAATGCGGCGGCGTACTTCTTGGCCGCGATGTTCGCCTCGACCAGGTATCCGGCAATCGCCGGGTCCTTCGGCAGCAATTTCCGGGCGTCGCTGAAAGCGGCGATCGCCTTGTCGTATTCGCCCAGCTCCTGATACGCGAACCCGAGGTGCGGCAGCAGCGCGCCGACCTCCATCGAGCCGTCATCGGCTTTCCCGCGATTCTGTGCGACGATCGGCGCCAGCTCGTTCACGATCGCCTGGTACTGGTGGCGCTCCTCGAGCGCTTCGGCCAGCGCGTAGTACCCGCGCACGCTGTTCTTGCTCTGCGCAATCAACCGTCGCGCCGTCGATTCCGCCGCCTGAGCGTCGCCAGAGCGGCGTTGCGCCTGCGAGAGGAGATAGAGCGGCAACGCCTCGGTCGGACGGGCTGTCACGACGTCGGCCAGCGCGTCGCGGGCTTTCATGGCGTTTTCGCGGCCGCCGGCGTTCAAGAGCGTCTGCGCGTACCGGGTTTTCAGGTCGATGCTTCGGGGCGCGCGCTGCAGGATGCTGGCATAGGTCGAGGCGGCTTCCGTCCAGCGTCGCTCACGCTCGTAGAACTCTGCCAGCGCGGGCAGCAACCTCGGATCGTCGGCGCCACGCTCTTCCAGGAACGTGATCGCGTCCGCGGTGCGACCGGCACCCGCATAGGCTTCAGCCAGCAGCATCGGGCCATCCTGCCAACCAGGCTCCTGGTTGACGAGATCGGTGAGCAGCTTGATCGCCTTGTCGTACGAGCGGGTTCGGACGTACAGACGCGAGAGTGTGGCGCGGACATTGGGATCGGGTTCGCCAACCGGCTTGTCGATCGCGCGCTCGAGATGTTCGATGGCCTTCGCGGCGTACTGTTCGGACTGATCGGAGGAATTGCTCCGCGACTGACGATCGCGGCCCTGCTCGGACATCGCCGCGTACACAATCCCGAGGACGCGGTTGGCTTCGCGGTTCGTCGCTTCGACTTTCAAGGCCTGCTCGGCCGTGGCCATCGCCTCCTGAACTTTGTTCTCCTGCAGATACAGCCCGGCGAGCTCGGCGGGAATATCTGCCGCCGCAGGGTCGAGCTCCATTGCTCGCTTGTACGCCGCGATCGCGCCGGCGGTATCCTCATTTTCAGCAAGCCGATGTCCGATGAGGAACTGCGCGTACGCCTCCGCTGTTTTGTCAGTCGAGGTTGATGCAGGTTGCGACGCTGAGGTCTGCGTGCGACGAGCCTGGGGCCCGGCGGCTGCGACCGCGACAGACGCGAGGAACACCGGAAGACAAAACGCCCATTTCATACTTGAATTGTTCCACAAATGCGGGAAGGTGTCATATATTCCCGTCATGGCCGTCGATCCTGAATTACTCGAGATACTCGCGTGCCCCAACTGCAAAACACCGGTGACGCTGGTGAAGAACGGCACGGCCCTCAAGTGCGCCACGAGCAAACGTGTGTATCCGATCAAGGACGACATTCCGGTCATGTTGATCGATGAGGCCACAATCGAGACTGATTAGCTGGCGAGTTGGTGAGTCGGTGAGTTGGTGACCGAGTGCATACCGATCCAGGCAATCCCTCGACCCGCCAACATCTCAATTCACCAACCCGCCAACTCTCGCGGATCCTTTTGGTTCGCCTTCGCCGAATAGGCGACGTCGTCCTGACCACACCCGCAGTACGAGCCATCCGCGAAAGATTTCCGGCGGCGACGATCAGTTACCTCGTCGAACCCCTTGCGGCGCCCATCGTCGAGCGCAACCCGAACATCGACGACGTGGTCGTCGTGGAAGCCCCGGAGGCGCCGCGTCGGTTCTTCAAGGATATCGGACTCGGGCTCTGGCTTCGGCAGCGCCGATACGATCTGGCCATCGATTTTCACGGCGGCCCGCGCAGCTCGTGGTTCACGTGGGTATCCGGCGCGCCGATCCGCATCGGGTACGAAGTCGCCGGTCGTGCGTGGTTGTACACCGTTCGCGTCGGCCGGACGCGCGAACTTCGACCGCGCCACACGGTCGACAATCAATGGGATCTCGTCGAACCCCTCGGTATTCCGCGGCCAACCCCGGATTCGCACCCAATCGAACTCACGCCGGATCCAGCGGCAGGAGACGCAATCGATTGCTGGCTGCGCGGTCTCGAGATCGGCGCCGAACATCGCCTTGTCATCGTGCACGTAGGCGCACGAATTCACTTCCGCCGTTGGCCGGCGGACTACTTCGTTCGGGCGATCGCCGAGATCGCCGCGGCTGATGATCGAACACGATTCGTGGTAGTGGCTGGTCCTGACGAGGACACGGCCACGACGGTCGTCGCCGGTGCGCGCGCCAGCCTGCCGCCATCCGCTCGCGCAGCCGTGCTCGACCCGCGTGACTGGACCCTCGACCAACTGCATGCGCTGTCCCGGCGCGCGGCACTCTACATCGGCTGCGACACCGGCCCGCTCCACGTCGCCGCCACAACGTCGGTGAAGATCATCGGGATGTACGGTCCCACGCTGCCCGAAACCTGGGCGCCGTGGCGCCCCACTGGACTGACCACGATTCCACTGCAGGTCCACGGGCTGCCCTGTCGCCCGTGCGATCAACGCGTATGCGAACCCGGCGACTTCCGGTGCCTGACTCGCATTGAACCGGGGCAGGTCGTCGAGGCCGCGATAAAATGTCTCGAACGATGACAGACGCTCTCGCACTGGAGGCGCCGCGGCCGCTTCGCGCGGATCCGTTCGAGCACTTCGGCGTCCTCGCGCTGTTCGGCATTGCCGGCGCCTTGCAGTTCTCGATCGCCGCCGCCCAGATACTGCTGACGGTTGCGCTCATCTGCTGGGTGGCCCTCATCCTGGCGCGCCACGAACGGATCGACGCGCCATCGTTCTTCTGGCCGCTGCTCGTTTATGCAGGCGCAACGCTGGTTTCGGCGGCGTTCTCGAGCGATCCGCGGGCGAGCATCATCGACTGCAAGCAGCTCGTCCTGTTCCTGCTGGTCCCGCTGACCTATAGGCTTGCGTCAGGATCGCGCGGTGTGACGCTGGTGACGATCGCCATCTCGTGTGCCATGGCCAGCGCCGTGATTGGCATCGTCGAATACGCGATCCTTCATTGGGATCAGCTCAGCCAGCGGCCGCGCGGACTCCTTGGCCATTACATGACGTACTCGGGCCTGCTGATGATGATCATCGGCGTCGCCCTGGCTCGCATCCTCTTTCTCTCGTATGGACGTCTGTGGGCCGCGCTCGTGATGCCGGCGCTCGCCGTGGCCGTGGCGTTGACCTCGACGCGAAGTGCGGCCGTCGGCGTCTGCGCAGCGACGGCGCTGCTGTTTTCGCTGAAGGACTTCCGGCTGTTCGCCATCATCCCGATTGTCGCGGCCGTGTTCCTGGCGCTGGCGCCGCGTCTGGTCACGCAGCGGTTCATCTCGATGTTCGACGCGAAGGATCCGACGCGTCTCGACCGCGTCGCGATGGTGAGGGAAGGCGGCCGCATGATTGCGGCCAATCCGCTCACAGGCGTCGGCCCCAACATGATCGAGCGGCGGTACGAGGAATTCCGCGGGCCCGACGCCGTCAACAAGGTGAACCCGCACCTCCACAACAACGTCGTGCAGATCGCGGCGGAGCGCGGCCTCCCCGCCCTCGCGATCTGGATCTGGTTCATCGTCGCGCTCGGTCGCGACCTGTTCAAACGATTTCGATCCGGCAGCCAGCCGTTCCTCAGCGCCGCAGCGCTGGCCGTTGTCGCCGCACTCCTCATCGCGGGGATGTTCGAGTACAACTTTGGCGATTCCGAAGTATTGATGCTATTCCTCATTCTGGTGACGTTGCCGGCTGCGGCGGATCGCGCCTCGGCTGCCCGCACTTGACGTTCGCCTCCCTCGACCCGCGGCGCGCTCGCGATCTCGTCGCGCGGTTCTCCGGTACCCGCGTGCTGGTCGTCGGAGACGTGATGCTCGATCGTTTCATCGTCGGGCACGTCACGCGCATCTCGCCCGAGGCGCCCGTTCCCATCGTCCGCTTCCACTCCGAGCACGTGCGGCTCGGCGGTGCGGCCAACGTCGCGAACAACATCGTGGCGCTTGGCGGGCGTCTGTTGCTCGTCGGACTGATCGGCGCGGATCGCGCGGCCGAGCAGCTTCGCGAACAATTGACGGCGGCAGGAATTGCGTGCGACGGACTCGTCGAGGACAGGCAGCGGCCAACGACCGAGAAGGTGCGCGTGGTGACCGAACGCAATCAACAGGTCGCGCGCATCGACTACGAGGCCGACAGCGATGCCTCTGGCGACGTCGGCCGTGCGGTGATCGAGCGGGTGAACCAACTCGCGCGGCACGCCGATTCGCTGCTGGTCTCCGATTACCTGAAGGGCACGATCACGCGGCCGGTGATCGAGGCGCTGATTGCGGCGGGACGTCCGAGCGCGAGCCGTTCAGGCGAACGTCCCCTGATCGTCGACCCCAAGATCGCTCATGTGGGCTGCTACGCCGGAGCCGCTCTCGTTACGCCGAATCTTCACGAAGCCGAAGCCGCCACCCACCGTCGGATTCGCACGGACGAGGATGCCCGGGCGGCCGGACGAGAGCTGCGTGAGCGCGTGCGATGCGAAGCCGTGCTGATGACACTCGGCGAGCATGGCATGTGGCTGTCGTCGCCAGACATCGAGACATCGATTCCCGCGGTTGCGCGCGAAGTGTCCGACGTGACAGGCGCGGGCGATACCGTCGTGGCCACCATCGCGCTGGCGTTGGCGGCCGGTGGAACGCTGGCGGAGGCCGCGATACTCGCGAACCATGCCGCCGGCATCGTCGTTGGAAAGTTCGGTCCGGCGACGCTCACGCGTGAAGAATTGATCGCGTCGGTTCCGCACGCGTGAAGCGCTCGCGGCCGCTCGGCTAAAGCCTTCGCGCTACGGGCAAGCCGGGCGCGAGCCCGAGTGATCAATGCCGAAAATGTCTTCTGCCGGTAAACACCATCGCCAGACCGTGGTCGTCCGCGGCGGCGACGACCTCGGCGTCGCGCACCGATCCACCCGGCTGCGCGACCGCCGTGGCGCCGGCTTTCGCCACGGCATCCAGACCGTCGCGGAACGGGAAGAACGCATCGGACGCCGCGACCGAGCCGGTCAGCACCTCATTCGCGGCCTGGGCCTTCATCACTGCGACGTTGACCGCATCCACGCGACTCATCTGACCGGCGCCGACGGCGAGTGTTCGACGTGCGTCGGTGAAGATCACGGCGTTCGATTTCACGTGCGCGCAGATTCGCCACGCGAAGCGCAATGCCGCCCACTCGTCCACGGACGGTGGCCGTCGTGTCGCCACGCGCATGCCGTCCGGCAGCGACCCCGACGTCCAGGCCTGCCGTGCTTCGACGACGCGATCGCGCTCCTGCGCGAGCACCGCGCCCAGAATTGATCGGTACTCGACACCGCCTTCAGCGAGCGATGCGAAATCGACCGTCAGCACGCGCATGTTCGTTTTGTTCCCGAGAATCTCGCGTGCCTCGGCGTCGACCGCCGGCGCGATCACCGCTTCGATAAACGTGGACACGATGGCCTGCGCAGCGGCGACGTCGATCGGCCGGTTCAGGGCGACGATTCCACCAAAAGCCGCCAGGCGGTCGGCATCGCGCGCGCGAATGTACGCGTCGCACGACGAATCGCCGGTCGCGGCGCCGCAGGGATTTGTGTGCTTGACGACTACAGCCGCGGCCTCGTCGAATTCCAGGGCGATGCGAAGGGCGGCGTCGAGATCGAGGAGATTGGTGAACGACAGTGCCCTGCCTTGAAGGATGGTCGCTCGGCCGAAGCCTCGTCCCTCGACGATGCTCGGGACGACCCGGAGTGCGTCGAGGGGCCGCGCTCCATCGAGTGCGTACAACGCGGCTTCCTGATGGGGATTTTCGCCGTATCGCAGGTCACCAATCTTCCGAATGTCGATGCACCGCGCGGCCGCAGCCGAACCTGCCAGGCGTTCGACGGCGCCGCTTTTTGCATCCATTGATGCCAGCGTCGCCGCGATCGTCGTGTCGTATTGCGCCGTATGCGCAAACGCCTTCCGCATCAGCGCGAAGCGAAATTCGAGCGTTGGGCCTTCGTCTATCGCCCGTAACACATCTGCATAGTCCGCGGGGTCGACGACGACCAGCACGTCGCGAAAGTTCTTCGCTGCGGCGCGCACGAGCGACGGACCGCCAATATCAATCTCCTCAACGAGCGCAGCGAACGGCGTATCCGTTTTGGCCGCCGCCTGCGCAAAAGGATACAGATTGACCACAACCAGATCGACGAGTCCGATACCTAATCGGTCGAGCGACGCGAGGTCGTCGGGCCGATCGCGCCGCGCCAGAATGCCGCCGTGCAGATTCGGGTGCAGCGTCTTGACGCGGCCGTTCATCATCTCCGGGAAACCGGTGATTTCCGACACGCCGGTCACCTGAAGACCGGCAGCCGTCATCGTTCGCGCTGTTCCACCTGTGGACACGAGCTCGAAGCCGCGGGCAGCGAGGCCGCGGCCGAGATCGACGATGCCGGTTTTGTCTGAAACGCTCAGCAGGGCTCTTGGCATAGATGGCAAAGTCCAGTATTATTAAGTGGACGCCGGGCGGGCCTGGCGCCGAAAGGGAAAGGCCGCAATACGCGGCCTTTTTTTTTGTTCACCGACGCGATGCGTCACAGCAAGCAGGAAGAGAAAGATGCGCATTACAGGCAAGGTCAAGTGGTTCAACAACGCCAAAGGGTACGGGTTCATCGAACGAGACGGAGGCAGCGATGTCTTCGTGCACTACTCGGCCATTCAAGGTGACGGATTCCGTTCGCTCGAGGAAGGTCAGGCAGTGGAGTTCGAGATCGTTGACGGTCCCAAAGGCCCGCAGGCCGGCAACGTCACCAAAATCTGAAGACCGTTCATGGCTGATGGCCGAGGGTCATAAACTCTCGGCCGTCAGCCATCCGCCCATCCGCCGACAGCTCCACCCACCACCGGCCTCAGCCACCCTAAGTCGCCCCTTTCAGCGCTCGCGCCGTCAACGCCACTTTTCCATCCTTCAGCGCGACGCGGAACGCAACTTCGCCGTTCCCCTCGTCCCGGAGTTTGCCGACCTGGGTCTTGATGAGATCCGCGAATCGATGGAACGGCACCGGCTCGTCGCCGGCTTCGCGCCGCGCTTCCGCCAGCGACTCGTAGAGATCCGTCAGCTTGTCGATTTCGCGAACTGGATCGCGAAAAGACGCTACGTGCAGGATGCGATCGGCCGGTTCCTTCCGTTCGGGTTCCCTCGTCGCCCGGACGTGAGAGAACGGGCCCGGACGGCCCTCTTCGCGCGCGCGCATGCCACGATCCCAGAGATCCACGAAGGTCGCAAACCGCGACTGGAGCGTGTGAAACCGGAAGCGATCGCCGGTGTTCTGGATATGCGCCCGATCGTACTGCTTGACGAGCGCCTCGACGCGGCTCCGCGTTTCCCATGGCGGCTTTGGGAGGCGTCCGGAAAAAAACTGATTGTATTCGGCCTCGAGCTGCTTCATGTCGGCTTCGAGCCGCTGCAGATCCTTTGCAAACGCTGACGTCGCCATCGACTTCTCAGCGTTGGATGAGGAACCACATGAGCGGCAGCCACAATTCCCGCGCATATGGAACCGGACGGTCATCGACCAGTACGTCGGTGGCGTCGGCGTGGCCGACGATGTGAAAGAGATCGCGAAGCCGGGCGGCGTCGGTGGACGAGAAGCGTGCGCGGTAGCGATGGGTTGGACCGGCACCGGTCTCCCGGAATTCCGCCGACGCGCGCGCCAGCGCGAGCGCCTCGTCGAAATGAGGCACGTCAAGATGGGGGAAGACCAGTGTGATCGAGAAATCCCGAGACCGCGCGCCGTACAGCGCTTCGTACAAATCCGGATTCAGCGCCGCCAGTTCTTCCTCCGTCGGCTGTTCAGGAATTTCGGCGTACGGCCAGAACCGCTCGAGCGGACGGAATTTCGGCGGGTCCGAAGCCATGGGGAGAACTGTTAGCATAACATTGCGGACGATCGTCGACTCAGTTCGCAATCTGAAGTCAAAACTCTGAAATCAACCTGAAATCTGCACTCTGAAATCTCTGAAATCTGAAATGTCCGAGCTCAGATTGATCCCTTCGATTGAACAGCTGCGGCATCGGCCGGCCGTCCGCGAGCTCGAAGCTCGTTTCGGGGCCGAAGCGACGGTCAACGCCCTGCGCGATGCTGCAGCCGCAATCCGGCGCGAGATTGCTCGCGGTACAACTCAGCGCGTTCCGGGTGTGGCTGAAGACATCGCATCGAAAATCGAAACGACGGCTCACGCGGGGCTCGAGCGTCTGTTTCGTCCGTCGCTTCAACCGGTGATCAACGCGACAGGCGTCGTCGTGCACACAAATCTCGGGCGTGCGCCGTTGGCGTCCGCGGCGATCGCACGGGTGACAGAGGTCGCGCGCGGCTACTCGTCGCTCGAATACGACGTTGAACGCGGTGCGCGAGGCCGTCGCGACGTGCACGCCGAATCGTTGCTGCGTCACCTCACCGGCGCGGAGGCCGCGGTCGTTGTCAACAACAACGCTGCCGCGACGCTGATTGTGTTGGCCGCGCTCGCCGCCGGCCGCGAAGTCGTCGTTTCGCGCGGAGAGCTCGTCGAAATCGGGGGCGGCTTCCGGATTCCCGACGTGATGGCACAGTCGGGTGCGATCCTCCGTGAGGTTGGGACGACGAACAAGACGCGTGCGGCGGATTACGCGGCGGCGGTTGGCGATCGGACTGCCCTGATTCTGCGCGTGCACCCCTCGAACTTCCGAATCGAAGGGTTCACCGAACGTCCGACGCTCGAGGAACTGGTCGCCGTCGGGAAAAAATGCGGCATTCCTGTCGCCGAAGATCTCGGCAGTGGCTATCTGGGCGCTGGCCCCGGTCCCTCCCTCGACGAGCCGGCCGTGACGGCCACGGTCGCCGCCGGCGCTGACCTCTGCTGCTTCAGCGGCGACAAGCTGCTCGGCGGACCGCAGGCCGGGATCATTGTCGGCCGCGCGGATTTTGTGGATCGCGTCCGCATCCACCCGCTGATGCGCGCGCTGCGCGCAGACAAGATGACGTACGCGGCGCTGGAAGCGACGCTTGACGAATACGCGGCCGGCCGCTCGCCGTCCACAGTACCGGTCCAGCGCATGGTGGCGCAGACGGCCGACGACATCCGCGCGCGCGCCACGGCGTTGGCGGATCGGGTGAACGGCATGCCCGGCTGGCGCGCGACACCGATCGACGGCGTCTCGGCCGTCGGCGGCGGCAGCGCACCTGGCGTAACGCTGCCGACAGTTCTCGTGATGATCGAAAAGGACGCATTGACGGCCGATGCGCTCGAAAATCGACTACGACAGCTGTCGCCGCCGGTCATCGCGCGCATCGAGAACGACCGCGTCGTCCTCGATCTTCGAACCGTGGTGCCGGAAGACGAATCGACGCTCGTCGCTCTGTTCGGCCAGCTGTAACCTCTGTCCCCGCAGGAGGACGGAGGTCGCGGCCCGGACGGAGGTTGCTTCGCGTCAGGACATAGTCGAGAACAGCTTGCGGCCCACGCTCCCGAGTGCGCCGGCGACGCCGCCGATGATCACCGCAGGAACGATCATCATGAACGGCAGAAAGTAAACCTCGTCGAGTCCGCCGCTGCCGGCGATCGCATCCCGGGTCTGAGGACTGTCGAGAATCGCCACAAGCAGACTCGCGCCGACGACGCTGAAGAGGGCGGCCACAAGACTGGTCATGGCAGCGACCATCGGACCAGCCACGAACGATCCGGATCGCCAGGCCGCCCACAACCCGGTGACGAAGAACGTTGCAACGCCGACATAGGTCGACCATTCGGCGCGAACGTGAAAGTCGGTCGTCGGAACCAGCCAGTCGTAGGCGGTTCGAAACACGAAAGATCCGCTGAACAGCAGCGCCCAGAACCACGTCGCGCGCCATATGAAACCCATGACCTGACGGACGTACCAGAGGTTGGCCGCGGGCTGGCCTCGAGAGGGAACGATCGTGTCGCGATACTCCTCGAGAAGATCGCCAGAGACCGATTCGCGGTCGGCCCGTCTCAACACGAGACGAAGGATCGCCTCGGCCCAGGTCGGCGGTAGTGCTGTTGTCACGAGCGCCTCCTCAGCGGCCACGATACATCGAGCGTATCGAGCAAATACCGGACGACCAGAGTTGCGCCGATCAGGACGCCGAACGGCCAACTCGCGCGCAACAGGTACCAGCCGACCTGTCGCGCGTACCATGCGTCCGCTGACGAAGAGCCGCGCTTCGAGACGATGGCTTCGCGGTACTCTTCGAGCAGATCGCCGGACACGCTATCGCGATCTTTCGGCTGGAGCAGCAGGCGCAACAAACCCTCCGCCCATCGCGGGGGTCGTATCGACGGATGATCCGGCGTCATGTGCCTCCCTTCAGCGGCCATCGCAAGCCGCGCCACATCGAGTCCACGGCGGCACGCGCGTCGTTGAGCGCACGCACGCCCGCCGGCTGCAGCCGATAGAACCGGCGCGGCCGGCCGGCACGGACGGGAGTGCCGCTGCCGAGGCGCGATGTCAGAAGACGCTTCTGCTCGAGTCGCTCGAGCGTTGCGTGCACGGCACCCGGTGCGATGTCACGCTCGAGGCGTGTCTGGACCTCCTTCAGGATCGCGCGTCCGTATGCCAGGTCCCCGAGCCGGATGACGGCCAGCAGCACCGCCTGCTCGAATGCGCCGAGGACATCAGCCATGACGACGAATGGCTGCGAAAACCGCGTGCGCCGAGGCGAGCGTCAGGCACAACGCTGGCAGACCGAAGTCGATGAACGGCGGCCGCTCGGCGCGCGGCAGCCCCGAAGCGAACTGGATCGAGACGAACCCTGCTGCGAGAAGAACGCAGCCGATGCATCCGATCGAAGTGGCGGTCCGCCGAGCCGCCGATCGCAACAATGTCGACGCCACGGAGTACACCACGATCATCGCCGTCGCGGCCGTTGCGATGAGCAGCGTCGTTGCCGGACTTGTCATGGCGTCCGCTGTGTCGACTACATTGTAGGCTTTGACGGGACAATGTCAAGCCGCGTGAATGGCGATTCCAGAATCACGGTCCCGCAAGGTAACCCGGCCGCGCTTTGACGGTGCCCTTGCGTTTCACTCGAACGTCGAGGCGATGCCATCCGTCTTTGGCTACACCCCGTGGCGTGTAGCTGACAAGATAGCGCTGGCGAAATTCGTGAAGCACATCGAGGAAGATTGCGCTGAGGTTGGACGTCTTCTCGACTTCGAACAGCCGGCCGCCGGTATACGAGGTGAGATCGCGCAGGAATTCGGGCTTGCTGTGGCCTATTGCCACGGCGTAGACGACGACGTCCGAGCGCTTTGCCGTGTCGAGCACCGTGTCTGGCGTGAGCCAGCTTGCCGTGTCGAGGCCATCGCTGAAAATGATGAGCAGCGAGCGACCGACGTCGGATTCGCCGACCGTGAGCGCGGCATAGGCGCCATCCACCAGCGACGTCCTGCCGATGCCGATGGCTTCATTCAGCGCATCCTGGACGCCGCTCACCTCCGTCGTCAAACCCGATCCGAGGGCGACTTCGTGGCTGAAGGTGACGAGCGCGGCCTGATCGTCTTTCTTCAGTCCGCCGAGGACCGCCGTTCCAGCATCGCGCAGATGACCCAGCCGCTCTCCGGCCACGCTCTCGCTCATGTCGAACGCGAGCACGACGTTCAGTGGAATCTGCTCGTAGCTGACGAGTTCCACCTGCTGCGGCACTCCGTTGTCGAGCACGTCGAAGTCGTTCGTGCCCAGGCCCAGCACCGCCTGTCCCTTGTCGGTGACGAGCACGTCAACACGCACCGCTTCGATTTTCGAGCTGAAGGTGGGACTCTGCGTCTGGGCCGCCAGCACCTGCGACAGGATCAGCGACGCACCGACGACAGTGCGGCCGTTCACCGGCTCGCCTCAGACAGAAACGGCCGGCGCAGCTCGTCGAGCAACTGGTCGGCGTTGCGCGCTTGCACGACGTAGTAGCTCCACCACGGATCGTCGTTGGCGGAATCGAGGTCCGGCTTGCGCTCGAACAACGGTTGTATCTCGCGCCACGCGACGGCACGGTCACCTCGCCGCCGCGCGAGCGCGCTGAGTGCAATCTTCGCCGACTGCGCATTGGGCATGAGCTCGGCCGCCTGCCGGTACGCGTCCCGAGCCGCAGCGAAGTCGTGCGTTGCTTCCAGCGCGGCGCCGAGAAACAGCGCGGCGTCGTATTTCAGCGACGGATCCTTGGTCGAGGTCAGCGCCTGACGCAACTCGGACACCGCCTCTGCCTGTTTGTCGAGGAGCGACAGCACGCGGCCGAAGCGCAGACGCGCCTCGGCCATCGACGGGTTCGCCGCCAGCGCGCGCCGGAAGTACGTCTCGGCCAGGTGGAGCTCCGAGCGCTCCGACGCGACATCCGATTTCACGCCGTACGGCACCGCCGCCGCCTGCAACACGGTCTGAATCGGCGGCCCCGCGTACACCTCGTGCTGGCAGGCGCTGAGAAACAGGATGTCGGCGTCTTTCGGGAAAATCGCGCGCGCGCGATCGAGGTGGAGGGTGTCGTGCTGTTCACGCGCCTGCATCCACGCGGCGGTGGCGCGGTACCAGAGCCGCACCATCTCGTCCAACCCGGGCGCCGGGTTCGACGCGCCCGGCGGTTTCACGAAGTCGAGCAGCAGGCGCGCGAGCTCCCAATGCGGTGCTACCTGCCCCAGGTCGGTTTGAAGACCGTCGGATGTCTCGATGCGAATTCGCTGCGGTCCAGCGGCATTCAGACCGCCGACCGGTTCTGAGGTCGTCGGGATGAACATCGCGATGTCGGTGTGGAGCAGCGCACCGCGGCGAAACACGAAATTGTCGTCCCCACTGCTCCTCGCCGCTTCAACGAGACGCGACAGATGGAGCAGATCGGGATCGAGCAGGCTCGGCGCCCCCATCTCGAGGCAGACCTGATGCAGGACCAGACCACCCGCCGCGCATCCAAGAATCTTCAAACGATGGAGCTGGCCGCTCGAATACCGGACCGGCATCGTGTTCCGCTGCCCATCGGCCTTGACCGTAAAACTCGATCTCCTCGGATCTCGTATCAGGTGCGCGATCACGCTGGCGTCAATCCACAGCATGCGCACGTCTCGCGCGGACCACGAGGCGACGAGCGCAGCAGCCTGGTCGGTCGTGCCCGGCTCGTGCTGCATGATCGCCTTGAGCCACTGCTCCACCCGCAGCATTCGCGGATCGCCGTTCAGCTCCGGCTGCAGAGCGGCGGCGTTGTCCCAAGACGTGGAGCCCACGATCAGGATGACGAGAACGGCCAGGTGAAAGCGCCGCACGGGTCTTTCCTAGAAGATTGTCGAAATCGAAGCCGCCGCCCAGTCGAGCACGCGAGCGGGCAGGATACCCAGATAGAAAATGAGCAGCGCAGAAGTTACCAGCGCGAGACCTGCCATCTTTGGGATGGCGGGCACCGGCGCGGAAGCCGCGGTCGGCGTCATGTACATCATCACGACGATGCGCAGGTAGAAGAAAACCGACACGACGCTGGTCAGCACGCCGACAATCGCGAGCCACACGTAATCGGCCTTTACCGCCGCGCTGAACACGTACCACTTCGCGATGAAGCCGGCGGTCGGCGGGAAGCCGCCCAGCGAGAGCAGAAAGGTGGTCATCAGCGCCGCGAGAATGGGATGTTGCCGCGCCAGACCGGCGTAGTCTTCCAAGCGATCGCTGGGCCGGTTCGCGTTGTCGAGCAGTGCGATCACGCCGAACGCGCCGATGTTGGTCACGGCGTAGGTCAGCAGGTAGAACAGAATGGCGCCTTTCCCTATGTCGTTCGCAGCCAGCAGCGCGAGCAGCAGGTATCCACCATGCGCGATGCTCGAGTATGCCAGCATCCGCTTGACGTTGGACTGCGCCACACCGACGACCGCGCCCAGGATCATCGTCGCCGCGGCGATGACGGCGAGGACAGTGCTCCATTGCGGGCGCAGGGGAGCGAGGGAGGCGAGAAACACACGCGCGAACGCGGCGAACGCCGCCGCCTTGACGCCGGTGGACATGAAAGCAGTGACGGCAGGTGGTGCGCTCTCGTACGCATCGGGCGTCCACATGTGGAACGGCACGGCCGACACCTTGAACGCGAATCCCACAAGCAACAAGGCGATCGCCACGAACTGCAGTGGTGTCGGCGCCCGACCCTGCGATGTCATCAGGCTTCCAACACGGTCGAGGTGAGTGCTGCCAGTCAGCCCGAACGTGAACGCGATGCCGTACAGGAAGAATGCGCTCGAAAATCCGCCAAGCAGAAAGTACTTGAACGCGCCCTCTGCGCCCGCGACGGAATCACGACGGATCCCGGTCAGCACGTAGACGGCCAGGGACAACACCTCGAGCGCCAGGAAAATCACTAACAGATCCGTCGCGGTCGCCATCAGCATCATCCCGGCCAATGCAAACAGCAACAACGCGTAGTACTCGCCGCGCGGCAGTTGCTCACGGTCGATTGTCGCCTCGGAAATGGCCAGGGATAACAGTCCCACGACGATCAGAATGAAAGTGACGAAGAGGCCAAAGTTATCGGCGACGACGACGCCGAAGCTCGACGCATTGTGATTCCACAACACGACAGACGCGATAGCCGCGCCGATCAGTCCGATCGCCCCCAGCGGGCCAATGGGCATCTGCTCACCAGGATCGCGAAAGGCTTCGGCGACCATCGCGGCCAGCGCGGCAGCCGTCACGCACGCCATCGGGACGATCGCGTTCAGCGCGTTCGTCATGGCGTTGATCTCGCTTTGAGGTCCGGCCCGGACGCCGGCGGACGGATGTCGCTGCGGTCCGCTCTGATTTGCACCGACGAGCTCTGATGGTAGTGCGTCAGGAGCTTGTCGACCGCCGACCGCATCGGCTGCAGGAAGAGGTTCGGAAAAACACCCATCACGACCGCCATGGCGACGATGGGGGCGATCGCGAACCATTCACGCGAACTCAAATCGGCAAGTTCCGCGTTCTTCTGGTTGGTGACCTTGCCGTAGTTCACCCGCTGGAACATCCAGAGCATGTAAGTGGCCGAGAGCACGACACCGGAAGCCGCGAATGCGGCGAGCCGCGGATCCGACCGGAAGGTGCCGAGCAGGATCAGGAACTCGCCGACGAACCCATTCAGCCCGGGCAGCCCGATCGACGACAGCGTCACGACGAAGAACACCGCGACAAGGCGAGGCACCACCGCTTTGAGTCCGCCGTACTCGGAGATCAAACGCGTGTGCCGGCGGTCCGACAGCATCCCGACGATGAGGAAGAGCCCCCCGGTGCTGACACCGTGATTCAGCATCTGGTAAACGGCTCCCTGCACGCCCTGGACGTTCATCACGCAGATGCCCAACACGACGAAGCCCAGATGGCTGACGCTCGAGTAGGCGACGAGCTTCTTCATGTCGGGTTGGACCATCGCGACGAGCGCCCCGTAAATGATGCCAATCACGGCGACTACTGCGAGCGCGGGCGCAAAAAACTGCGCGGCGAAGGGGAACAGAGGGAATGCAAACCGGAGCAGGCCGTACGTGCCCATCTTCAGCAGCACGCCGGCCAGAATGACCGAGCCTGCAGTTGGCGCTTCGACGTGCGCGTCAGGCAACCACGTGTGGAACGGGACGAGCGGCACCTTGATCGCGAATGCCAACGCGAAGGCGAGGAAGAACCAGAACTGCAGGCCGTGCGGCACATCCAACTGATACAGCTTCTGCAGATCGAAGCTGTACGCGCCGGTCGCGGTGCTGTGCAGGTAGGCTAGGCTAAGGATCGCAAGCAGCATGAGCACGCTGCCAGCCATCGTGAACAGGATGAATTTCACGGCCGCATAGATGCGCCGCTCGTACCCCCAGATGCCGATGAGGAAGTACATCGGGATCAGCATCGCGTCCCAGAACACGTAGAACAGAAACAGATCGAGCGACGCGAAGACACCGATCATTGCGGCTTCGAGCAGCAGCAGGAACAGGCAGAACGACCGCGCGCGATCGTGCACCGCCTCCCACCCGCTGAGGAGCGCCAGCGGCGTCAGGAATGCGGTGAGGACGATCAGCAGCAGACTGATGCCATCGACGCCGATGATGTACCTGATGCCGAATGCCGGAATCCAGTCGTGCTGCTCTACGAACTGGAAGTCCGCGGTGCCCGCATTGAACCGCGCCCACAGCAGCAGCGTTTCGCCGAACACCAGCAGCGACACCACCAGCGCCACGTTGCGGGCCAGCGGCGCGTGCTCCTCATCGTCGCGAATCAGCAGCAGCGCGAGAGCGCCGACGATTGGCACGATGATCAGCGAGGTGAGGATGGGAAAGTTCATGTCAACTCTCCACCACCGGGGACACCGAGGACGCGGGAACGGATCATCTTGACCTCCGTGTCCCCTGTGTCATCCGTGGTGTACATGCTCACCGCCACAAGTAGTATCCGAGTATCGCGACGACTCCCAGAAAGACGGACGCAGCGTAGGCGCGCACCGATCCGGTCTGCAGACGTCGCAACAGGAAGCTCATGCCGCCCACGGTGTCGCCAACGCCATTGACGGTGGCGTCGATGACACGTACGTCGATGCCCTTCCACAGCGCGTTTTCGGACACGATGCGAACAGGCTGCACGATGCTGGCGTCGTAAATCTCGTCCACGTAGTACTTGTTGAGCAGCAGCCGATAAACGCTGGCAAAGCGATTCGCGACCGCCTCGGCGGCGGCTCGATTTCTCAGGAAGAAATAGAACGCGAGGCCGATGCCGAGCACGGCGACAATCGAGGAGACGACCATCAGTGTCATTTCCAGACTCGTGTCGGTCGCGGCTTCCGCAGCCTGCGGCGCGAAGCTCGGCTCGAGAAAGTGGTCGAATCGACTGCCGAGACCGACGTAGCCGGCCAGCACCGATCCGATCGCCAGAACGACCAGCACAATCGCCATTGCCGGAGGGGGGTCGTGCAAACCGGCGTGCGCCGCGCGCTCGGCCTGCGAGTCGGCCGGCGAAGGCGCTGCGTGTGAGGCCACAGGCGACGGGGGAGGCCCATGAAAGGCCAGGAACACGAGACGGAACATGTAGATCGCCGTCAGGAGCGACGTGAGCAGGCCGATGCTCCACAACAGCGTGTGGCCTTCGGTGAACGTGCGGAACAGAATCTCATCCTTGCTGAAAAACCCTGCCAGTCCGGGCACGCCCGCGATGGCGAGAGCTCCGATGATGAACGTCCAGTACGTGACCGGCAGATCCTTCTTGAGTCCGCCCATGTGGCGCAGGTCCTGCTCGCCCGCGAGCGCGTGAATCACCGCGCCAGATCCGAGGAACAGCAGGGCCTTGAAGAACGCGTGTGTGTAAAGGTGAAAGATACCCGCGCCGAAGGCGCCGACACCCATTGCCAGGAACATGTACCCGAGCTGCGAAACCGTCGAGTACGCCAGCACGCGTTTGATGTCGTTCTGGACCAGGCCAATCGTCCCGGCCATCAGCGCGGTCGCGGCGCCGATAACAGCGACGATCGCCAGCGTCTGCGGCGCATGGCTGAAGAGGACCGCATTCCTCCCGATCATGTACACGCCTGCCGTCACCATCGTCGCCGCGTGAATCAGGGCGGAAACAGGGGTGGGGCCTTCCATCGCGTCCGGCAGCCAGATGTACAGCGGTATCTGCGCCGACTTGCCCGTCGCGCCGACGAAGAGCAACAGCGTCATCAGCGAGATCGGCCCGAAGACCGCTTCGGTGCCGGTCGCCGCCGCCGCCTGCGCGACCTTCTCGAAATCGAGGGTATCGAACCGCACGAACACGGCCAGCAGGCCCAGAATGAATCCGAAATCACCGATGCGGTTGACGATGAACGCTTTCTTGCCGGCGTCGGAGGCGGTTTTCTTCTGATACCAGAATCCGATCAGCAGGTACGAGCAGAGGCCCACGCCTTCCCAACCCACGAACATCACGAGGAAGTTCGCACCCAGGACCAGCACGAGCATGAAGGCGGCGAACAGGTTCAGGTACGAGAAATACCGTGCGTATTCCGCCTCGGGTTCCTCATGCATGTACGCCATCGAATACACGTGGATCAGCGATCCGATGCCGGTGACGATGAGGATCATCACCGTCGAGAGATGATCGAGTCGCAGTGCGCAGTCGACGCTCAGATCGCCCGACGAAAGCCACGTATAGACGTTGCTGACGATCGATTCGTCAGTCAGCCCGAACAATCGCCACACGGCCGCGATCGATACGAGAAACGAGCCGATCATGGCGCCGCACGCGACGGCCCCGGCCGCGCCCTTGCTGAGACGCCGGCCGAACATGGCGTTTACCAGGAAGCCGAGGAACGGGAGAAGCGGTATCAGCGGGAGCATCGCCTTCACACGAACGGGGACCTGGTCACCATTTGAGCGCCGTAAACATGTCGGGGTTCAACGATTCGCGGTGCCGGAACAGCGTGATCACGATGGCGAGGCCAACCGCCGCCTCCGCCGCGGCCACGGTCATGACGAAGAAGGCGATGATCTGTCCGTCAACCGACCCGAACGCGCGGCCATAGGCCACGAACGTCAGGTTCACGGCATTCAGCATTATTTCGATCGACAGCAGAATCGTAATGACGTTCCGCCGGATGAATACGCCCGCGGTGCCAATCGAGAACAACACCGCCGACAGCACCAGGTAGTCGTTCAGCGTGGGCATCAGCGATGCTCCCGTCGCGCCAGCACCACGGCCCCGACCATGGCGACCAGAATCAGAACCGACGTCACCTCGAACGGAAAAGCGTATTCAGTGAAGAGCGCGCGGCCGATCGCCTGTACCGAGCCGGTCGACGCGCTGCCGAAGCCGCCTGTCCGGCTTCCCGCGCCCAGCGCCAGTCCGAGTTCGATCACGAGCGTCAGCGCGAGCACCAGACCGAATCCCAGCGGTCCGCCGCGCAGCAACGGGTGCGATCGGAGATCGTGTTCGGTATCCTCGTGCGGAGCATTCAGCAGCATCACGACGAACAGGAACAGGACCATGATGGCGCCGGCGTAGACGATGATCTGGGTCACGGCGGCAAATGGCGCGTCGAGCAGGACGTACAGCCCGGACAGTGCGCCGAACGACGCGATGAGCAGCAGGACGCTGTAGATCGGATTGCGCTGAGCGATCACGAGCAGCGACGCTGCCACGGCGATCGTCGCGAACAGGTAGAAGGCAATCATCGGGGGTCGTCACTACAAACCGAAATACAGGACCGCGGCCGCAGTGACCAGCAGATTGATCACCGCGACCGGCAACAACACTTTCCACCCGAATCTCATCAGCTGATCATAGCGATAGCGCGGCAGCGTCCACCGCATCCACACATAGAAGAAGAGAATCGCCGACATTTTGAGCAGAAACCAGATCCAGCCGAGCGATTCCGGCAGCAGCGGCCCGTGCCAGCCGCCGAGAAACAAGTCCGTCGCAACGGCCGACACCGTCACCATGTTGATGTACTCCGCCAGGAAGAACATGGCGAACGCCATGCTGCTGTACTCGGTGTGGTAACCGGCGACGAGCTCCTGCTCGGCCTCCGGAAAGTCGAACGGCGCGCGGTTGGTTTCGGCGATGCCGGCCGTCATGTAGATCAGAAATCCCAGCGGCTGGATGAACACGAACCAGCGCGGCAGGATCCCCCACCAGCGGCCGGACTGCGCGTTCACGATCTGGGTCAGCGACAGCGAGTTGCCCAGGAGCAGCACGCTCGCGAGCGCCAGGCCGTACGACAGCTCGTAGCTGATCATCTGCGCCGTCGAGCGCAAGCCACCGAGTAGCGAGTACTTGCTGTTCGAGCTCCAACCGGCCAGGACGATCCCATATACGCTCATCGACGCGATCGCGAATACCACGAGGATTGCGACATTGACGTCGGCGACCTGCAAGCGCATTCCCTCGGGAATCCAGCCGAAAAACGTGACGGCGGTTCCGAACGGGATGACAGCAAATGCTGCGAACGCGCACGTCGCCGAGATGATCGGAGCCAGTCCAAAGAGGAACGCATCAGCCGCGGCCGGCCTGAGCTCCTCCTTGAACAGCAGCTTGACGACGTCGGCGATCGGCTGGAGGAGGCCCCTCGGACCGACGCGAGAGGGGCCGATCCGCTGCTGCAGAAGGGCCGCGACCTTGCGCTCGACGTACACCATCATCGCCGCGGAGCCCAGCAGCATGAAGAACACGAAGAACGTCAGGACGATCTGGCCGATGAGCAACGGGGTCATGCCGGCATCACCAGAGCGCTACCACGAACGTCACTGAGCAGTGCCATGTAGGCGGCAGACACGGGTTCAATGAAGCACGTCGACCACGCTCTCAGTTCGCGTTTCCGCATTCCGCGGTTTCAGTGGGGCGCCTTCGGCAATCAATGCGCACCTACCGGCTGCTTCGCTCGCCATCCGGCCGGCAGTGTGCAGCGGCCTTCCTTCACATGCGCTTCGTACTCGTGCCGGAAATGTTTCAGCGTCGTCAGCACGGGCGCAACGGCGGCATCGCCGAACGCGCACAGCGTTTTCCCGGCGATGTTGTCCGAAATACTCTGGAGCAGATCGAGATCGCGCATCTGCCCCTCGCCGCGTTCGATCTTCTCGAGAATCTTGTACAGCCAGTCGGTCCCTTCGCGGCACGGCGTGCACTTGCCGCACGACTCGTGGCGATAGAAATGCAGCAGATTCTCGGCAAGCCATACCATGCAGGTCGTATCATCCATCACGACGATCGCGGCCGAACCCAGGAGTGAACCGGCTTTCTGGACAGCGTCGAAACTCGCGGCGATGTCCAGCTGATTCGGCAGCAGGATCGGCACGGACGAACCGCCAGGGATGACGGCCTTCATCGTCCGTCCGTCGCGCACGCCGCCCGCGCGGCCTTCTATAAGCTCGCGCAGCGTGATGTTCATCGAGTCTTCGTACACGCCGGGGCGCTTGACATGGCCGCTCACGCAATACAGCTTCGGACCGCCGTTTTTCTCGGGTCCGAGCGACGTAAACCACGCCGGCCCCTTCAGGACGATCAGCGGCACGTTGCAGAGCGTCTCGACGTTGTTGACGGCCGTCGGTTTGCCGTAGAGACCCACCGCGGCGGGAAAAGGCGGTTTGTTGCGCGGCTGCGCGCGCTTGCCCTCGAGCGACTCGAGCAGCGCCGTTTCCTCACCCGCTTCGTAGGCGCCCGCGCCGCGGTGGACGTAGATGTCGCAGTCGTAGCCCGATCCGAGGATGTTGCAGCCAAGAAGACCGCGCGCGTACGCTTCTGCGATCGCGCGTTCGAGGATCCGCTGCACATGGAAGAATTCGCCGCGAATGTAGATGTACGCGACCCGCGCGCCAATGGCATAACAGCCGATCGCGCAGCCCTCGATCAGCAGGTGCGGATTGCGCTCCAAGAGGAGATGGTCTTTGAACGTGCCCGGCTCGCTCTCGTCCGCGTTGCACGCGATGTAGCGTGGCTCGACTTTCTTGTCGACGAATTGCCACTTCATGCCGGTCGGGAAGCCGGCCCCGCCGCGGCCGCGCAGGCCCGAGGCCTTGACCATCTCGATGATCTGGTCCGGCGTTTTTCTCAGCGCCGCTCGAAGGCCGTCGTACCCGTCGTGCGCCAGATAGAAATCGAGTGCGAACGAATTCGGCTCGCGAACGTAGCGCGTCAGAATTGGATCCATCTGGTCGATCAATTCCAATGTTCCAGTTCGGGATCAGCCCCAAACCACGGAATCAGATGGTTCTTGTCGTGTTTTCGTGGTAGCTCGATCATTGTTTCTCGATCACGTGATGACATCCGCTCAGCGCGGCCTCGCCTTTCGCACGCAGATCGTCGATTAGTTTCGCCGCCTGTTCCGGCCGCTGGCACTCGTGCCAGCCGTCGTTGACCATCACGACCGGCGCGCGATCGCAGGCGCCGAGGCACTCGACTTCGAGCAGCGTGAAGGTTGCGCTCGCGTCGGTCTGGCCCGGGCGAATCCCCAGCTTGTCCGACAGCGCTTCGGTCACGCGTTCGGCGCCGTTGAGTGCGCACGACAGCGTGCGGCACACCTGGACCACGAACCGCCCGACCGGTTTCGTGTAGAACATCGTGTAGAACGACACGACGTCCTCCACGTCCGCACGCGTGATGCCGAGAACGTCGGCCACGTGACGGATGGCGTTGGCGGTGATGTAGCCCTGCTGACGCTGCGCGAGATACAGTGCCGGCAGCACGGCCGATCGACGGCGATCCTCCGGGTAGCGCTTGACGATCTCGTCGAAACGCGCGCGGTTCTCCGGCGTGTACGCGAACGGCGGCCCTTCGTCTTCGAGTTGGCGGGCCGACTTGTGAAAGGCGGCGTCGTACGCCATCTTCGGGTGGAAAGTCACCGGTCCACGTCTCCCATCACCACATCAATCGATCCGATCACCGCGATGACATCGGCAATCAAGCCGCCGACGATCATCTTCTCGAGCGCCTGGCACGCGAGCAACGATGGCGCGCGCGCTTTCACGCGCCACGGGCGGTTGGTCCCGTCCGACACGATCGAAAATCCGTGCTCCCCCCGAGGCCCTTCGACCGGTACGTACACTTCGCCGGCCGGCACGGTGAATCCCTGCGAGTAGATCAGGAAGTGCTGGATGAGCGCCTCCATCTCGGTGTACACGCGGTCCTTCGGCGGCGGCGTGATGCGCGGATCGTTGACCGCATACGCGCCCGCCGGCGAAATCCGCTCGAGCACCTGACGGCAGATTTTCGCGCTTTCCCGCATCTCGGCCATGCGGACCTCGTACCGGGCGTAGACGTCGCCCGCGGTCCGTGTGGGCACGGCGAAGTCGAGCGTCTCGTACCCGAGATACGGAAAGTACTTGCGCACGTCGTAGTCCGCGCCGGCGGCGCGTGCAATCGGTCCGACCAGACCGTGCGCGATCGCACCGGCGCGCGACATGATGCCAACGCCCTTCGTGCGCTGGAGGTAGATGGCGTTCTGGGTGAGGAGATCCTCGTACTCGTCGAGCTTTGGCCCGAACCGATCGAGGAACGCGCGAACCGCGGCGTGGAATCCTCGCGGCAGATCCTCGCGCAGGCCTCCGACACGCATGTAACTCGGGAACATCCGAAAGCCGGCGAGCATCTCGTTCAGATTGAGCAGCAGTTCGCGCTCGCGGAAGCAGTAGAGCATCACCGAGACCGCGCCGACCTCCATGCCGTGGGTGCCGAGCCAGACCAGATGGCTGTTGATCCGCTGCAGCTCGGCGATGAGGACGCGAATCCACCGCACGCGCTCCGGAACCTCGATGCCCAGCAGCTTCTCCACCGACAGACAGAACGCCATCGAGTTCGACTGAGCGCTCAGATAATCCATGCGTTCGACGAGCGGGATCACCTGCTGCCACTTCTTCTGCTCCGCCGTTTTCTCGATGCCGGTATGGAGATACCCGATGGTCGTCGCGGCGGACAGAACGGTCTCCCCGTCCAGCTCGAGCACCAGCCGCAGGACGCCGTGCGTGCTGGGGTGCTGAGGCCCCATGTTCACGGTCATCACTTCGGTTTTGATCTCGGGCACGGCTAAGGCGCTCCACCACGACGCTCTCCACTACGGCGCTCTCCACCACAGGGGACACGGAGGACGGGATCCGCGGTGTCACACTGAAGCATGTCCCGGTGTCCTCCGTGTCCTCCGTGGTGGCGATTTTATCCGCGTCTCAATCGATCGCGCTCGACGCTGGCGCGGAACTCCTCGGCGGTCACCTGCAGCGGCTCGACGGCTTGCGGCGTCTTGCGAATCTGGACCGGATAGTCCTTGCGAAGCGGAAAGCCCTCCCAATCCTCCGGCATCAGCAGCCGCCGCAGATCGGGGTGCCCCTCGAACTCGATTCCAAACAGATCCCACACCTCGCGCTCGAGCCAATTGGCGGCAGGCCACACGCCGGTGACCGTCGCGATGCGTGCTTGCTCGCCTCCCAGCCTCACCTTCATGCGCAGCCGATGACGCTGACTGATCGAAACGAGAAGATAGACGAGCTCGAAACGAGGCTCACGCGGCCAGTAGTCGACGGCCGTCAGCTCGGCAAGCAACGCGAAATCGAGATCGGGCGCATCGCGAAGCGCCCGCGCAACTTGCGGCAGATCGTCGCGCGTCACATACACGGTGGTCTGCAGATCGATCGAGGGCGCGTGTTCGAACTCGACGCCCGGAGCCGCTTGCTGCAGCCGACCAAGCAGCGCGTCGCCGGCCATCAGGCGAGTTTCTGCTGGGAGATCTTGCGTTGCAGCTGCACGATGCCGTAGATGAGCGACTCGGGACGCGGCGGGCACCCGGGAACGTAGACGTCGACCGGCACGATTTGATCGACACCTTGCACGAGCGCGTAATTGTCGAACACGCCGCCGATCGATGCGCACGCGCCCATCGAAATGACCCACTTGGGCTCAGGCATCTGGTCGTAGATGCGGCGAAGCGCCGGCGCCATCTTGCGGGAGAGGCGGCCGGCAACGATCATCAGATCCGACTGCCGCGGGCTGCCGCGGAACACTTCCGCGCCGAAGCGGGCGATGTCGTAGCGCGAACAGCTCATCGACATCATCTCGATCGCGCAGCACGCGAGACCGAATGTGACCGGCCAGATCGACGATCGCCGCGCCCACTGCACCATCTTTTCCACGGTCGTGGTCAACACGGGGATCTCGGACTCGATGCCCATAGGTCTATCGCCGCGCAACGATCTCCTGATCCCAGTCCAGGACGCGTTTCCGCCACACGTAGACGTAGCCGGCGAGCAGCAACGCCACGAAAATCACCACCTGGATGAACCCGGTCCAGCCGAGATCGCGCAGGGCCATGGCCCATGGGTACAGGAACGCGACTTCGATGTCGAACAAGAGAAAGATCATCGCCACCAGGTAGAACTTGACCGACTGACGCTCACGCGCGTCACCGACCGGCGGCATGCCGCACTCGTAGGGCGCCGCCTTTTCCGGGGTGGGCTTGCGCGGGCCGAGCACCGACGACAACAGGACCGAGATCAGCGCGAAGCCGGCGCCCAGCGCGATCATCATCAGGATGGAGACCCAACCCTGCATAAGGACAGTCGTCGAGCTTGTGAACGATTTCGCAAGCTGACGCCTCATGCTAACACAGTCACATTTCCGAATTCAGATGTCAGAGCCGGCGTTCGACGTGCGGCATCGGGCGTGGGGAATTGATTCGGCGCATCACTCCCCGCCAATCGCGACGATCGCCGCCCGATTGAACGGCAAAGGCATGCTCTCGCCGCGCGCGGCGACGTTCTCGCCGCACCCTAAGCCCGGCTGGACAACTCCTGAACGGCTCGAAGCGGTTCCCGTACTTCCCACCGGTATCCCGGCTCCGTAGTCAGCCTCGTGTCTTCGATCGGCATCCCGATCGTGAAGTGATAGAGACTCTGAAAGGCGTGGCCTGAGAGCCCGATCACTTCGTGAACGGGATCGTCGTAAAAGCAGCCAATGCCGGTCCCGCGTGCGCCGGCTGCTTCGCCTGCGAGATACAACGCCTGTCCGACGACGCCCGACTCCCAGAATAGATGACGATAGAACGACGGACCGAATTCCTCGAGGCTCGCGTCGAAGTCCGCCAGCATGGCAAGACTGAAGAAGCCGTCCGCCGCAATCGTCTGATCACAACTCAGTCGCTGCGACAGCGCGCGGCATTCTCCGCGTGCGAGCCGGAAGAGCGGCAACGTCTCGTGTACACGTTCCCAGAGAAACTCGGGGTTGCACGCAGCCCTGAGGCGATCGAGACATCGGGCGTTCCTCACGAGAAGATACAAGCCCGGCACGAAATCATCGACGCGATGGACGAACAGCGCGAGATGAATGCGCGCGTCCCACCATACCGCGTCCCACGGCGCTCCAGCCACCGGCATCGCCTGCGCGAGGATCGTGTAGAACCTCTCCTGACCAACCGTGGAAACACCGTCGAGCGCGAGTGCGCTGCGGCGTTGAAGAAGGAGAGCGCGTCGGGCGAGAGAGGCCGCTGCGGTGGGGAAGGCAGGCGGAGCGGGTGGGGACGGGTGGCCTGCGTCATCTGTCGCCTGCGCAATCTCGTCGATAAACGTCCACTGCACGTGGTCTTCGCTCAGCTGGCTGGCTCGCCCGGTCCATCGTCCGCTCCGAACGGCGCGCATCAGCGCGTCCCGACCCTTCGAGGTCCGCAGGGTCGCCCCGAGCAACGTTGAAGCGCGACGTTCGGATGGCTCACTGGTGACCGCCAGCAGGCAACCCGGTTCCTCCCTCTCGGCTTCGAAATAGTCCTCATCGCGATCGATCCCGACGAGCGACGCGATATCGCGCTGCGACCATTCAGGGAGCATCACGACACGATGCGCATCGAGAGCCGCGGCAATGCTCACAGCCGCGATGGCGTGCCCTAGATCGTGCTGGCAATAGCGAAACGCGCGCTCGCCATATTTCCACGCTTCGCGCCAGTGGATCGACGTCAGCACCACCAGCATCGTCTCGGCAGGGACGATGCTCGCCCACGCTTCGCCGTCGAATGCGCATCGCTCTTCGATCGCATGACGATCGGCCGCGTAGTGGTACAACCCGGCTGAATCGGAGACTCCGGGAATTGGACCCGTCAACACGTAGGCTTCGGTGGGATGCAGGTTGCCGCTCGACGGGTTGACGCGCAAGGACCATCTCGATCCGCGGAACTGCTTCCAGGCGGAGAGCCCGAGCGAGTAACGAAGGAGATGGCCGAGGGCGGCTGTTTCGCGCGCTGCGTCCGGTCGTGGTGCGAGCGGGATCTGGCGCGCGTGGTGGAAGGCCCGAAAAGGACTCGGCTGCGAGGCCCAGTCGAGATAGCCAAGCGACCGGGCAAATCGATGGAAGTGGTGTTTCGTGCCGTCGTGATAGCGATGGGCGAGCTCGATCACCCTTTACGACATCACCCGGTCATGCGTCTTGTGCTGCCGCGGTGCGGCGGTCGAGCTCCTCGAGAGCCTGCCGCAACTGGGTTCGACGCTGCTCGTGGGCCGTGGCCGCGAGCTGACGTTCGAGCTCCTTGCGCGCGAGCCTCAGCGATTCGAGCGCCTGCACTTTCTCCGGATCGCGGACGACCTTGGCGCGCGCCTGCTTGCGCTCGCGCTCCAGTTCTTCCATGCGCTCCTGAATGCGCGCATCCGCGTCGATCAATCCCTCGCCCGCGTCTCCCATGGGCCCCCCGCATCACATTATAAGATCACGCTGTGTCCAGATCGGCGCCCATTGATGTTCTCGCGGCATTTCAGCCGGCGACGCGCGAGTGGTTTACATCGGCGTTCGACGCACCCACGCGGCCGCAGAGCCTCGGCTGGCCGGCGATCGCGCGCGGCGACTCGACCCTGATCCTCGCGCCAACGGGCAGCGGCAAGACGTTGGCCGCCTTTCTCTCGTGCCTCGATCGGCTGATGTTCTCGCCCCTGCCCGCGAAGAACGCCCGCTGCCGCGTGCTGTACGTCTCCCCGCTCAAGGCACTCGCGGTGGACGTGGAACGGAACCTTCGGGCGCCGCTCGCGGGGATCGCGCAGCTGGCGTCGCGGCGGGGCGACGAGTTCGTGACGCCGGCCATCGCGGTCCGCACTGGCGATACGCCCCAGCGCGATCGGGCGCGGTTTCAGCGCGAGCCTGCGGACATCCTGATCACTACGCCTGAATCGCTATACCTGCTCCTCACCGCAAACGCGCGCGATGCGCTGCGTTCGATCGACACCGTCATCATCGACGAGATCCACGCGCTCGTCCCGACCAAGCGCGGCGCGCACCTCGCGTTGTCGCTCGAACGGCTCGAGACACTGTGCCAGCGGTCGCCGCAGCGCATCGGCCTGTCGGCGACGCAGCGGCCGCTGGATGAAGTCGCAAGATTCCTGGGCGGAGTCGCGTCACACGGTTCGCACGAGGCGAAGGCTTCGCGTCGTCACACTCGGACGAACGCATTACCGGTCCGTGGCGCTCACGATCGCAAGACGCAGGGTTTGGCCGAGGCAACCGACATCGCGAACGAATTCGCGATCCACGCTGGTCCCCTCCACTATCGACCCGTCACGATCGTCGACGCCGGCGCGAAAAAGGCGCTGCAACTCACGATCGATGTCCCTGTCGAGGACATGGCGAAGCTGACGACGGCGGATGATATTCCGAGTGGGCCGGCGTCGATGGGCGACACGCGGCCGTCGATCTGGTCGGCCATTCATCCCAGGCTGCTCGAGCTGATCCGCGCGCACCGGTCGACACTCATCTTCGTCAACAGCCGCCGCCTCGCCGAACGTCTGGCTGGCGCACTCAACGAGCTTGCGGGCGAAACACTCGTGCGTTCGCACCACGGATCGATCGCCCGCCCGCAGCGTATGGAGGTCGAGGATCTGCTCAAGGCCGGCGCCCTCCGCGCGCTTGTCGCCACTTCGTCTCTCGAGCTCGGGATCGACATGGGCGCGATCGACCTGGTTGTGCAAATCGAGGCGCCGCCATCGGTGGCAAGCGGCCTGCAGCGCATCGGCCGGGGCGGCCACCAGGCAAACGCGGTCAGCGAGGGCGTGATCTTTCCGAAGTTCCGAGGCGATCTCGTGGCCTGCGCCGCGGTCGCGAGGGCGATGCACGAGGGATCGGTCGAAGCAACACGCTTCCCTCGAAATCCGCTCGATATCCTCGCGCAGCAGATCGTGGCGATGACATCGATGGACGACTGGAAGGTGGACGAACTGCTCGCGACCGTCCGCCGCGCTGCCCCGTTTGCGGAATTGAGCCGCACGGTGTTCGAGGGCGTGCTCGACATGCTCTCCGGGCGCTACCCGTCCGACGAATTCGCCGAGCTGCGCCCGCGGCTCACGTGGGATCGAGTAGCGGGTACGCTCACCGGCCGTGAAGGCGCGAAGCGCGTCGCCGTGGCGAATGGCGGGACGATCCCGGATCGCGGCCTCTTCGGCGTATTTCTCCTCGGTGCGCCGCCGGGGGCTGCACGCGTCGGCGAGCTCGACGAGGAGATGGTGTTCGAGAGCCGCGTCGGTGAAACCTTCGTCCTCGGCGCGTCGTCGTGGCGCATCGTCGAAATCACGCACGATCGCGTGCTCGTCTCGCCTGCGCCCGGCGAGCCGGGCAAGATGCCGTTCTGGAAGGGCGATCGCGCCGGCCGTCCGTTGGAGCTCGGTCTGGCTATCGGCCGGCTGATGCACGACCTGCTGCGCCTGCCCGAACCAGCGGCACTCGAACGTCTCACGAAGGATCACGATCTCGACGTTCGCGCAGCCGCAAACCTTCTGCAGTATCTGAGGGACCAGATGAGCGCCGCCCGTGCGGTGCCCGACGCAGGGACCATCGTCATCGAGCGCGTCCGTGACGAGCTCGGCGACTGGCGGGTCTGCGTGCTGTCGCCGCGTGGCGGCCGCATCCATGCGCCCTGGGCGATGGCGGTCGCGGCGAAGATTCGCGAGGAAACCGGTGCTGATGTCGAAATCCTGTGGGGCGACGACGGCTTCGTTGTGCGCTTTCCGGACGTCGATCAGCCGCCGGAGCCTCAACTGCTCCTTCCGGATCCAGACGAGGTGCAGGCGCTCGTCGTCCGGCAACTCGGCGCGACCGCGCTGTTCGCGTCGAAGTTCCGCGAAAACGCTGCGCGATCGCTCCTCCTGCCCAAGCGACGGCCGGGGACGCGGGCGCCGCTGTGGCAGCAGCGCAAGCGCGCCGCCGATCTGCTGGCGGTCGCGTCGCGCTACGGATCGTTCCCGGTCCTGCTGGAAACCTATCGCGAGTGCCTCCGCGATTTCTTCGACATGCCGGCGCTCGTGTCCACGCTCGCGGACGTGCGGAGCCGGAAGGTCCGCGTCGCCACCGTGGACACCGAGACGCCGTCGCCGTTTGCGGCATCGCTGCTTTTCAGCTACGTGGCGAGTTTCATCTACGACGGCGACGCGCCGCTGGCTGAACGGCGGGCGCAGGCGCTTGCGGTCGATCAGGCGCAGCTGCGGGAGCTGATCGGCGATGCCGAACTGCGCGAACTGCTGGACGCCGACGCGATCGACGCGGTGGAGCGTCAGCTGCAACGGCTCGATCCGCAGTATCACGTCAGGAGTGCGGATGGCGTGCACGACATGCTCCTGTCGGTCGGCGATCTCAGCGAGTCGGAGATCCGGGAGCGTTCAGCATCCGCAGAAACCGCGGCGACCATCGTGGAATTGGTCGCGGCGCGCCGTGCCATTTCGATTCGAATTGCCGGCAAGCCGCGATTCATCGCGGTCGAAGATGCGGCGCGGATGCGCGACGCTCTCGGCGCGCCGCTGCCTCCGGGGTTGCCGGAATCGCTGCTCTTGCCGGTTCGCGATCCGCTCGGCGATCTCGCGTTGCGCTACGCCCGAACGCATGCGCCGTTCACGGCCGGCGAACTGGCAGCGCGTTACGGCCTTGGCACCGCGGCCGTCGAGATGGTGCTCGCCCGCCTGACCGCTGAGGGCCGCATCGTCGAAGGCGAATTTCGTCCAGGCGGCACGCGCCGGGAGTGGACCGACGCCGGCGTGCTGCGAATGCTGAGGCGGCGATCGCTCGCCAGAATGCGGCACGAGGTCGAGCCAGTGGATCAAGCCGTGCTCGGTCGGTTCGCCACGACGTGGCAGGGAATCGTCAAGCGGCGGCACGGAGCCGACGCGCTACTGGATGCGATCGAGCAACTGCAGGGCGCGCCGGTGCCGGCGTCAATTCTCGAAACCGAAATCCTCTCGGCGCGCATCGATTTCTACGATCCGGCGGATCTCGACGCGGTAACCGCCGCTGGCGAGGTGACATGGGTCGGCGTCGAGCCACTGGGCGAGCACGATGGCCGAGTCGCGCTGTACCTCGCCGATCATCTGCCGCGATTGCTGGCGCCACTGCAGGTCGGTCCAACCGCCGTTGCCATGGCTGCGGCGAGTCGCGCCGAAGGCCGCGCGATCGCGAACGAGCGCAGGCGGGAGCCGGACAGCACTCGCAACCTGTCAGAACGCGAAGCGGCGATTGTTGATCTTCTTCGTTCGCAGGGCGCGTCGTTCTTCGCGCCGCTCCACGAAGCCGTCGGCGGCGGCTACCCCGCCGAAACCGTCGACACGTTGTGGAGTCTGGTGTGGCGAGGACTCGTGACCAACGACACGTTCCATGCCTTGCGCGCGTTCACGCGGGCCCGACCCGCGCGGCGCTCCGCCGCGCATCGGAGACTGCATGCGACACCATTTCGTTCGCGTCGCCTCGTTCCGCCCTCAGCCGAAGGGCGATGGACTCTGGTGGCGCAGCCCTTTGAGGGCCGCGTCCGCGGGACTGAAAGCCCGGCGCGACAAAAGCACGACAATACCAGATGGGCCGCAGCCATCACGCAACAACTGCTGGCGCGCCATGGTGTCGTCACCCGCGAAGCACTGAACGTCGAATCAATCCCCGGCGGATTCGGGGTCGTGTATCCCGTGCTGAATGGACTGGAAGAGGCGGGACGCGTGCGCCGCGGTTACTTCGTCGCCGGCCTTGGCGCAACGCAGTTCGCGATGCCCGGTGCACTCGATCTGCTCCGATCATTGCGAAGCAATCCGGAGGAAACCGAAGTGGTGGTCCTCGCCGCCACCGATCCCGCGAATCCCTACGGAGCAGCCCTGAAATGGCCCGCCGCTGACGCGGCATCGGCGCGGCAAGCCGGGGCGGCTGCCAACACGGCAACGCAAACTTCGAGGCAAACGAGTGGCCGCGGAGCGACGCGCTCAGTGGGATCGACCGTGATTCTCGTGAATGGCGCGGCCGCGGCCTATCTCGCACGGGGCGATCGCCAGCTGGTGACGTACCTGCCAGAGGTCGAACCCGAACGATCGAGAGTGGCCCGCGCCGTGTCGCAGATGCTGATCGATCGCGCGCGATCTGGCGGCGAGGCGCCGCGCGGAATGCTGATTGAGGACATCGACGCCACGCCAGCCAGCGACCACGCGCTGGCGCCGTTTCTGATCGAGGTGGGATTCATCCGGACCGCAATGGGACTTCAAGCAATCCACGGTCGCCAACCGGCAGCCCCCAGCCGTCCGCCGACAGTCGCCAGTCGTCCGTCGAAGTCGGTCGTCTCGAGCCCTTTTGCGCAACGATATTTCGACGATTCCGGCGAATAGGCGGGACGGACGGCGGTCCCGCCCGTCCTGCCCTACCTGGCCTATCGCGCGCTACTTCACCGCCTTCATCATCACCCGCACGTCGGTCGCGTGGAGCTTGTCGCCCATCTTTTTGAACGAGACCTCTACACTGTCACCAACACCGATCATGTCGCTGATCGGCGCCGTGCCTCCACCGCGTCGCGCCGCCGTGCCCGCCCCTTTGCCAACGACGCGTGTGTTCGAGTCGACGACGAAGCTCTGTGTGAACGTCCCACCGCCACCGCCCGATCCGCTGATCGTCAACGCGCCTGCCGAGATGGCCGTCACCTTGCCATTGGAACTGGTAGGCTCACTCGGAGGGGAACCGGCCGACGCGACGCGCCTGATTGAGGAGGCGTGCATGACGCCGCCCGCTTCCGTGTAGCTCACCTCCACCGCCTGGCCGGTCTTGATGATATCGGCGAGCGTGACGCCTGGTTTTCCGGCCGCCTCGGCCTTACGGGTTGCCGTGCTGGCGCCTGCCGCCTCGACGTGCGTCTTGGAGTCCACGGCGAAGTTCATCGCCGTGCCAGCAACCTGGACGGTCAGGTTCGTTGGGGTCACCGCGTTCACAGTACCGCGCGCTTTCTTTTCCTGGGCAATTGCGTGGGGAGCGAAGGTGCTGGCAAGAAGCAGACTAGCCAGCGGAACGGCGAACAGTGTCCGTCTCATATAGCCTCCTGAGTTGGTATAACGTCCGAAGGCGCCCGACGGAACCGATGGTGCCTTGATAAGACGTCACGTTGGAGGCCCGGGTTACCGAGTCGACCCTCTGGAACCGAAGGCTCGCTGGCGACCGATTTGCCTGAAGGCGACACGATCTTTCGGGCCGCACATACATTGAACCGGGCATTGGCGCGAAAGGTGGTCACCCGGTTCGAGTCGGTGTTCCCCGCACTGATGCGCCTCGCCGATGACATGCCCGTCGTCGGCCGCACGATCGAATCGGTCCGTTCACAGGGCAAACACCTGCTGATTCTGTTTTCAGAAGGTCTGACGCTTCGTACGCATATGCGTATGAACGGCAGCTGGCACATCTACCGACACGGCGAACGATGGCAGCGTCCGGCGCGCGACATGCGCATCCTGATTGCCACAAGCGACTTCGTCGCCGTTGGATTCAATGTGCCAATCGCCGAATTCCTTACCGAGCGCCAGCTTGCGCGCCACCCTCAGTTGAGCGAACTCGGACCCGATCTGCTGGCCGCGACCTTCGATCGCGACGAAGCGCTGAAGCGGTTCCGTGCGCGCAACGGCGATGCAATCGGCGATGCGCTGCTGAATCAGCGGGTGATGGCGGGAATCGGGAACACGTTCAAGTCGGAGATTCTATTCGTCGCCGGCGTCTATCCGTTCAGGCAGGTCGCGTCGCTGTCGGACGACGAGCTCGATCGCGTGATCGCAGCGGGCCGTCAGCTCCTTCGCGCAAGCGTACTCCCTCCGGCGAAGACGTTGAGCACCGCGATCGGTCGCCGCACGACGCGCAGTCTCGACCCGGACGAGAAGCTGTGGGTCTACGGCCGCGGAGGCAAACCGTGCCGGCGGTGCGGGACTCCGATCGAATCGCGAAAGACAGGAGTCGAGGCGCGCCTTACCTACTGGCGCCGGTGCTGCCAGGCGTGACGGTCGACGTTGGCGTCAGCTGCCACAGATCGCCACGCCAAACAGTGGCATGGTCAGACAATGCGGCTGGCGTGTGCGTAGATGTTGCAGCTGTCGCCCCGAACGAACCCGGCGAGTGTGATGTTGAACGCTTGTGCCAGATCGATGGCCAGCGTGGACGGTGCCGAAACTGCGGCGACGACGGGGATGCCGGCGAAGAGCGCTTTCTGCAGGATCTCGAACGACGTGCGGCCGCTCACGCACAGGATGTGATCGGCGAGCGGGAGCCTCTCGAGCATCAGCATGCGTCCGACGACCTTGTCGACGGCGTTGTGCCGGCCGACATCCTCGGCGATATCGACGAGGGCACCGTTGCTGGTAAACAGACCCGCCGCGTGGATACCGCCCGTATCGTCGAATACGCTTTGCGCTACGCGCAGTTTCTGCGGAAGCGTCACGAGCGTGGCGGCGGCGATCGTCATCGTCGAGCGCAGCGGAGGAACGTCGACGGCCAGCGATTCGATCGTCCGGCGGCCGCACAGGCCGCACGACGAAGTCATCGTCACATTGCGACGTTCGCGCAGCACGAGGTCCAGCGACGCCGCAGCTTCGCCGGCGAGCGTGACGTTGATGATGTTTGCTGCGGCTCGTCCCTGTTGTGGCGCCCCGCTGTCAGCCCCGGGATCGACCGCAGTGCAATGCTCGATGGTTCCAAGATCGTCCGCACTGCGAACGATGCGCTCTGAAAGGAGAAAGCCCGCCGCCAGCTCGCGATCTGCGCCCGGCGTCCGCATGATCACCGCAAACGGCTCGCCGTTCAGCCGAATCTCCAGCGGCTCTTCGGTGGCGGCCCGATCCGTCTCCATCTGCCATCGGCTTCCTCTCAGCCGCACGACGTCGACCGATCGTTCGGGCGCCCGATCCGACCTGGCGTTGTGGTGGGCGAACACGCGTGTCACGAAGGCGCCTCGCGCGTTCGGGTCGGCCAACCGCTTCTCGTCGATCACCGGCAGCCACGGCAGCCGCGAGCGGAGTTCGCGCGCGAAGACCCCGGCTTCTGCGTCGCAGGTCGGCGAATCTGCCTTGAACACATAGCCGTCGAGGTCCGCTTCCGCCAGCTCGCCAACCCGCCGCGCGGCGTACCCACGCATCGTCTCGGTCAGGTCGCGTCGCGACCGCACGGTCATCACGCGAATGTTGCCGTCACCGCCGCGGTCGAGCTCGATTGGCTCGCGCGGCGTTCCCAAACCTGCCTCGACTTCGGGGCACACAGGAACCCACTCGACGCGGGGGCCGAGAACCTCGACGAGCCAGGCGTCGCGTTTGTGCGCACCGTCGTAACGGACAGCCTCGCCGAGCAGGCAGGCTGAGATGCCGAGCCGCGGCCGATCGACCACGCTATGATTTTGTCATATGCCTGCCCAATCCTCCTTCGACGTCACGTCCACGATCGATTTCCAGGAGGTGGACAATGCGCTGAACCAGGCGCGCAAGGAGGTCGGACAGCGCTACGACTTCAAGGGTGCCAAGGCCGAAATCACGCTCAACACGACCGAGAAAACGCTCACGCTCGTCGCGGACGATGAGTTCAAGATGAACGCGCTGTGGGAGATCGTCCAGACGCGGCTCGTACGGCGCAGCGTGCCCATCAAGAACTTCAAGTCGCCCGCCAGCGAGCCAGCCGCCGGCGGCACCGTTCGGCGCGTCATTCCGATTCAGCAGGGAATCCCCATCGAAGCCGCACGCGACATCGTGAAGTTCCTGAAGGACAAGAAGCTCAAGAGAGTTCAAGCGGCGATTCAGGCCGACCAGGTTCGCGTCAGCTCGCAGTCGAAAGACGATTTACAGGAAGCAATCCGCGCCCTGCGCGAGCACGACTTCGGCGTGGCGTTGCAATTCGGCAACTATCGCTGAGGCGTCGATCAGCAATCTGCAATCTCCAATCTGACCTGAATCTGCACTCTGAAACCTGAACTCTGAACGGCTATTTCTTTTCTTTCTTCTCTTCCCACTGCACGGCTCCGTTCTCGCGGTCGAGGTCCAGAATCTGCTCCGACAGCCGATCGATCTTGTGTCCGATCGGCAGATGCACGTCGTACCAGATTTCCTCCTGCGAGACGTTCCTCAGCTCGGGCGAACCGTGATGGCTCTTCAGAAGACGCTCGAGCGGCTGGCGAATCGCCTCGGGATCCTTGGCTTTGACCTTCAACGCGAACAGCTGCGTCGCCTTCTCGAACGACTCGATCACCCACAACAGCGTCAACACGAACAACGTCGCAAACGAGGCCAGCAGCCACAGGCCGACACCTGACGCCAGCCCGATCGCGAGCGTCGACAGCATCACACCCGCGTCCTTGGGATCCTCGATCTTCGAGCGGTAGCGCACCAGGCCGGCAGCGCCGACGATCCCGAAGGCGCGCGCGAGACTCGAGCCGACGACCAGCATCACGACGGCGCCCACGACTGCCAGGATGATCTGCGTCTGGATGACCGGCGCCTGGCGAGGCGGTGTACCACGGCGCCGTGGACGCAACGCGAGCACCGTTGCGAATGCAGCGGCACTGGGTAAGCGCACGAGGGCGTGCTGCAGCTGCTCGAGCTGGGTGAAATTGTCGGGCGTGTCGTCCAGCACGTCGCCTCGTGTCGCTTTCTTCGTGTTTGGCGGCTTTGCCTCTTCAGCCTGCTCCGGTTGAGCGGCAGCGCTACTCGGTGGCGGCACCTGCGCATGCAGCTCAGCAATTGGCCCGGCTAGGATGTATCCGATGAGAACGAGCCGTGGAAGCTTCATCACGTCACAACAGACGAGTCATCTTCTGAGGTGAGCAATTCCGCTGCCACGAACCTCCGTCCCCGCTGCTACCTCCGCCCCCTCGAGTCGCTAACCTGTGCAATATCCTGGCGCTCAGCTTGCTACTTCCACCGTGGTGCCCAGCCTGCGCATCCCGATGTGCACGTATCGGCTGCAGTTCAACAGCCGGTTCACCTTCCGCGACGCTCGCGACATCGTCGACTATCTGCACGCATTGGGCGTCAGCGATTGCTACGCCTCGTCGTACCTCGCCGCGGTTCCTGACAGTCCGCACGGCTACGACGTCGCCGACCCGACGCGGCTGAATCCGGATCTGGGGACCGAAGCCGATTACTGGTCGTGGATCCAGACGCTGCAGTCGCGAGGCATGAGTCACATCCTCGACCTGGTTCCCAATCACATGGGGATCGCGAGGTCGGCGAATCCGTGGTGGCTCGACGTGCTGGAGAACGGCGCCTGCTCGCGTTACGCGCGTTTCTTCGACATCGAGTGGCAGCCAATCAAGACCGAGCTTGCAAACAAAGTGCTGATTCCGATTCTGGGCGATCAGTACGGCGCCGTCCTCGAGCGGCAGGAACTGACGCTCCGCTACGAACAGGGCGGATTTGCCGTCTGTTATGCCGACGAACGCCTTCCCATCGCACCAGATACGTACAGCTTCATCGTGCGGGACCACTTGAATGCGTGGCTCGAGGAGCATCCGGGGGAACACGCGGACGAACTCCAGAGCATTCTGGCGGCCGCCGATCACCTTCCTGCCCGCACGGTCTGCACGGCCGAGGATGTGGCGGTGCGGGCGCGCGAGAAGGAAGTTGTCAAGCGGCGTCTGGCGAGCTTGACCGAACGGAGTCCCTCCATCAGCGCGTTGATCGACGACGCCGTGCACGAGCTCAATGGCGATGTGCAGGAGCCGCACAGCTTCGATCGGCTGGACGCGCTGCTGAACCAGCAGTCTTACAGGCTCGCGCATTGGCGTGTCGCGTCGGAGGAGATCAACTATCGGCGATTCTTTGACGTCAACCAACTGGCTGCGCTTCGCATGGAAGACCCGGATGTTTTCGATGAGGTACACCGCTTTGCGCTCGACCTCGTTCGGAAAGGCGCCGCGACAGGTCTGCGCATCGATCACGTGGATGGCTTGTTCGCGCCTGGCGACTATCTCCGGCGGTTGCGGGACACGATTCATGCTTCAGACGGCTTCTACGTCGTCGTCGAGAAGATCCTGGGTACCGAAGAGCATCTGCCCGCCGACTGGCCGGTGCACGGGACGACGGGGTACGAGTTCGCCGCTGTCGTGAACAACCTGTTCATCGATCGCCGCAACGAACCGACGTTCGACGACATCTACCGTCGGTTCGTCGGCGAGCGGCGCGAGCGCCAGTCGTTCGCCGACCTGGCGTATGCCTGCAAGAAGCAGGTGCTGCACGAAACGATGTCCGGCGACATCAACGCGCTCGGACATCAGCTGAACCGGTTCTCCGAGCGGAACCGCCACTTCCGCGATTTCACGCTTTACAGCCTGATTTCGACCATCAAGGAAGTCATCGCGTGCTTTCCCGTCTATCGAACATACCTCCGGGCCGACGAGGCCGTTACCGCCCGCGATCGCCGGTACATCGCGGCCGCCATGCTCTGTGCGAAGCGGCGCGCGCAGGGCACCGCGTCGGTGGTGTTCGACTTCATCCAGCGCGTGCTGCTCAAGGAGACGGGAACATCCGATCCCCAGGGATGCGAAGAGCGCGTGCGGTTCACGGGAAAGTTCCAGCAGGTGACGAGTCCGGTGACCGCCAAAGCGATCGAAGACACGGCGTTTTACATCTACAACCGGTTCGTCGCGCTCAATGAGGTCGGCTCGGATCCGACGTTGTTCGGTCTCGACGCGCCGGACGTCCACCAATGGATGATCGACCGTCAGGCCCGGCACCCATTCGGCCTGTCGCTCACATCGACGCACGACACGAAGCGGGGCGAGGACGTCCGCGCCCGCTTGAACGTCCTGTCGGAAATCCCCGGGGCGTGGAAACACGCCATCCGAGCCTGGCGCGCAACCAACCGCCGGTTGAAGACCGAACTCAACGGCGGTCTCGCGCCGGACCGGAACGACGAGTACTTCGTGTATCAGACGCTCGTCGGCGCATGGCCGTTCGACATGCGCGACTCGGCGACGTGCGCGCGCTTTCGCGATCGCATGGCCGAGTACATGACGAAAGTGTTGCGGGAAGCGAAAGTGCACACGAGCTGGCTGAACCCGAACGAGCGGTACGAACACGCCATGCTGCGATTCCTGGGTGGGCTGCTCGAACGACGCAGACCCAACAGGTTCCTGGAACTGTTCGAACCATTCCAGGCGCGGGTCGCGGAACTCGGCATCTACAACAGCCTGGCGCAGCTGCTGATCAAGATCACCGCACCAGGAGTCCCGGATTTCTACCAGGGTACGGAGATGTGGGATCTGAGCCTGGTCGATCCTGACAATCGGCACCCTGTGGACTTCAACATGCGACGACGCGCAATGGAGAGCCTGCCGGCGTCGTCTTCAGCGCGCGTGGTGTCCGAGCTGTTGGATCGGCGTGTGGACGGCCGCGTGAAGATGTTTACGATGCGTCAGGCGCTGCGAACGCGATCCGCGCTGCGCGACGTGTACGAGTCGGGCACCCACGTGCCGCTCCAGGCGTCGGGCACTCGACGCGACTGCGTGTTCGCCTTCGCCCGTGTTGGGCCGAGTTCTGGCGCGATCGCCATCACCTGCGTTCCGAGGATGATCGCGTCCCTCATTCCGGATGCCGCCACGCCGCCACTGGGACCACCCGTTTGGGCGGACACGAGGATCGAGTTGCCTCGCTGCAGCCTGGGCTTGTCGCCGACCAGTACGTTCCGCGACGTCTTCACTGGCGAAACAATCGAGCCGGAGCGCGGCGAGAAAACGCTTACGATGCCGGCCGCGCAGGTGTTCGAGCGCTTTCCGGTCGCGCTTCTTGTCCCGTCCGGAGTGCCAAGCCCTTCGCCATCCGGCTCTTCATAGGATGCTCTACCTCACTGTCATCGGCGCCGCTTTCATCGGCTGGCTGATTCTGGTCACCCTGTTCACGCCCGCCATTCCCTACCACGTCGAGACCGCGATCGATCCGTCGAGCGATGACTTCGTCCGTGTCCTGGAATCGTCGTGCAGCGCCACATTACAGCACGGCAACACGATCGACGTCTTCACCGACGGTCCCGAGTTCTATCCGGCCATGCTCGAAGCCATCAGTTCGGCTCGGGAGACCGTGAACCTGGAGTGCTACATTTTCAAAGCTGGTGACGTCGGCGACCGCTTCATCCGTGCCCTGACGGAGCGCGCGCGAGCCGGAGTCCGGGTAACGATCGTCCTGGACGCGATCGGCAGCTTTGGCACGTTTCACCGATCGGGAGCGGTGTTGCGCGAGGCTGGCTGCCGGGTCGAACCGTATCAGCGTCTGCGCTGGTACAGCCTTGCACGCCTGAACAATCGGACGCACCGCGAACTGCTGGTCGTCGATGGCCGTGTCGCGTTCGTCGGTGGGGCGGGCGTGGCAGACTGGTGGTGGAAGCCGCTCGAGAACCGACCCGTGTGGCGCGACATGATGGTCCGAATCGACGGACCGGTCGTCTCCTCCATCCAAGGCATCGTCGCTGAAAACTGGCTCGAGTGCTGCGGGGAAATCCTGACGGGCCCGGAGACGTACAAGCGTCATGAGCCAGTCGGTTCGTCTCCAGCGTTCGCAGTTCGAAGCTCGCCTTCCGATCGCGCTACCGCATCGCGAGTTCTCTTTCAGACACTGGTGGAATGCGCTCGAGAACGCGTCCTGATCGTTACGCCGTACTTCCTGCCGGATCGAGCCTTCCGGCGCGCGTTGCGGCGGACCGCTCGGCGCGGCGTCGAGATCACGGTTCTCGTGCCGGGCCCGCATACGGATCAGCACTGGGTGCGGCTGGCCAGTCGTCGTCTGTACGGCACGTTGCTACAGGCCGGCGTGCGGATCTTCGAGTACGGCGGCGGGATGATCCATGCGAAAGCGTTGATCGTGGACGGGCTCTGGTCGGTCGTCGGCACGACCAATCTCGACAATCGATCGTTCGAGCACAACGACGAAATCAACGTCGCCATCCGCGACGAGACGGTGGCAGCGCGGCTCACGGCAGACTTCGTACGCGACCTCGCTCGAAGCTCCCAGGTGCCCGTCGAAGGCTGGTCCGAACGGCCACTCTGGGAGAAGGTCGTCGGCACCGTCGCGTGGATACTCGAACGACAACAGTAATTAGTGAATTGGAGAGGCTGGTGAGTGGGGAGTCAGAACTCACCAATTCTCCATCCGCCAAATTACCATCCACACAGTGGCTTTCCAATTGCACCCTGACGTCTCATGCGAAGAACGACATCGGATGTGCTGGCGGACCGCCTGATCGATTGGGGCGTGCAGGTGGTTTTCGGGCTGCCGGGCGACGGCATCAACGGCATCATGGAGGCGCTACGCACGAGGCAGGATCGGATCGCTTTTGTCCAGGTGAGGCACGAGGAAGCGGCCGCGTTCATGGCCTGCGGCTACGCGAAGTACACCGGCAGGCTCGGTGTATGTCTGGCCACGTCCGGTCCGGGCGCGATTCACCTCCTCAACGGGCTGTACGACGCGAAAATGGACGGCGCGCCGGTACTCGCGCTGACTGGACAGACCTATCACGACCTGATTGGAACCCAGTATCAACAAGAAGTCGATCTGCTGTCGTTGTTCAAGGACGTGGCCGTCTACAACCAGCAGGTGCTCGGCGCCGGACACGCGCGCACGCTCATCGACGCCGGATGCCGCGCGGCGCTCTCACGCCGTGGTGTCGCACACATCACCTGTCCGGTCGATCTGCAGGATCAAGCGGTCGCGGACGACGAGCCGTCGAAAAAGAAAGTCGAAGGACATACATCCGACGTGTGGAGGCCACCGATCGTCGTGCCGTGCAACGACGACTTGCGCGCCGCGGCCGATCTGTTGAACGCCGGCACGCGGACGGTCATTCTTGCCGGCCACGGTGCGCAAGGAGCGTGCGCCGAGCTCGAAGATCTGGCCGAGCGCATGGGCGCCCCGATTGTGAAGCCGCTGCTGGGCAAGGCGACCGTTCCAGACGATTCGCCGTACACGACCGGGGGCATCGGCCTGCTCGGCACCGCGCCGTCGGAAACCGCAATGGAACAGGCGGACACGCTGCTGATGGTCGGCACCAACTTCCCGTACATGGAGTTCCTCCCGAAACATGACCAGTGCCGGGCTGTGCAAATCGACGCCGACCCGTCGCGCATCGGCCTTCGTTTCCCGGTAGAGATCGGCTTGTGTGGCGATGCCAAGGCCACGCTGCAGGTGCTTCTGCCACTCATCCGCCGGCGGGACGACCGATCGTTCCTCGACGATGCGCAGTCGGCCATGAAGCAGTGGCACGAGCTGATGAACACGCGTGCGCACCGCGAGGACCAACCGCTCAAACCTCAGGTTGTCGCAGATGTCCTGAGCGATCTCCTCGCGGACGACGCGATCGTCTCGACCGATTCCGGAACGATCACGACGTGGGCGGCGCGTCACATCAGGATGCGCCGCGGGCAGCTCTTCTCGTGCTCCGGCAACCTGGCGTCGATGGCGCCGGGGCTTCCGTACGCCATCGCCGCGCAAGTGGCGTATCCCCGCCGGCAGTCGGTCGCCTTCGTCGGCGACGGCGGCTTCACGATGCTGATGGGCGAGTTCGCGACCGCTGTGAAGTACCGCCTGCCGATCAAGGTCGTCGTCATCAAGAACAACGTGCTCGGGATGATCAAATGGGAGCAGATGGTGTTCCTCGGGAATCCCGAGTACGGCGTCGAGCTGGAGCCAATCGATTTCGTGAGGTTCGCGGAGGCCTGCGGCGGGATTGGTTTCAGGTGCGATCGCTCGTCGGATGTGCGATCCGCGCTCGAAGCGATGCTGCTGGCGGACAGAGCGGCGTTGTGCGAGGCCGTCGTCGATCCCTTTGAGCCGCCGATGCCGGCGCGCGTGAAGGTGAATCAAGCGCTGCACATGGCAGAAGCGCTCGCCCGCGGCGAGCCGAATCGCGGTCGCATTGCGCTGACCCTGTTTCGCGACAAGGTGAGCGATCTGAAAGGAAGGTGAGACGTTGATGGCAGTAAGATCTCGATGATTGATGTCCGATCTCGCCGATGACCTTCGTCGCACCGTCCGCGGCGAAGTCCGTTTCGATGCCGGCAGCCGCGCGCTCTACGCAACCGACGCATCCAACTATCGCCAGGTTCCCATAGGCGTCGTGATTCCTCGCGACCTGGACGATGTCGTCGGCGCGGTCGACGTGTGCCGCCGCCACCGTGCGCCCATTCTGTCGCGCGGCGGAGGTACCAGCCTGGCCGGTCAGTGCTGCAACGTCGCCGTCGTGATGGACATGTCGAAGTACGTCAACCGCGTGCTCGATGTCGACTCCAACGCGCGAATCGCGGCCGTCGAACCCGGCGTCGTGCTCGACACGCTGCGCGACCAGACGGCGCGCGTCCACCTCACCTTTGGTCCGGACCCCGCCACACACAATCGCTGCACGATCGGTGGGATGCTCGGCAACAACTCGTGCGGCGTCCACTCGGTCATGTCGCAGTTCTACGGACCCGGCAGCCGCGTATCGGACAACACGCATCGCCTCGAAATCCTGACCTACGACGGCCAGCGGATGTGGGTCGGGCCGACCTCCGCCGCAGACCTCGAGGCCATCGTCGCATCCGGCGGGCGTCGTGGAGAAATCTATGCAGCGCTCAGACGACTGCGCGACACATATGCCGACCTCATTCGCACGCGCTATCCGCAAATTCCGAGGCGTATTTCAGGCTACAACCTCGACGATCTGCTGCTCGAACGCGGCTTCAACGTGGCGCGCGCGCTCGTCGGATCGGAATCGACGTGCGTGACCATTCTGCGGGCCGAATTGCTGCTCATAGACAATCCGAGGGCGCGGTCGCTGGTCGTTCTCGGCTACCCGGACGTGTTCTGCGCTGGCGATCACGTGCCGGACATACTGGAGTTCAAGCCTATCGGCCTCGAAGGCATGGACGACGTGCTGATCGACGACATGATCAAGACACGGCTCCATCGCGACAACGTCAAGCTTCTGCCGCCCGGGCGCGGATGGCTGCTCGTCGAATTCGGCGGGAATAGCACAGAAGAGAGCACGGCGAAAGCTCACGGCTTCATGTCGATGATGGCCCGCAAGGCATCGGCGCCGAGCATGACGCTGTTCGACGATCCCAGGCAGCAGCAGCTGGTTTGGAAGGTGCGCGAGTCGGGCCTGGCAGCAACCGCGCACGTCCCGAATGAACCGCCGACCTGGGAGGGCTGGGAGGACTCCGCAGTGCCGCCGGCACGCGTCGGCGACTACCTCCGCGAGCTGCGTAAGCTTTACGACCAATACGGCTACAGCGGGGCGCTGTACGGACATTTCGGGCAGGGCTGCATTCACACCCGCATCGACTTCGATCTCGAGTCGGCCGCGGGCATCGAGAAATACAAGGCGTTCATGGAGGACGCGACCTCGCTGGTCGTCTCGTACGGCGGATCGCTCTCCGGCGAGCATGGAGACGGGCAATCGCGCGCGCAGTTTCTCTCCAAGATGTTCGGACCGGAGCTCGTCGACGCGTTCCGGCAGTTCAAGACGATTTGGGATCCAGATGGGAGGATGAATCCGGGCAAGGTTGTCGATCCGTACCGCATCGACCAGAACCTGCGCCTCGGCGCCGACCACAAGCCGCCACAACCGGAAACGCATTTCAGATTCGAGACCGACCGCGGCAGCCTGGCCTACGCGACCACGCGATGCGTCGGCGTCGGCGAATGCCGCCGTGATCAGGGCGGCACGATGTGTCCGAGCTATCGAGTGACGCGCGATGAGGCGCATTCGACACGCGGTCGGGCACATCTGCTGTTCGAGATGTTCAAAGGCGATCCGCTGGCCGGCGGCTGGTGCGACGAGCACGTCAAGGACGCGCTTGATCTCTGCCTCGCCTGCAAGGGCTGCAAAACGGAGTGTCCCGTCAACGTCGACATCGCCACATACAAGGCAGAGTTCCTGTCGCATTACTACGACACGCGAAGGCGGCCCGTATCGGCCTATGCGATGGGATTCGTCCATCGCTGGGCGCGCCTCGCGTCGTACGCGCCATGGCTCGCCAATGCAGTGACACACCTGCCAGCTTTCGGCTCGTTGCTGAAAGGATTCGGCGGCATATCGACGAAGCGCAACATCCCGCGATTCGCGTCCCGCACCCTCATCGACTGGTTCCGGTCGCGGCCTTCAACCATCCACCCATCTCGCCTTCGCTCGCACGAGAGTGAGGCGAGATTCGGCGAGGCTCGCGGAAACGTCGACGGCGTGAAGGCGGCGCCCGCCGGCCGTGGCAGGACGGTGGTCCTGTGGCCGGATACTTTTACGAACTACTTCCACCCGGAAATCGGCATCGCGGCGACGGAGGTGCTCGAAGCCGCGGGCTGCACTGTAGTCGTTCCGACACAGAACCTCTGCTGCGGGCGACCGCTGTACGACTATGGGTTCCTGACCGAAGCGAAACAGCTCCTACGCGGGATCGTATCCGGACTCCAGGCCGAGATCCGGGACCACACGCCAATCGTCGTGATCGAGCCCAGCTGCCTGGCCGTATTCAGAGACGAACTCGTCAACTTGTTGCATGACGATGATGCGAAACAGCTCTCGGCCCAGACGTATCTGCTGAGCGAATTCCTTCAATCGCAGCTGCCGGACTATCGAGCGCCGCGGCTCGACCGAAAGGTCATGCTTCACGGCCATTGCCATCACAAAGCGATCGCGAAGCTGAGCGACGAAGAAGCAGTGCTGCGCGCGACCGGCGCCGACCTGGAAACGCTCGACTCTGGATGCTGCGGGATGGCGGGCAGCTTCGGATTTGAAGCCGATCACTACGAGTGGTCGATGCAGGTCGGCGAGCTCGTCCTGCTGCCCGCCGTCCGCCGTGCGACGCCGGAGACGCTGATCGTCGCCGACGGATTCAGCTGCCGCGAGCAAATCAAACAGGCGACGGGGCGACGCGCCGTGCATCTTGCGGAAGCGTTGCAGATGGCACTGAAAAAGACTTGAGATTTTCAGCTCAGTCCTTCCCCTCAATCGCTGCTGTCCAAGTCTCCAGCTCCTCAGCCGTCATTTGGCCGCGCGGGCGCTCGCGTGCGTCCTGGTACCTCCAGCGTTCGAGATCGAACAGGTACTGCTCGCGTGACAGAAGCGTGCCGTAGCAGGTGTGATCGTGCGGGTCCGGTCGATTGTCCCTGAGGCGACCCAACAGTTCCTTCCTCACCCATTGCGGAATGTTCTGGCGACTGTCCGGATACACGAACCCGAACATGATCAGATGACTGAGCAGCACCGGCCAGTGATCGCCGAACCGCATCAGCAGCCGCCGAAAGTCGAGCGACGGCCCGGCTTGTCGTAGTAGGTGAAGCACGTCGGCGCCGTCAAAGCGCTCGCGCTCCTGAACGAACGCTTTCGACCAGATCATCTCCTCGGGCGGCGTCAGCTTCACCGTCAGGCCGAGCACCTGGCCCGATGGCGCGTGCTCGAACCACAAATCGTCCACACGCGCCACGCCGTTGCCGGAATTGAAGATGACGTCGATCAGGTGGTCGCCATAACGGATTTTGCCGAGCCAGTGCGGAAACGGCAGCTCCGTTCGGCAGCCAAAACGAGCAAACGCGTCGAGGACCAGCCGGCAGTCGGCTGGCTTCACGAAGATGTCGATGTCCTTGGTCTCGCGCGGAACCCCGGTGTATTGGGAAAACGCGAAGGCGCCGCCGACGAGAAATGGGACACGGATTTCCTCGAGGCGTTCGAGCGCGGCAGCGTAGAACTCGGTGGCAGCATTGTGGCCCGCGAAGACAGAGGACGTTTCCATGGGAATCCTCAGGACGCCACCGCATCGGTGGCCCGGCGGCCGCGTGTCGGGGCAGGCGCCGCGGTGGCGTCGGTTCCGATGGTGAGATTGAACACGCGGAATGGCGGACGATCGGCGATCGTCCGCGTGAGCAGCGGAATCGACACGTTGTAGACGGGCGCCCCGCTGGCTGTACGGCCTTCGAGCTGTCCACGGTGGGCGTGGCCATGCAGCACGAGCGTGACCGGATAACGGTGAATCGGCTCTTCGAGACGGCTCGATCCGAGAAAGGGATAGATTTCGGGCGGCTCGCCTTCCACGGTCTGCTGCACGGGCGAGTAGTGCATCAGCGCGATCATCGTCGCAGTGCGCAGCCGGGCCAGCGCCGCCTCGAGCTTCAGCGCTTCGTCCACCGCTTCGCGGACGAACTGCTTGATGATGGTCTCGCCCCAGGGTCCGAGCGCGCGTTTTCCGAACCCGCCGCCAAAGCCCTTGATACCGGCGACGCCGATACCCGCAAGTTCGCACGCATCTCCGTCGAGCACTGTAATGCCGGCATCGACGAGGATGGCACGAACCTCGTCGGCCTTGCCTGATTCGACATCGTGATTTCCGAGAACGGAGACCACAGGAATGCGCAGGGCACTGAATTCCTTGGCGAGGACACGCGCTTCGTCAGGAAGACCGTAATCAGTCAGGTCGCCCGCAATCAACAGCAGCTCGGCAGCTTCGGAAATCTGCGCGAAGAGCGACTGAAATGCGCCGTGAGAGGTCTTGGTGCAGTGCAGATCCGCGAGCGCGGCGACACGAACGGTGTTCCCTGCCACAGGCCCTTGCGTATCAAACCGTACGCCAAGCTTCGCTTTCGTATCGACGTGGCAGAGCTAACAAGCTGGACTGTTGTTGGTATTCCGAGCCCGGACCAGGGACTCGGGACTCACCGATCCCTGATCCCCAATCCCTGCTCTAGCAAGACACGCACTTGTGATTGTTCTTGACGCCCAGGTCTTCGAGCAGCTTGATTGTGTCTGGGAACGGCGAGATGCGCTGCACGGGGCCGTTCGCCATGTCCACCGTGGTCTGGCCGGCGCGGTTGACGGCTTTCGGATCGGCGCCCTTGGACAGCAGGTATTTGATCATCTCGTTGTCGCCCCGGGCCGCGGCGTTGTGGAGCGGCGTGTTGCCTTCGTGGTCGCGGACGTTCACGTCGGCATGCAGCTCTTCGACGAGATATTTCACGGCGGCGAGCATCCCCGTTGGCGCGAAGCGATGGTGGTTGGCCGCAAAGCCTTCGCCGTAGCCCTGACCTGACGCCGCCAGCAGCGGGGCCACAGCCGGTCCGCCAACCGGAATCGGCGGCAGCTGCGAAATATCCTGCACCGCGCGCTCGCCGACGTCGCCGGTGCGGACGCGGCCGGGCATGCGCATCGTCGGAATGTTCGGATCGGCGCCGTAGGCAATGAGCAGTTTCATCGCATCGACGTCGGCGCTGTACGCCGCGCGCCAGAACGCCGTCGAGCCGGCTTCGTCAACCCCGGATTGATCGAAGTCGTACTGCGAATACCAGACCTTCTTCGTGAGCCGCGCGTTGGGATCGGCGCCTTTGTCGAGCAGCGCCTGCATCAGGTCGAGATACGAGGTGTGCTGCTGCTCGTATGCCCGCGGTTGGGGGTACAGCGCTTTCGCTGCCCACTGGCAATTGAGCGCGGCGTAGAGCGGAGTGACGCCGTTGTGCTCCGCCAGGTTCGGGTCGCCGCCCTGATCGAGGAGGTACTTCGCCAGATCGAACCGGCCGTTGATCGTCGCGATGAGCATCGCCGTGCTGTTGTCGCCGACGGTCCGTCCATTCACGTCCCCGTGTGCCTCGAGAAGGGCCTTCACTGCTTCGATCTGTCCCTGCCGTGCTGCCAGATGAAGGGCCGACATGCCACCCCAGTAACCGACCAGCTCGGTGTAGTTGTACTGACGGTCGATCCCGCCCTTCGCATTGGGATTGCCGCGCCCACGGCCTTCGGGAGCCGCGCCGCCGCGGCCGGCCGCCGCGGCCTGTGCCGCCTGCTGCTGCTGGAACTGCGCCAGGCGCTCCGCCTCTTCCTTGTTGTATTGCGCCATGTCGATCACCTTGGTCGTGACCGACATGTCGGCCCCGTGCGCCGTGAGCTCGCGAACGACGTCTGCGCGCCCGTACGCCGCAGCGATCATCAGCGCCGTTTCGCCCTTCACCTTTTCCTTGGCATTCACGTCGGCGTTGTGCGCGACCAGCGCCTTGACCGCGGCGGCGCTGCCAGATTGCGCCGCGAACATCAGCGCGGTCGTGCCGTTGACAGTCGCCGAGTTGGCGTCGGCGCCGCCGCCGATAAGCGCTTCGATCAAGGAGGCGTTGCCGTTACGGCTGGCGATGATGAGGGGCGTGTAGCCGCCGATGCGAGTTGCAGCTTTGACGTTCGCTCCCGCGTACAGCAGCGTCTGCGTCAGCTCGAGATCGCCTTTCTGCACCGCCCAGTGCAGCGCCGTCATGCCGTCGCCCTGAGCGGTGTTCACGTCGGCGCCCTGTTTGAGCAGCGTCCTCACGGCGTCCCTGTTGCCCTGCATTGCCGCGTCCACGACCGAAGCCGCGGGAGCGGCAGCGCGAAGCAAAGCCGACAGGCTCAATGCGGCAACCGCGCTCAACGAGATCAGCGTTCGTCGCGTCATCGTCAATACTCCTGCAACACGACGATCACCGCAGAACCCGCTGAACTCGCACGAGCCAATCTGTCGCTGCGAATCCTGCGATCTCTGCGCTGATCGCCGCTGCTAGCCTTTCGCCGCCGCGTCAGTGGCCGCCGGCGCAGCCACGTTGTTCAGATCCATCGCGCCCGTGCTGTCACCGAACTGCTGGATGTCGTCGCGCCCCAGGATGTGCAGCATCGTCAGCATCGGGTTCGCCATCGGCGTGCCGTCAGGGGCTTTGATATGCAA